>NZ_LZDG02000061.1:0-354 GCF_001672555.2 Pseudomonas sp. AU11447 | reverse complement strand
CAGCTGTCGGACAAGATCAGTTCGGCCTGCGCCAACATCGAGGCGCTGAACAGCCGCACGGTAAACATCGGGCAGATTCTCGAAGTGATCAAAGGCATCTCCGAGCAGACCAACCTGCTGGCCCTCAACGCCGCCATCGAGGCCGCCCGCGCCGGGGAAGCCGGCCGTGGCTTCGCCGTGGTCGCCGACGAAGTGCGCAACCTCGCCCACCGCGCGCAGGAGTCAGCCCAGCAGATTCAGAAGATGATCGAAGAGCTGCAGGTCGGCGCCCGCGAAGCCGTGGACACCATGACCGAGAGCCAGCGCTACAGCCTGGAAAGCGTGGAGATCGCCAACCGCGCCGGCGAACGTCTG
>NZ_LZDG02000060.1:0-44934 GCF_001672555.2 Pseudomonas sp. AU11447 | reverse complement strand
CTCCAGGTGCCGTCGGGCTGGACTACGGTGGTGCCAAGAGTGTCCGCACCTTCATGGAGGGTGATGGTGGCATTGACCGTGCCGGTGCCGATGATCTCCGGGTGGGTATCAGGGGTCGTACCATCAGGTTCGATGTCCCCTTGCAGGGGATAGACGTCATTGAGCAGCCGGCTGATGGCGACCTGGGGGGCTTCGTCCGGGAGCGGCTCGACGATTGGCGCATCGATGATGACGATCACGAAGGCAGCGGTTGACTGGCTGGAGTGGCCGTCGGCGTTCGTGGCGGTGGCGGTAATGCTGTGGGTGTCCAGCGTCAGCGCTTGTGYGGGGGTGAAGCTCCAGGTGCCGTCGGGCWGGACTACGGTGGTGCCAAGAGTGTCCGCACCGTCATGGAGGGTGATGGTGGCGTTGACCGTTCCGGTGCCGCGGATTTCCGGGGTGGTGTCGCTGGTGGCGCCATTGGGCACGATATCGCCGGCGTCAGTGCCGGAGTCGCTGACCAGCCGGGTAATGGCCACCTGTGGCGCTGCAGCCGTGTCGTTTCCCGAGTGGCCCGAACCGCCCGAGGAGTGCAGCGAGGTGGCCAGCACGCCCAGCGCGCCCGCACCGGCGAGGATCGGCCAGGTGATGAACCCGGCGCTGTAGTCCTGTGATGCGGTGATAACCGGGGTATCGCTCAGGACGGGACCGTTCAGGGCGATGTGCGTCGACTCTCCGTCCAGCAGTGTCAGGTGGCCGCTGATGGCTCCACCATCGGCAGGTATATAGGCACGTGGCTGGCCGTCGTCATCGAGGCCGTAGAGCTGCGCATTCATGCCGGGGTCGAAGTAGCCCAGAAGGGTCAGCTCGGGCGTGCTGTCGTCCTTGAGGAAGACCAGCAGGTCCTGGCCTTCGCGCTTTACCTCGATGGGATCGACCAGGGTACTGGCGGCAGCGGTTCTGAAAATGTATCGGGTGCCCCGCTCTACTTTCACGCCACCGCCACCCTCGACGATCATGCGAGTGGCTGAGTCTTCTTTGGCGGCGATGAGGACGATCTGTCCCATGGGTTGTTCTCCGGATGTCGATAGAGTGGGAAAGCCGCCCAGTATTGACTCGCCATTTCTACCCCGATATCCGAATTCGCCGGGATAGTTGGCGTAGAAGCCCATGGCTGCGTAGGAAATGGCAGGATTGTTTGCCCCGCATGGGGCACGACGCAAACCCGCCGCCGGAGGGGCACGGGCGGGGAAGGCAGTTATGCCGTTGGCCAACGCCACCCATAAAAAAGCCCCCGCACCATGAGGTGCGGGGGCGTCGGCGCCGATGGGGGAAAGCGCCAGGTCCAGTGACCCTCAGCTCAGCGAACCACCGCCTGTACTTCGACGTTCTCGGTGGTACGGCCGTAGACGTCTTCCAGACGCTCGATGTCGTCCTCTCCCAGGTAGCTGCCCGATTGCACTTCGATGATTTCCAGCGGGATCTTGCCGGGGTTGGCGAGGCGGTGGACCGAGGCGATCGGGATGTAGGTGGACTGGTTTTCGGTCAGCAGGAAGGTCTTGTCGTCGCAGGTCACCTGGGCGGTGCCGGACACGACGATCCAGTGCTCGGCGCGGTGGTGGTGCATCTGCAGTGACAGGCGCGCGCCCGGCTTGACCGAGATGTGTTTGACCTGGAAGCGGCCGCCCATGTCCACCGAGTCGTAGGAGCCCCAGGGACGGTAGACCTGGCAGTGGTTCTGGGTCTCGCTGCGGCCGGCGGCGTCGAGCTGGTTGACCACCTTCTTGACGTCCTGCACGCGGTCCTTGTGGGCGATCATCATGGCGTCCTTGGTCTCGACGACCACGATGTCTTCCAGGCCGATCACCGACACCAGCTTGCCGTTGCCGTGCACCAGGCAGTTGTGGCTGTCGTGGACCATCACGTCGCCCATGGTGACGTTGCCGTCGTCGTCCTTGTCATGCACTTCCCAGATCGACGACCAGCTGCCGACGTCGTTCCAGCCGGCGGACAGCGGCACCACGCAGGCGCGGCGGGTCTTTTCCATCACGGCGTAGTCGATGGAGTTGTCCGGGCAGCATTCGAAGGTGGCGGCGTCGATGCTGATCAGGTCGCCGTCGTGCTGGCTGCGCTCCAGGGCCAGCAGGCAGGTGTCGTAGATGTCGGCGTCGTGCTTCTTCAGCTCCTCCAGGAAGCGGCTGGCGCGGAACAGGAACATGCCGCTGTTCCAGAAGTAGCCGCCGTCCTCGACGAACTGCTGGGCGCGGGTTTCGTCGGGTTTTTCGATGAAGCGCTCGACGCGGATAACGCCGTCCGGCAGGCCGCGCTCGTCACCGGCCTTGATGTAGCCGTAGCCGGTTTCCGGGCGATTGGCGGGGACGCCGAAGAGCACCATCTCGCCCTTTTCGGCGGCGTTGGTGGCCAGCGCCAGGGCGCGCTGGAAGGCCCGCTGGTCTTCGATCACGTGGTCGGCCGGGAGGATCAGCAGCAGCTCGTCGCGGCCCTCGGCCATGAGCTTCATGGCGGCGATGGCGACCGCCGGCGCGGTATTGCGGCCGAAGGGTTCGAGCAGGATCGATTGGGTCTTGAGGTCCAGCGCTTCGAGTTGCTCCTGGACGATGAAGCGGTGCTCCTGGTTGCTGACCACCACCGGCGGCTCCATCCCTTCGAACACCAGGCGCGAGAGGGTCTGCTGGAACAGGGTGTGTTCACCGGTCAGGGCCAGGAACTGCTTGGGATACTGTTTGCGCGAAAGAGGCCAGAGTCGCGAGCCGCTGCCACCGGAAAGAATTACTGGAATCATCGGGTTTCTCCTTAAGCGTTTGCGTTCTGTCTGCCGGACCACATCGTGTGGGCCGGCCTGCGGTTTGGGTGACCTCTCCAGTGCTTGCCGTCGCTGCGGCGCACGGGTCTTGCTGCCGGTGTGGGGCCGGTCTTGTTGTTTTGCATCGTTGTTTGGGAGCGGGGTCTAGCACCCTCTCCCCAGCCCTCTCCCTGAAGGGAGAGGGAGTTGTTCGTGCCGACTGATGCCATGGTTTCCACCTGCGCCAATCCAGTCCCCTCTCCCTTCGGAGCGGGGCGCGCAGCCAGGGTTAGGGAGAGGGCGAGTGGTACGCGTTGGCACGTCATCGCCGACCTACTCAGTCCGCCTTCACCGGACGCTTCACCCACACCGGGTTCAGCTTGCTGTCACCGGTGACGTAGAGGCAGACCACTTCGCCGCGCTCGAGGGTGACGGGCTTGAGGTCGCTGACTTTCTTGGCGCCGTCGAACAGGGCGAGGTTGACTTTCACCGGGTTGATCTCGCGGTCGCCGTGGCTTTGCGGGGCGACGTTGCTGACCACTTCGGTCTTGCCATCGGCGGTCTTCAGGGTGAGGGCCTTGCCGCTGAGGTTCTGCACGCGAACCAGGGCCTTCTGCTTGTTCTTGAACGGCGGCTCGGGCACCAGGCGCGGCTGGCCGCCGGGCTGGCTGACGAGGGTGTAGTAGGCGTCCGGATCAAGCTTCACCGGCAGGCTCTGGGAGCCGACCTTGGCGGTGTAGTTGCCCGGCGGGAGGAACTTGAAGTCGCTGGAGCCCAGCGGCGAGATGTCGTTGAGGGTGGCGTTGCCGACGCTGACGGACAGCTCCGAGCTGCCGGCGTTGTAAGCCCGCACGAAGGTGGAGCCCTTGGGTGCCTGCGGGCCGTAGAGCGCGCCTTCACCGCCGGCGAAGGCGCCGAAGGAAGCGGCGCCCAGGGCGAGGGCGAGGGCGGACGACTTCAGGGTGCGAATGCTCAGTCGGTTCATGGGGTGTACCTCCGTCTTTCTCTCTTGGGGGGCACAAGAGGTGCCCAGTTCCAGCGCTTGGTGCGCCGTGGGTGTTCGGGTCAGTGAGCGGCCTGGTTGGAAGCCAGGCGTTCGTCGCGGTTACCGTCCGCACGCAGTTGCGCCAGCCAGTCCTGGTTGAACTGGCTGAGGTCGCTGTGCATCGGCAGGTAGCGTTCGGGGAATTCCCAGACCAGCAGCTTGGCCGGGGCTTTCTTGAAGCCTTCGTCCTGCAGCAGTTCGAGCATCGGTTCCAGGGGGCCCTTGCCCTCCTTGGCGTAGTTGATGACGTCCGCCGACAGCGCCTGCTTCAGCGCGCCAGCGAAGTTCCAGCGCGGGTTGGCGCTGTAGCTGGTGCCGACCAGGGCGATCTGCGGCTGGGCGCTGTCGCCGAACAGGTCGCCGCCACCTTCGGATGCCGCCGTGGCGTCGTCGGCCGGATGGGTCTGGCGCTGTTCCAGCTGGTCTTCGGGCGGCAGTAGGTCGGTGAACAGCGGGTCCAGCGGCAGGAAGGTGAGCAGGTCGCCCTTGTGCGCGCCGCTCTTGCCGGCTTCGGTGACGAAGGTTTGGGTCGGCAGGTCGGCGCCCTGGCCCTGGCGGATGCTTTCACCCAGGCGCTGGGCCACGGCTTCGGCGCCCAGCGGGGTCCAGTGGGTGTCGGTACGCAGGAACACCTGGCCGTTGTCCTTGGCTTTCTCCAGCGTCCCCAGCAGCTCGGGCGCGGCCATGCCGGCCTGGCGGGCACGCTGCAGGAAGTCGGTGTAGAGCGAGGCGTGCAGGGTGGCCGGTTGCTCCTTGCCGACGAACTCGGGATACAGGCGTGTCTTGGCCGGGATGATTGCCAGCACCAGCTTCACGCCGCGGCGTTCCAGCTCCTGCTGCACACCGCGCACCAGCGCCCAGTTGTCGTCCAGCTGCTGCTGGGTCGGCGCGGGCTTGAACTCTTCATCGGTGAACAGCCAGCCGTCCTTGCCGATCACCACGCCGGGGCGGCCCTCGTCAAAAACGGTGTAGTCCAGCGCGGCCCAGAGGTTGGTGCCCAGGCGCTTGATGGGGAATTCGTCGTCGTAGTGGCCTTCGAAAGCGTGGGCCAGCTTGCCGTTGAGCACGGTGGTGCCTTCGGCGGCGGAGAAGCTCGGGAAAGCCTTCAGCGACCAGCCGGCCAGGCCCAGCAGCATGCCGCCGAAGGCGGCGATGTAGGCGTACTGCAGGGGTTTGCTGATCTTGGGTTGAGTGGTCGATTGCATGATCCGGCCTCGCTCAGAACTGGAAGTAGAGGAACGGCGAGTAGCTCTGCGCCGAAAGCTTGAGCACCGAAGCGGCGAACAGCAGGAGCAGGGCGAGTCGGGTGGCCAGTATCGGCAGCTGGGTCATCCAGTGCGGCTGGTAGACGGCGGCGCCGCTGGGCGAATAGGCGATGGCGGCCGGGTCCTGCCGTGCCATGGCCGGGGTACGCGGCTGGGCGCTGGCCGGACCGTCGGCGTTGACCTGTTCAGTCTTCGCGGCGGCCTTGGGTGCCTTGTCCTGCATCGGCTGGTTGTAGAACTGGCGGATGCCGAAGAAGGCCAACACGAGGTAGGCGATCACCAGGGTGCCGACCTGCAGGCCGGTGAGGCTGGCGCGGTTGAGCTCGGAGAGCTTCCAGTCGCCGAAGCTGAACATGGCTTCGTACATGCGCCAGGCCACGTGCAGGTTCTCGGCGCGGAAGATCACCCAGCCGACGATCACCAGTAGGAAGGTGAAGGCCCACTTCAGCGGATGGAGCACGCGCGGCGCGGCGTTCACCCCCAGGGCGCGCTCGATGGCCAGCCACACGCCGTGCCAGGCGCCCCAGATGATGTAGGTGACGTTGGCACCGTGCCACAGGCCGCCCAGCAGCATGGTGAGGATCAGGTTGCGGTAGGTCTGGAAGGTGGTGCCGCGGTTGCCGCCCAGGCTGATGTACAGGTAGTCGCGCAGCCAGGTGGACAGGCTGATGTGCCAGCGCCGCCAGAACTCGGTGATCGACTGGCTGATATAGGGCTGGTTGAAGTTCTCCATGAAGCGGAAGCCCATCATCAGGCCCAGGCCGATGGCCATGTCGCTGTAGCCGGAGAAGTCGAAGTACAGCTGCGCGGTGTAGGCCAGCGCGCCGAGCCAGGCGTCACCCGTGGTGGGGTTCTGCAGGGCGAAGCAGTGGTCGGCTACCGCGGCCAGGGTGTCGGCGATGAACACCTTCTTGACGAAGCCCTGCATGAAGCGGGTGCACCCTTCGGCGAACTTGTCGACGGTGTGGGTGCGGTGGTTGAACTGGTCGACCAGGTCCTTGAAGCGCAGCACCGGGCCGGCGATCAGGTGCGGGAAGATCGCCACGAATGCCGCGAAGTCGATCAGGTTGTGCGTGGCCGGGGTGTCGCCGCGGTACACATCGATGATGTAGCTGATCGATTCGAAGGTGTAGAAGCTGATGCCGATGGGCAGCAGGATGTGGGTCAGCACGAAGGGCTGCATGCCGAACGAGGTGATGATCTCGTTGAGGCTCTCCACGCCGAAGTTGGCGTACTTGAAGTAGCCCAGCACGCAGAGGTCGACCACCACGCCGAGCAGCAGCCAGCGCTGGGCAACCTTGGTGCGTACGCCGGCGGCGCCGATGCGCAGGCCGATCCAGTAGTTGAATACGGTGACGCCGGCGAACAGCAGGAGGAAGTCCACCCGCCACCAGGCGTAGAAGATGTAGCTGGCGACCAGCAGCAGGAGGTTCCGGTAGCGGTTCCCGCTCAGGTAATACAAGCCGAGGAAGACCGGCAGGAACAGGAACAGGAACACGTTGGAAGAAAAGACCATTCCGCGTCTCTCTCTGGAGCTTCAAACCTTGAGTCGCTCCGGACCTTCCGGCGTCTGTTCGACGCCTTGAGGAAAGGCCGGGGCAACCCGCCAATTCCTCCCCATGTGGTGCTCAATCTGCTGCGCCCGCCCGCGTCTTTGGTTGCGTGGGTCGGGTGGTGTAGCTGTTGCATCGGAGCGAGGGCTTGCACTCACCCCAGCCCTCTCCCAGAGGGAGAGGGGGTATTCGTGCTGGCTGCTGTTTTCGTGCATGCCGGCTGACTCAGTACTTCCCGATCACTCGGAAAGCTCCCTCTCCCTTCAGGGAGAGGGCGGGGGAGAGGGGCTCTTGCCTTTCGGCCTCAGCTCCCCGCCCCCTGACGGTTGAAAACCTTGGTCACTTCACCCCCCAGGCGGAAGCTGTTGAACGGCTCCATCTTCTTCTTCCAGTCCTGGGTCTTCGGCGCGCAGCTGTAGAGCGCGCAGTAGGGTTCCAGCCAGGCGAACTTGCTGTTCTCCTTCAGGTCGGCCATGTCCTGGTCGTTGCCGGTTTTCTGGTCGAATGCGTTCTGGTCATCCACGCCTTGCATGACGCGGTTGGCCAGGCGCTGCAGGGCGCCGTTGTTTTCCTGGCGCAGGTCGACGCCGTTCACCTGGGCGAAGGCGGCGATCATGGTCAGCGGCGGCAGCGAGTAGTTGTGGTACGACAGCGCACGCTGGCGGCGCTTGAGTTCGTTGGGCAGGTAGCCGTCGTTGTCCACCTGGTTGGCGGCAACCTTGAACTCCTGCACCGACCAGTCGAACAGGTCGCGGCGGTTGGTCACCACGGCGGTGGACATCACCGACCAGGCGGCCCAGTAGGAGTGGTTGTTGATCTTCTTCAGCGGCAGGTCGCTCCAGTCGCGCACCACCTGGCTGCCCAGGGTGCTGAACCAGTTCTCGATCTCCTTCGATTGTTCGGAGTAGGCCGCCAGCGGGCGGCTGCTGGAGAATTTCAGGCGCATGTAGGACGACGACAGGCTGCCCAGCGCCCATTTGCGCATGGACTTGCCGGTGTGGTTGAAATCGGTGCTTTCCAGCGCGCCGGCCTTCGCCCAGCTATCGAGCCAGTTCATCGCGCAGTCCAGGTCGCCCTTGTTGCCGCTGCGCATGTACTGGGTGATGAGCTTGGTGGCGCCGCGCTCCATGTCGGTGATGTCCTTGATCTGGGTGCGGAACTCCTTGTCCGCATCCGCGTTGAAGGTGGCGCGCGCCGAGTCTGAACCCTTGTACTTGCTGGTGAACTGCAGGCTGCCGGTGTAGGGCGTCGGGGCGGTGGGGCAACTGTCCGCGTCCTTCTTGCTGCCCTTGTCGCCGACGGCGGAGAAGTAGCCCGGCGGTGGCATCAGGTCGGCGGCGTAGGTGGTGCTCTCGCCGAACAGCGCGCCGAGCACCGCGATGGTCAGGCCGATGCGGGCGACAACGGGTGTCTTGATCTTGTGGAGGCTGGGCATGGTGCTTGTCCCTCGCTTCAGTTTGCGGCCACGTCGGCCGACTTGGCTTTGGGCGTCTGACAGAGCTTGGCCTCGACTTCCAGGCCCGCCGGCATGTCGTCCGGCGCCTCGATCTCCAGGGAGAGGAACTGCTGGTTCGACCAGTCTTCGTCGTTGCGCAGTTCGAAGACGTAGCGTCCGCCGGTATCCACGGCCTTGGACTGCTCGATCTTCAGCTGCTCGCGACGACCGTTCATGTACCAGATGGTGTTCTTGAGTTCGTGCACGCCGGGGTCGGAGTAGGTGACGTCGGCGGTGTAGCTGCCCGAGCGGATTGGCAGGGCGCCGCTGTTGAGCAGCACCTCGTTGCTGCCCGCGTGCAGCTTGACCTTGCGGCTGATGGCCGGCTTGCCGTCGGCGCAGCCGTTGTCCACCAGCGGCATGGCCTGGCGGTAGAAGCTCTTCTGCGCCATGTCGTAGTGGGTGGCGAATTCCCAGATGAGGATCTTCGGCGGCTTGTCGTGGAATTCCTTGCTGGTCATGTAGGCCAGCAGGGAGCTGTCGAAGCCGCCGCCGGACACGGCGTTGTTGAGGATGTCGACCTTGCCGTACTGCTCCAGGAAGCCGGCGAAGTTGTAGGCCGGGCCGCTGTTGGACGTACCCACCAGCGCAACCTGGGCATCGCCGCCTTCGCCGAACAGATCGCCGCCGCCCGAATCGCCCACCGGCTCGGTCTCGAAGCGGTCGACGTACTGCGGGGCGTAGCTGCTGCCGCACAGTTGTGCGGCAGCCTTGTGGAAGGTGCCGAGCTTGGACAGCAGGCCTACGCGCTTGCTTTCGAATTCCTTCTTGGGAATGTCGTTGTAGGCGGGGATTTCCTTCAGGGTATCGGCGACGATCTTCGCGCTGCGCATCGCGCCGTACGGCGTCCAGTGGTGGTCGCCCTTGAAGTAGTAGGGATGCTCCTGCTTCTCGTCGAACAGCGGCGAGAAGTCCGGGGTGTAGATGCCGGCCTTGCGGAACTGGGCGATGGCCGCCTGGTAGTTCTTTTTCGCCAGGTCGTAGTTGAAGCTGGCCTTCTCCTGCGGGTTGAGCTTCTCGCGGTTCACCAGGCCACGGGTGGGCTGGTAGACCACGACCAGGTCGATGCCCTTGCGCTTGAGTTCGTCGCGCAGTTGCTTGAGCTCGCGCCAGCCTTCGGCGCTGGTGCCGAAGTCGGTGCGCAGGTCGTAGGTGGTGCGGAACAGCCAGTCTTCCTGCGCCGGTACCAGGTGGGTGAAGAAGCCCAGGTACTTGGTGTTGTACGCCGCGTCGTTGGACGCGGTGGGGCACAGGCCGGCGGCCGGTTGTGCGGTGTAGCTCGGTGCATCGGCGGCGTTGGCCTGGTGGGCGAGCAGCAGGGCAGCGGAGAGGCCCGACAGGCACAGCAGGTTGATGGTCAGTCGTTTCATGTGTCGGGTCCTCAATTTTGCAGTTCGGCCTGGCTTTCGACGGGGTCGATCAGCACCGCGCGTTGCTGGCGCACCAGCAGGTCCAGGATCTGGTCCTGCTTCTCGCCGAGCACGCCGTTGAAGCTGATGCCGGAAGATTTGGTCGGGCCGAGCATGGCCACCTTGTAGAGCTCCAGCGACAGCGGCGAATCCACCGACAGCGGGCCCGAGCCATTGCCGGCCAGCTTGCCGCCGACCACGATCAGCGAGACCTTGGTGTCGAAGGGGTCGAGGTCGATGTTGCGGTCGGTGTCGGTCAGGTCCTTGATGTGGCCGTAGACGCCGATGAGCTTGTTGCCGGCCGCGAGGTTCTCGTACAGGCGGATGTTCACGCTGTTGCGGATGCGGATGCCGTGGCGCAGGTTGGCCAGCACCTGGTTGCCGTAGATGAGGTTGTCGCCGGACTCGTAGAGCGTGATGCCGTCGGAGTGGTTGCGGTACACCTCGTTGTAGGCCACCAGGTTGCGCTCGGAATTACGGTCGAGGACGATCCCGGAGAGGTGGTTGTCGTAGGTCTTGTTGTGGATGATCCAGCTGTCGTTGACCTCACGGGAGACGATGATGCCGTGCTTCTTCTTCGTCCCGTAGACGGTGTTCTCGGCGATGATCAGGCGGTGCGAGCGGTCATGCGGGTCGATGCCGTAGACGATGTTGTTCTTGTAGGTATTGCCGCGTACCACCAGGTCGTCGGCTTCGTAGCAGTAGAAGCCGTACCAGGCGTCCTCGAAGGTCGAGCCGATCACCCAGCCCTTCGGGCGCGGGCGCTTCATGGTCTTGTCCATGCCCGGGCTGTACTGCGAGATGGAGATGCCATAGGCCTTGGAAGCGTTGTAACCGAAGCTTACGAAGTGGCTGTTCACCAGGTAGGCCTCGGCGCCGCCCCAGGAGATCAGGAAGGGGCGGAATTCGTTGGGGGTCTTGAACCACGCGGGTTCCTTCTTCGCTTCGTTCCAGGCGGTGACCTTGGTGTCGCGCACGAACAGCTTGCCGTCGTTGACCAGGAACGATCCGCGGTCCTGGGACAGGCGTAGTTCCTTGACCTTGCCGTCGATCTCCAGGGTCGCGCCCTGGCTGACGACGATGGGCAGGCGGGCGATGTAAACACCTGGTTCGACCTGCTCCAGTGCGGTCTTCGGCAGCTTGCCGACGAGTTCGGCAAGGTTGACGTAGCCGCCGTCGATGAAGATTGCCTGGGGCATCTGGCGCTGGCGCTTCACCCACTCGGCGAGACGGTTCTTGCCGCCGGTGAATTCCTTCAGCGGCTGCTGCTGGACCATCCGCTCGATGTGGGCCCGGCCGGGCTTCTTGCGCTCGATCTTCTTCTCCACCGCTTCGGCGGTGTAGCCGGTGAGGTCGGGCAGCTTGGGCGGTTCCAGGTGCAGTGGTTCGCTGGGCGCGGCGGTCACGGTGTAGTTGCCGGACTCCTTCAGCGTCTGGGTCTTGCCGGGCTCGGCGCCGGGATGTTCCTCGGCGGTTTTCTCTTCGCTGCCTTTCGCGGCGGCCTTGGCACTGCTCTCGGCCTTGGCCGCGGGCTGCGCCGCCCAGACCGGTGCGCCGGCGCTGAGCAGGCCGCCGAGCAGCAGCGCGGTCAGCGGCAGGGCGTGTAACGGGTGGCGGTTCATGGCCATGTCTCCTTGCGCGCGGTCATCCGCCAGGTACCCGGCTACGCGCCGGGAGCGGCGGAGTGCGAGTGCGGGTAGCTGACGGATGTTCATCGCTACAGTCCTCAGAAGCGCCAGATCACATCGACGAAGGCGTGGTGCATGGTCGAGTCGACGTGGCTGCCGTAGGCATCGCCGGGCTTGAACACGCCGCCGCGGAAGCGGATCAGTGCCGACGGCTCGTCGATCGCCTGGCTCATCGAGGCCGGCAGCAGGCCCTGCTTGAAGTACTTGGTGACGACCAGGTCGACTTCCTGGCCGATGTCCTTGGAGTCATTGACCAGCGGCGCGGTGATGCCGCTGTTGCCGATGTCCGAATCGCTGTCCACGCGGCGGAACTTGTTGTAGATGACGCTGGCGTCATAGTCGTCGCGCAGCTGCCAGGAGCCGAACAGCGTGGCGGCCTCAAGGTTCGACAGCTCACCGCGGAAGGCTTCGCCGAAGCGGTGTGCGCGGGCCCGGGTGCCGGTGAAGTTGGAGCGGTTGCTCTCCAGGCCCGTCTGTTCGAACTGGTCTTCGCCGTTCTTGCCGCCGCCGCTGCCACGGGCGTAGGCGCCACCGACGCGCCACTGCTCGTCGATGTTCCAGCGCAGGCCCAGGTCCGCGCCGTAGGCATCCACATCGCCACTCTGCTTGCCGGCGGCGACACGCTCGCCGTTTACCGGGACGGTGGTCAGGCGGTCGCGGTTACCGGTGAGCCAGGTGGCGCTGGCCCAATAGTTGATGGGCATCTGCGAGCGCCAGTTGTAGCCGTCGCCGTTGGCCTCGATGCCAACCCAGGTGAGGTCGCCGGTGGAGCGCTTGTCCAGCGATTCGACGGTTTCACCCGGGTCCGGCAGGCTGCCGCTGTCGTCGGCGTGGTGCACGCGCAGGCCGACCCAGTGGTGGGGCATCCACTGCGTGGAGATGTCGCCGAAGACGTGGGTGCGGTCCTTGTCGTCCGGCGCCAGGTCAGTGATGTCGGTACGGTAGTCGGAGAAGCGCTGGGCGGCGCCAAGGTGGGCGCGCAGCAGGGTGGTGTCGAAGGTCCAGTTCAGGGCCTCGATGTTGGTGTCCTGCCACATGCCGCTGTCTTCGCGCAGGCGCTGGCGACCGAAGCGCAGGTGCTCGCCGGGGTACTGAGTGAGGCCGGCGTAGTCCACCCAGAATTCGCGCAGGGCGAGGTAGGCGTCGTCCGGCTCACGCTTGTTGTCGCTGCGACCGCTGCTGTCGTTGTTGACGTCGTCGTTCTGCAGGGTGTCGGTCTGAATGGTGTCGGTGGCGGCAACTGCCTGGCCCATCACATAGGCGCTCCAGTTGCCCCACTGGCCGAAGGCCCAGGGGCGCAGGTCCAGGCCGATGCCGTTGAGGTCGCCGCCGTGGGCGGTGCCCAGGTCGCGATCATCCTCGGATTCGGCGGTGACCTTGATGTCGATGCCGAAGTTCTTCGGCGGCTCTTCTGCCGCATGGGCGAGGCTGCCGAACAGGGTGCCGGCGAGGCTCAGGCCGACGCCGAACATGGCAGGGAACAGGCGGGCGCGGCGAACAGCGGTAGCCAGAGCTCGCGGCTTAATCCCTTCGATAAGAGCAAACGGCGGGGTGGTCATCGGGTCGATGCGCTTCATAGGTTTTCTTGTTCCTGGTTGTTCTGCAGAAGGCTGACGGTGGCTTGCCAGTTGGCGCCGCGAGCCTGTTCTTCACGCTTGAGCAGTTGCTGCGCGGCGCTGCGGTCGGCCGGCTGGATCTGCGGTTCGAGCTGCGCCATCAGGTCGCTGGCGGTGGGCACCTGCTGGCGCTGGGCGAGTTCGCCGAAGACGTAGGCGTTGACCAGGTTCGGGCGCACGCCACGGCCCTGCGAATACAGCTGGGCGAGGGCCATGTCGGCGCTGGCCTGGCCGGCGCGGGCGGCGATCAGCAGGTGATCCACGGCCTTCTGCGGGTAGACCTGGCCGAGGAAGCCGCGGCGGTAGATCTGGCCCAGGTAGTAGTGCGCCTGGGGTTCGCTGGCGGCGGCCTTGAGCAGGTGCTGCTCGGCTTTCTGCGGTTCCTGCGGGGCCCACTTGCCGTCGTAGTAGAGGCGCCCGAGCAGCAGCTCGGCGCGGGGCTGGGCGGCGTCCTGGGCTTTCTTCAGGTAGTCGAGCATCTGGTCGAGGTCGCCCAGGTCGGGGTTGTCGTACTGCAGCTTGGCGAGGCTGACCCAGGCGGCCGGGTAGGTCGGCGCGATCTCGGTAAGCAGCGCCTGCGCGGCCTGCGGGTCGGCGGTGCCGATGTTCGGATCGGCCAGCACGCCGGCCACCGATTCGACGCGCTCGGAGGGCACGCGGCCGGCCTTCCAGCCTGCCTTCAGCGCTTCGATATGGGCTTTCTGCTTATCCGCGTTGCCCTGCTTCTGGTACACGGTGGCCAGTTCCATCCAGCACACGTCCATGCGGTTCAGCCAGCGCTGGCAGACCTGCTCGACTTCGGTGAGGTGCTGGTCGTAGGTGCCCTGGGTGCGGTACAGGATGATCTGCGCCAGATCGGCCTGCGGCAGTCCCTGGGCGCGCCACTGGTCGATGCGCTGCTGCGGGTTCACGTTCGGCCAGGCCTGCGGGTACTGCAGGTAGAGGACCACCAGCGGCACCAGCGCGCTGTCCTCGCCTTCGTTGAAGGCACGGGTCAGCAGTTGCTCGGCTTCGCGGTGTTCGGCGTCGGTGCCGCCGGGTTTGGCCGCCAGCCACTTGCCCAGGCGGGCGCGGGCGCGCGGCGAGCTCTCGGCGGCTTCGCGGTAGAGCTTTTCGGCGCGGGCCTGCTCGTCGGGGTCGCCGGTGGCGGCCTGCATGTCGGCCAGTCCGACCTGTGCGTCGGCGTAACCCATGGTCGCCAGGGCCTGGAAGTTGGCCTGGGCGGTGGCGATGTCGCCGCGCTCCAGGGCTTCCTGGGCCAGTCGCTGGTCGGGCAGGCCGGCGCAACCGGCGGCTGCGGCGATGGCCAGCGCCAATCCAAGGTGTCGGGCCAGGTCCGGGGCGTGTCGCAAGACAGGTCGATTCATGCGGGCAGTCCTCTTAGCGAGCGGTGGCCAGGGCCATCGCCTTGTTCAGCAGGGTGCGGCCCGGCAGGCCGCCGATGCTGACTTCAGTCGGGCGGCCAGCCATCTGGCTGTCGAGCGGCTGGTCGGGGGTGATCTGCACGCGGATTTCCGAGGACAGGTCACCGTCCACCGGTGCGGTGCGCAGGATGCGGCCGCCGCGTACTTCGCTGTCGCCGGCGACCTGGAAGTTCACGTGGGTGCCAGGGGACAGCTCGGCGGCGTTGCGGTAGGGGAAGCGCGCCTCGACGGTGGCGGTGCTGTCACGCGGGGTCAGGGTGAAGATCACGTCGCCCTTGTTGGCGAACTGACCGTTGGCGACGCGCTGCTCGACCACGCGGCAATCGCACGGGCTGGTCAGGGTGCCTTTCATCTGGTGGCCGAAGAGCTTCTCGATGTTGCTCGGGTTGAGCTGTTCTTCGGTCAGGTTGCCCTTGAGCAGGTCCAGCAGGTTGGCGGAGAAGGAGGCGATCGGCGCGCCCTTGGCGACTTCCGCGCCCGGCTCCACCAGGCTTTCCACGGTGCCTTCGCGGGGCATGGTGATCTGCTGGTTGGCCACGCTGACCACGCCCGAATCGGCATGGGTGACGAAGTACAGGTTGTAGATCTGGTTGAGGATCACCGCGAAGGCGCCGACGCCGACCACGAAGATCGCGGTGCTCACGGTGACGGCGCGGAAGCGCCCGAAGAAGCCCATGCCGCCCGAACCTGCGCCGTGCTTGCGGGCCTTGGTGAAGTTCTCGCGCTGCAGGGTGTTGAGCATGTCGCCCACGCTGATCACTTCGCCAGCCAGGTAGGAGGTGATCAGGTAGCGCAGGGCAGCGATCTCGCGCGGCTTCAGGTGTTGGAATTCACACCCCACGCGGCCGCTGTCGCGGTCATAGGAGCGCACCTGGAATTCCACCTCCAGGGAGAAGCTGATGCTGTCGATCTGGAACAGCAGCTTGCCCTTGTGCAGGTCGCCGACCTGGACCGGGGTGTTGTTCGCCGAGCTGAAGGCGAAACCGCCGGCGGACAGGTCCAGCAGGCGCGCATCGACGCCTTCGCGGTTGCCACCGATGTAGCGGATGCGCGCGGGCAGCTTGACCCGTGCGTGCTGGCGCTGGGCTTCGGATTCATGCACGACATTGACGTTGACGGCGGTATTCATGGGGTCGAGTCCTGTTCGTAGCTAAAAGGGGCGTGGCTAAAGGGAGCCTTCAGACGATGGTCAGCAGTACGGCGACGAAAACGCTGGCCGCGGAAAAGGTCATGGCGCGCGAGGACCAGGTGTTGAACCAGCGCTGGAAGCTGGCCAGGCCGCGGTCGAGCTTGGTGTTCTGGCGGGTCCAGGACTGCTGGTCGAGGCGGAAGAACACGTAGATCTTCACCAGGGCGCCGACGATCTGGTTGTAATAGAGAATCGCCGGGTAGGCCGGCCCGATGTGGTGGCCCGACAGCGACAGCAGCAGGGTCAGCACGAAGCGGGTGATGCCGATCCACAGCAGGTAGATGAGCAGGAAGGCGATGCTGTACTTGATGCTGGCGATGATCGCGGCGACCAGGCCGAGCAGGCAGGTCCACATCGACAGGCGCTGGTCGAACAGCACCACGCTGGTGAACCAGCCCAGGCGTTGCGGACCGAGGGCCAGGGCGCGGGAGTTCTGCCGAAGGTTGTTGCCGTACCAGCGGAACATCAGCTTGCGGCTGGCCTTGATGAAGCTCTTCTCCGGCGGGTGCTCGACCGTGTTGATCGCCGCGTCCGGCACGTAGAAGGTGTCGTAGCCCAGGCGCATCAGGCTGTACCAGCTGGACTTGTCGTCACCGGTGAGGAACTGGAAGCGGCCCAGGCGCCAGTGGTCCAGGTGGTCGCTTTCGACGTCGGTGATGAAGTCCGGGTCGGTGACCACGGCAGCACGGAATACCGACATGCGCCCGGTCATGGTCAGCACGCGCTTGGACAGGGCCATGGAGCACATGTTGATGTGGCGCTGGGCGAAGCGCAGCTTGTGCCACTCGCTCATCACGTAGCTGCCGCGCACTTCGCAGAATTCGTTGGTGGTCAGGCCGCCGACGTTGGGGAAGAGCTTGAACCAGGGCACGGTCTTTTTCACCACGCCGGGTTCGAGCACGGTGTCGCCATCGATCACCGCGACCACCGCGTGCTCATCCGGCAGGTGGCGGGAGATGGCACGGAAGCCGTGGGCCAGGCCGTCGCGCTTGCCGGTGCCGGGGATACGCACGAAGTCGAGCTTGACGTGGTCCGGCGGGTTGAGCTTCTGCCACTGCTGCTTGATCAGCACCTCGTCGGACATCTCGACGATGGAGCACACCACGGTGGTGGGGTAGCCGCAGGCAATGGCTTCTTCGATGACCGAGCGATAGACCATGGAGGTGGTCAGCGCGTCGATGCGGAAACTGGTGACCATCAGGTAAACGTGCGACGGGTCGGCTGCGTCGCCGAGCTTGCGGACCTTGCGCCGGTAGTGCGGGTAGACCAGGTAGAGGAACAGCATGCCGCGCAGGAAGTGCAGGCCACCCATGGAATAGCGCCAGATACCGACCGCGCCGATCAGCAGCAGGAAGTCCTTGGACTCGGCGTCGAATACGGTCGGTGGCACCAGCAGCGCCAGCAGCATCAGCAGGCTGAGAAAGACCAGCCAGCCCGTGGCTTCACCGATCACTCGTTTGTAGGTTTCCATCGTCGTCTATCCGTCTGGTGGGGCTTGGTTACCGGCCCGCTGGGCGGGTCGGTAACCGGCGCTTTTGGTTTCTGAAGGCATGGACTCGATTGAGCGAGCTAGAGTCCGGTTAGGCAGCGCCCGCTCCCGGCGGGCCTGCTGCATTCACCACATCCATGTGGATCGCGGAGAGGGACGAGGAAGCGGAGTTCACTGAAGTGAATGAGCATTTCCGAGTTCCTCTCCAACGACACCGGGCCGACGCGCAGCCAATCGAAACCCAATTACCAGCAGATGCCTTCGGCGCGGTCGTCTGTGACGCTCGGCATGAAGCCGATCAGGTCGACGACCTTCTTGCCCTCGGGCGCCTGCTTGACGACGTCGACGAACAGCTCGTCGCCGTTGCCCAGCACCAGCACGTCGGAGGACTTCACGACCGCGTCCAGGTCCGAGACCAGCAGCGAGGAAACGTGCGGGATCTTCGATTCGATGTACTCCTTGTTCGCGCCATGGACGCGGGCGTACTCGACGTTGCGGTCGAAGATCTGCAGCTCGTAGCCCTTGCCGATGAGCATCTCGGCCAGCTCCACCAGCGGGCTTTCGCGCAGGTCATCGGTGCCGGACTTGAACGACAGGCCGAGCAGGCCGACCTTGCGGCTGCCGTGGGCGGCGATGATGTCGAAGGCCTTCTGCACCTGGTGCTGGTTGCTGCGCATGATCGAGCCGAGCATCGGGTGTTCGATGTCCAGCTGGCTGGCGCGGTAGGTGAGGGCGCGGACGTCCTTGGGCAGGCAGGAGCCGCCGAAGGCGAAGCCGGGCTTCATGTAGTAGCGCGAGAGGTTCAGCTTGCGGTCCTGGCAGATCACGTCCATCACCTCGCGGCCGTCGACGCCGACTGCCTTGGCGATGTTGCCGATCTCGTTGGCGAAGGTGACCTTGGCGGCGTGCCAGACGTTGCAGGTGTACTTGATCATCTCCGCGACCTCGATGGTCTTGCGGATGATCGGCGCGTCCAGTTCGCGGTAGATTTCTTCCAGCAGGTCGCCGGTCTGGGCGTCCAGCTCACCGATGACGGTCATGGGCGGGAAGTCGTAGTCCTTGATCGCGGTGGATTCGCGCAGGAACTCCGGGTTGGTGCCCACGCCGAAGTCGGCGCCGGCCTTCTTGCCCGAGCAATCCTCGATGATCGGGATCACCACGTTGTTCACGGTGCCCGGCAGCACGGTGCTGCGCACGACCACGGTGTGGCGCGCTTTCTTCTCGCGGATGGCGTAGCCGATCTCGCGGCACACGGACTCGATGTAGCCCAGGTCCAGGTCGCCGTTCTTCTTGCTCGGGGTGCCGACGCAGATGAACGACACGTCGGTGTCCAGTACGGCCTTCTTGAAGTCGGTGGTGCCCGACAGGCGACCGGTGCGGATGCCTTGCTCCAGCAGAGGCTCCAGACCCGGTTCGACGATGGGCGACTTCCCGTTGTTGATCAGATCGATCTTGGTGGTGGAGACATCCACCCCAACGACTTCATGGCCTCGTGCGGACAGGCAGCCGGCACATACTGCGCCAACATACCCAAGACCAAAGATGCTGATACGCATCGCATTCACCTCTTCAATGGTCGAACTGTTTAAGTTGCCCCGTGGGCGTTTTTAAAAGGGTGCAAGAACCCTCGGAAGATGCTCTTTCGAGTTCTTCCGTACTTCCTTCCAGGCAGGCATGGGAATCGAGTGCTAAACTTTCGAGCACAGTCTTGGGGCGAACTTTTAATAGTTGCCCTGTTATGTTTCAGGCGGATTGCAAAGTTGGTGCGTTCTCCGTCCTGGCGTGCTCAAGTCTGGTTAGATGATTGCCTCGTCATCTTAAAAGTTCAGTTTTTTCATTGGGTTAGGTGCTTAGTTCAATCGCTGATTGCCAATCGAAATAACCTTGGAACCTAATCTCCAATTTCTCACCGAGGCACTTTCTGGTCGCCATCGATGATCGTTGCGCAAATAGGATTTATCTCAAATGCGGTTAGTTCCTTCCGCTCATCCCACCTCGGAAATTATTTGAAATATCCAATTGATATCACTTGATGCTGGATTAATGGCCATTCGCGACTTGGCCCTTCCAGTGCAAAGTGCATGGTCGGGAAAAGTTCCATTGAATTTTTCGTTAAAAACGACCGTGTATCGTCGGTAAGACATTCGTTCAGCTGCCGTTCAGCTTTCTCTCTTGCAAAGTGCAATCGTGAAATGCATGTCATGGCCAAGGGCTGTTAATGGCCAATGGATTACAAGGGCAGGAGCGAATCGGGACGATTTCCATCCATCCGGTCGGTTCGGATGGCGGAAAAAATTTCTCACGATTAATCCCGAAGCAGACGAACGGTCATTTTGACCATTTTCACCGTGTGGGCATTAGGGGGTGTTTTGAGCAGTAAACGTACAGTTCAGGCCCCCGTGACCGCGCAGTTCCATGGTCAATGGCTTACAGGCCACTTGGTATCAGGCAGGTTTTTGCGGGGCGTGCGGGCTCAGCAACCGGCGTCACCGCACCATCGAGGCGCCCCACCGAAGCTCGCGCGTCCGACAGGAAGGGGGGATCGAAACGAAAACGGGAGCCTCAGGGCTCCCGTTCGGTGCAGCAGGTGGGGCAACTTAGTCGTCGGCGTGGTCGCGCAGGAACACCAGCTGGTCCGCCTTGGAGTGCTCGGCACTGTAGGCGTAACCCGCGTAGTTGAAGTCCTTCAGGCCTTCGGGGTTGCTCAGGCGCTCCTTGATCACGTAGCGCGCCATCATCCCGCGGGCCTTCTTGGCGTAGAAGCTGATGATCTTGTACTGGCCGTTCTTCAGGTCCTTGAACTCGGTGTCGATCACCCGCGCGTTCAGCGCCTTGCGCTTCACCGCGCCGAAATACTCGTTGGAGGCCAGGTTGAGCAGCACATCGTCGCCCTGTTCGGCCAGGGACTCGTTCAGCCAGCCGCTGATGCGCTCGCCCCAGAAGGCGTAGAGGTCCTTGCCGCGGGCGTTGGCCAGTTTGGTGCCCATCTCCAGGCGGTAGGGCTGCATCAGGTCCAGCGGCCGCAGCACGCCGTAGAGGCCGGAAAGCATGCGCAAATGCTGCTGGGCGAAATCGAAGTCGTCTTCGCTGAAGTCCTCGGCCTGCATGCCGGTGTAGACGTCGCCCTTGAAGGCCAGCAGCGCCTGCTTGGCATTGGCCTGGGTGAACTCCGGGTGCCAGCTGCCGAAGCGCGCGGCATTCAGGCCGGCCAGCTTGTCCGACAGGTGCATCAGTTCGGCGATCTGTGCCGGGGCCAGTTCCCGCAGGATGCCGATCAGCTCCTGTGCGTCGTCCAGGTGCTCGGGCAGGGTGAAGCGCTGCGTCACCGGCGCGGTGTCGTAGTCCAGGGTCTTGGCGGGGGAAATCACCATCAGCATCGTGCGGTCTCCTACAAGCGAGCGGCGATTGTAAGGAGTCGCGAGCGTTGGCTCCACCTATGGGGACGATTAGCTTCTCTATAGAGGAAGGCGCAGGGCGCAGAGGCTGGGCCTGGCGCGGCGCCAGCTGCCGGAGTGCTGGGCTAAGGGACTGATCCGTCGAGGGAAAGACTGGGAAATACGGGAGGTGGGACCCCTAAAACTAGCGCTGTCCGAGGCCCTCGCCAAGGTATTTCGTCGTACGACGAAAAAAACCTTCTTAGGAAGGAAAAAGACTTTTTATCGTCATGTTTTTTCCTGTATTTGTTGAGACGTAGACCGCCGAACCCTGCAGACAGGTGGCGGCCCCGGCCCGGCCCGTCCTCTTCATGCAGTTCTCTCGATTCCTGCCCTGATCCCAGGCTTCGAGAGCAGGTGGTTCGCAGCACGGCGGAGCGCTGTAGCGGCATTCCGTCGAACGCCCCCACAAGAGGTGACCCGCGTATGGATGACCACGGACGCTCCCGCCCCACCCAGCCCACCCTGTACGTCCTCGACACCAACGTCCTGATCCACGATCCCAACGCCTTGCTGAATTTCCAGGAGCACCACGTCGCCATCCCGATGACGGTGCTGGAGGAACTGGACAAGCTCAAGACCGGCAAACACACCGTGGCCGCGGAATGTCGCCAGGCGATCCGTCTGATCGACTCGGTACTGGGCGAAGCCTCGCCCGAGCAGGTCGAGGATGGCGTGCCCATCCAGCGCGGCAAGAGCGGCCCCTGCGGCAGCCTGTCGATCCTCATGAGCAAGCGCGCCGAGCCGATCACCTGGCTGCCCGAGCACCTCAACGACAACAAGATCATCAACCAGCTGGTGGAGCTGAAGAGTCGTCATAGCAGCAAGCGCGTGGTGCTGGTCACCAAGGACATCAACATGCGCCTGAAGGCGCGTGCGTGCGGGGTATTTGCCGAGGACTACCACACCGACCAGCTGGTCGATGACATCAACCTGCTGTCGCGTGGCTACCACTCGTTGAGCGGATCGTTCTGGGACCGCGTCAGCAAGGTGGAGACCCGCCAGGACCGCGGTCGGACCTGGCACCGCGTGCAACTCACCGACAACCTGCCGGCGGTCCACATCAACGAGTTCATCGTCGATGAGCAGGGGTTCGTCGGCTGGATCAAGGGGATCGACCAGGACGAGCTGACCATCCTCGACTTGCACCAGGAGCCGCTGCTGCACCAGGAAGCCTGGGGCCTGCGACCGCGCGATGTGTACCAGTCGCTGGCGCTGTACGCGCTGCTGGACCCGGACATCCACCTGGTCAACCTGTCCGGCGCTGCCGGCTCGGGCAAGACCATCCTCGCGCTGGCCGCCGCCATCGAGCAGACCATGGTCACCAAACGCTACAAGCGCATCATCGCGACTCGCAGCGTGCAGGGCCTGGACGAGGACATCGGCTTCCTGCCCGGCACCGAGGCGGAGAAGATGGAGCCCTGGCTCGGCGCGATCACCGACAACCTCGAGGCCCTGCATTCGGATGACGAGTGCACCCACGGCAGCGTCGACTACATCCTCAGCAAGGTGCCGCTGCAGTTCAAATCGCTGAACTACATCCGCGGCCGCAGCTTCCAGCAGAGCCTGATCCTGATCGACGAGTGCCAGAACCTCACCCCGCACCAGATGAAGACCATCATTACCCGGGCGGGCAACGGTTCGAAGGTGATCTGCCTGGGCAACCTGGCGCAGATCGACACCCCCTACCTGTCGGCCACCAGCTCCGGCCTGACCTACCTGACCGAACGCTTCAAGGACTTCCCCCACGGCGTGCACGTGACCCTGCAAGGGGTGCCGCGCTCGGTGCTGGCGGAGTTCGCCGAAGCGCACATGTAGGCCACTTCCACTCACTCAGCAGGGCCCGCCATTTGGCGGGCCTCTTTATTCCTGCTTCCAGGTTGTTCGCGAGCAAACTCGCTCCCCAAGGTCCGGCGCGACATGCTCTTGTAGGAGCGAGCTTGCTCGCGAACCCTGGCGACGCCGGCGGTAGCCCGTGCATACCTCTTCTTGTATACAATCCTCCCCCCAACGCGCCGCTCGCCGGTCTGCCAGCCCCGCGTGTCGGGGTTAAACTGTTCCCCTGATTCTCCGGAGAGTGCCCACTCGTGCTGACCCATCTCGATTCCCAGGGCCGCGCCAACATGGTCGATGTCACTGAAAAAGCCGTGACGTCCCGTGAAGCCGTGGCCGAAGCCCGGGTGCGCATGCTCCCGGCGACCCTGCAACTGATCCAGGACGGCGGCCACCCCAAGGGCGACGTCTTCGCCGTGGCGCGCATCGCCGGCATCCAGGCAGCCAAGAAGACCCATGAGCTGATCCCGCTGTGCCACCCGCTGCTGCTCACCAGCGTCAAGGTCGAGTTGGCCGCCGAGGGCGAAGACACCGTGCACATCGTTGCCCGCTGCAAGCTGGCCGGGCAGACCGGTGTCGAGATGGAAGCGCTGACCGCCGCCAGCGTCGCCGCGTTGACCATCTACGACATGTGCAAGGCCGTGGACCGTGGCATGACCATCGACAGCGTGCGGGTGCTGGAGAAGCTCGGCGGCAAGAGCGGCCATTACGTGGCGACAGATCGTTCCGCAGGAGACACCCCATGATCCGCGTGCAGTACTTCGCCCGCTACCGCGAAGCCCTCGGTCTCGATGGCGAGCAACTGAACTGGAGCGCTTCCCTGGCCAGCCTCGACGACCTGCGGCGCCTGCTGCTGGAGCGCGGTGGCGCCTGGGACGTGCTCGGCGAGCAGAACCTGATGTGCGCACGCAACCAGGAGCTGTGCTCCCTGGACGAGCCCCTCGCCGATGGCGACGAGGTGGCGTTCTTCCCCACCGTTACCGGAGGCTGAGCCCATGGCGATCCGCGTCCAGCCCGCGGCGTTCGATCCGGGCGCCGAACTCAATGCGATGCACGCCGCCAACGTCGGCGTGGGCGCGGTGGTCGGCTTCGTCGGCTACGTGCGCGATTTCAACGATGGGCGCGAAGTGGGCGGCATGTTCCTCGAACACTACGCCGGCATGACCGAGAAGGCGCTGGAAAAGATCGAAGTGGAAGCCAACCAGCGCTGGCCGCTGTTGCGCCTGGAAATCCTCCACCGCATCGGCCGCCTGGAACCGGGCGAGCCCATCGTCTTCGTCGGCGCCGCCAGTGCCCACCGCCAGGCAGCGTTCGATGCCTGCAACTTCGTCATGGACTACCTCAAGACCCGCGCGCCGTTCTGGAAGAAGGAAGACACCAGCGACGGCCCGCGCTGGGTCGAAGGCCGTTGCAGCGATCAGGAAGCCGCCGACCGCTGGAAGGGCTGAGCCGTTATCCCCGAGGCGACGGTTGGCGGATAACGCCGTAGGCGTTATGCGCCCTAGGGTTTGTCCGGAAGCTACGAAAGCGCTCAACGTAGGGCGGATAAAGCGGAACGCTTTATCCGCCGTCTCTGCTGAGCGGCGATGCCCCGCACGCGCCGGGGCAGTACCTCCGAGGAGGAATGGGCGGCAGGGGAGAAGGGGCGCAGGCTGGCGCCAGCCCTTTTTGCTCCGAATCGGAGAGCCCCCTCATGAGCCATCTCAGCACCCCGGAATTCCAGCCGCTGGAGATCGCTGTCCTCACCGTCAGCGATACCCGCAGCCTGCACAACGATACCTCCGGCCAGGCCCTGGTCACCTCCCTGCAGCGTGCCGGCCATGCCCTCGCCGAGCGCCGGCTGGTGATCGACGACATCTACCAGATTCGCGCTGTGGTCTCGGCCTGGATCGCCGATCCCAAGGTCCAGGTCGGCCTGATCACCGGCGGCACCGGCTTCACCCTGCGTGACAACACCCCGCAGGCCGTGGCTCCCCTGCTGGAACGCACCGTGGACGGCTTCGGTGAACTGTTCCGGCAGATTTCCCGTGAGGAAATCGGCACTTCCACCATCCAGTCCCGCGCCATCGCCGGTATCACCAACGGCACGCTGATCTGCTGCCTGCCCGGCTCCACCGGCGCCTGCTTGACGGCCTGGGAAAAAATCCTCGTCCAGCAGTTGGACAGCCGCACCAAGCCCTGCAATTTCGTTCCCCATCTCAAGCGCCTGCCCGAGCGCCCGGTGCTGGCCTGCGGTACCCGCTCGTGAGCGGCTGCGGCTGTTCCGGCGCCGGCCTGCGCCCGGTGGATGAGGCCATCACCGCGCTGATGGATTTCGCTCCCGTGGCGCCGCCGACCGTACACGTCGACCTGGAAAGCGCCCTGGGTCGCGTCCTCGCGCAGGACATCCGCTCACCCATCGACCTGCCCCTGTGGGACAACAGCGCGATGGACGGCTACGCCCTGCGCAGCGACGACACGGGAGAAGCCGGCGCGCGGCTGAAGATCGCCGGCTACATCGCCGCCGCGGGCGATGCCGCCGACGTTGTGCTGCAACCGGGCCAGGCCATGCGCATCTTCACCGGCGCGCCGCTACCACCGGGTGCCGACAGCGTGATCGCCCAGGAGGACTGCGAGGTCGAGGGCGAACGTTTGCTGGTTCCCCAGGTAGCCCTCGGCAGCCATGTGCGCCGGCGTGGTGAAGAGCTCCGCAGCGGTGAGGCCCTGCTCAGTGCCGGACAGAAACTGCGCGCCCAGGACATCGGCCTGCTGGCCAGCGTCGGGCTGGATCGCGTCGCGGTTTACCGGCCGTTGCGGGTCTGCCTGCTGAGCAGCGGCGACGAGTTGCGCGAGCCCGGCGAGCCGCTCGCGCCGGGGCAGATCTACAACGCCAACCGCTTCAGCATCGGCGCACTGCTGCGCGGTTGGGGCATCGAAGTGCATGACTACGGCGTGCTCGCCGACACCCTGGCGGCCAGCCGCGATGCACTGAGCCTCGCTGCGTCCGAATGGGACGTGCTGATCACCAGCGGCGGCGTCTCCGTGGGAGACCGCGACTACCTCAAGCAGGCGATCCGCGAACTGGGCGAGCTGCACCTGTGGAAGTTGAAAATGCAGCCGGGCAAGCCACTGGCTTTTGGCAGTGTTTCGGGCAAGCCGTGGATCGGTCTGCCGGGCAACCCGGCCGCTGCCCTGGTCACCGCCCTGGTCGTCGCGCGGCCTTTCCTCTGGCGCGCCCAGGGACGCAGCGATGTGCAGACGCTGCCGGTGACGTTGCCGGCAGGCTTCGACTGGCCCGCCGCCAACTCGCGCCGCCAGTACCTGCGCGCGCGCTTGGAACTCGATGCCAGCGGCGTGGCGCGCATTTGCCTGCACCCGCAGCAGGGCTCGGCCATGCTGCGCGCGGCGAGCTGGGCGGATGGCCTGGCGTTGGTGGAGGCCGGGCGCACCCTGCACGCTGGCGAGCCGCTGCCGTTCCTGTCTTTCAGCGAACTCGGCGCCTGACGCCGTTCCCGGCTGCCGGCGGGGGCCGGCGGCCTCCGTAGTACCAGGGGGAAACATGCAACTGGTCTGCCCGGCGGGAAGTCTGCCCGCCTTGAAATCGGCCCTGCGCGAAGGCGCCGACGCCATCTACGTCGGCTTTCGCGACGACACCAACGCCCGGCACTTTGCCGGCCTCAACCTCGATGATCGCCAACTGCGCCAGGGCGTGGACCTGATCCACGACGCCGGCAAGCAGATGTACGTGGCGGTCAACACCTATCCCGGCGCGGCTGGCTGGGCCCGCTGGCAACGCGCCGTGGACCACGCCGCCGACCTGGGCGTGGATGCGCTGATCGCCGCCGACTGCGCGGTGCTCGGCTACGCCGCCAAGCGCCATCCGAACCTGGTGCTGCACCTCTCGGTGCAGGGCTCGGCCACCAATGTGGCGGCGCTGGCGTTCTACCACGAGCGCTACGGCATCCGCCGCGCCGTGCTGCCGCGCGTGCTGTCGCTGGCGCAGGTGCGCCAGGTGGCGGCGAACAGCCCGGTGCCCATCGAAGTCTTCGCCTTCGGCAGCCTGTGCATCATGGCCGAGGGGCGTTGCCACCTGTCGTCCTATGTCACCGGCGAGTCGCCGAATCTGTGCGGGGTCTGTTCGCCGGCCAAGGCGGTGCGCTGGAGCGAGGAGCCCGAAGGCCTGACCTCGCGCCTCAACGACGTACTGATCGACCGCTACGCGCCGGATGAGCCGGCCGGCTACCCGACGTTGTGCAAGGGCCGCTTCGTGGTCAACGGCGAGCGCTTCCATGCGCTGGAAGAGCCCACCAGCCTGAACACCATCGACCTGATTCCGCAGTTGGCGGAGATCGGTGTGGCGGCGGTGAAGATCGAGGGCCGGCAGCGCAGCCCGGCCTATGTCGAGCAGGTCACCCGCGTCTGGCGCCAGGCGCTGGATGCGTGGCAACGCGCACCGGAGAACTACCGTGCGCTGACGCAGTGGCAGGATGCCCTGGACAAGCTTTCCGAAGGCCACCAGACGACCCTGGGCGCCTACCATCGCTCCTGGCAGTGAGGACATCGAGATGAAACTCAGCCTGGGACCGGTGCTGTTCTACTGGGACCGCCGGACACTCCTGGATTTCTATGCGCAGATGGCGGAGCAGCCGCTGGACGCCATCACTATCGGCGAGACCGTCTGCTCCAAACGCCGGGCGCTGTCGCTGGACGACTGGCTCGGACTTGGACGCGAGCTGCAGCAGCAGAGCGGGGCGCAGATTCTCATCGCGGGGCTGGCGCTGATCGAGGCAGCCTCGGAGCTGTCCGCGCTGCGCCGCCTGTGCGCCAACGGCGAGCTGCGGGTCGAGGCCAACGACATGGGCGCGGTGCAGATTCTCTCCGGCCTGGGTGTCGAGTTCGTCGGCGGGCCGGCGTTGAATGTCTACAACGGCCATACGCTGGCGGAGCTGCATGCCGCTGGCCTGCGCCGCTGGGTGCCGCCGGTGGAGTGCTCCGGCGAGCAGGTCCACGCAGTTATCGAGCAGGCGCGCGAGCTGGGCATCATTGATGTGGAGACCGAGGTGTTCGCCTACGGCCATTTGCCTTTGGCCTACTCGGCGCGCTGCTTCACCGCGCGGGCGGAGAACCGGCCCAAGGACGATTGCCAGTTCTGCTGCCTCAACTACCCCGAAGGGATGTCGATGCTCAGCCAGGAGGGTTTCCCTTTGTTCACCCTCAACGGCATCCAGACCCTGTCCGGCGAGTCCAGCAACCTGCTGGCGGACTACGCCTCGCTGCGTGATTGCGGCGCCGACCTGCTGCGCCTGAGCCCGCGCGCGGAAGGCATGGTGGAGGTCGTGCAGGCCTTCGACCGCGTGCGCAAGGGCGCCACGCCGCCGCTGGCGGTGGAGGGTTGCAACGGATACTGGCATGGCCGACCGGGCATGCTGCGCAGTGATGAGGTGAACCTGTGCTGACTCTTGAAACCGGTGCCCTGCGCGCCGCCGACCGACTCCTGCCGCTGGCCGCGCGCGTCCCGTCGGGATTGCAGCGCGCGGTGCTGCAGCGTGCTGCCAATCGCCTGTTCGCCGAGGCGCTGGCCGACGGTGCCTTCGATATCCTCGACGGCCACTGGCTGCGGCTGGAAGTCAGCGATCTCGGCCTGGCCTGGAGTTTCACCCACGACCGCAAGGGCCTGCGTTTCGCCGATGCCTGCGTGCCCAGCGTGACCATTCGCGGCAGTTGGCGTGACTTCCTGCTGTTGGCGGGCCGCCAGGAGGACCCGGACACGCTGTTCTTCCGCCGTCGCCTGGTGATCGAGGGCGATACCGAGCTGGGGCTGGCGGTGAAGAACCTGATCGACAGCCTCGACCCGGACAGCCTGCCAGCCTGGCTGTGGCGCGCCATGCGTCGCGCCAGCCGGGCCGTACAGGAAAACGCCTGACCGGCATTTCGTAGGATGGGTGGAGCTTGCGATACCCATGCTGCCCTGACACGCCAATCGATGGGTATCGCTTCGCTCCACCCATCCTACGTCGGCGCCTGTTCTTTCGCCTTGTGCAGTGGTGGTTCAGGCCGGCGTGCGTACGAGGAACTGCAGTTCCTCGTAGAGCATCTCGAAATCCTGCACCGGCGCGTCCTGGCCGTAGCGTTTCTTCAGGCCGTACTCGGTCAGGGTGACCTCGTGCGCGGCCTTCACACCATGGCGCGCCAGGCAATTCTGCACGCAGTGCAGGTGGCAGCCGTCCACGGCGATGATCGGGCGGCCGGAGCAGGCTTTCTTCACCAGCGCCGGTACGTCGCCGCCCACGCCGGCGATGCAGGACATCTCCGCCAGGCCGTCACGGTCCAGGCGCAGGGCGAGGTCGTTGGCCAATTGCGCAAGATTGGAGCAGCCGGAGCAGGAGTACACGAGGGGCAGGTTCGGCGAGGGCGGCATGGGGACCTCCTGGGTGAGTCCCGCAGTGTCCTGCCGCCGTGGGCTGGCGCGACATGATCTGAATCAAGTCGGCGATCGGACTACTACCAGCGAGGTAGAGGCTTCCTTGTAGGAGCGAGCTTGCTCGCGAACCAGCCCCGCAGCGGAGTCTGTTCGCGAGCAAGCTCGCTCCTACAGGTAAGGTCACGTCCAGTGCGGGGGGTCAGACCAGATGGTTCTCCACCGCCCACACCGCTGCTTCCACCCGTGAGCGCATGCCCAGCTTGTGCAGCACGCGCTTCACGTGGACCTTCACGGTGCCTTCGGTGATGTCGAGTTTGCGCGCGATCATCTTGTTGCTGTAGCCGTGGGCGAGTTGGCGGAGGATCTGCCGCTCGCGATCGGTCAGCTCCTCGATGCCCTTGGGCCGGTCATCGCCACGCAGGGCCTGGGCCAGTACCTGGGTCAACTGCGGGCTGATGGTGAGCTGGCCGGTGGCGGCCTGGCGGATGTGTTCCAGCAGGCGCTCGGGTTCCATGTCCTTGAGCAGGTAGCCGTCGGCGCCAGCGCGCAGCACGTTGATCACGTCGTTGCGGTCATCGGAGACGGTGAACACCACGATGCGCGCGTCCTCGCCGTTCTCGCGCAGGGCGCGCAGGGTGTCCAGGCCGGTCATGCCCTTCATGTTGAGGTCGAGCAGGATCATGTCCGGTTCCAGCTCCGCCGCCATGCGCAGTGCTTCCTCGCCGCTGCCGGCTTCGCCCACCACTTGCAGGTCGTCCTCGAACTCCAGCAACTGGATCACGCCCTTGCGCATCATCGGGTGGTCGTCGACAAGCAGGATGCGCGCGCGGTCATCGGTGGGGGTGGCCGTCATGGGTGGGTCTCCGGGTACTGCGACAGGGGTTTGTGGGTGAAGCGCACGCTGACGCGGGTGCCCTGCGGCTCGCGCGGGGCGATGCTGAAGTTGGCTTCCAGGGTCTGGCTGCGCTCACGCATGATGCTAAGCCCGTAGTGCCCGTTGCGGCTCTGCGCTGGGTCAAAGCCGACGCCGTCATCGTCCACGGTGATGCATACCTGCTCATCCGCATCTTCGCCCAGGGTCACCTTCGCGTGGCTGGCGCCGGCGTGGCGAACCACGTTTGACAGCGCCTCGCGGACGATCTGCAGGATGTGGATTTCCTCGTTGGGGTTGAGCGGGATGTGCGCCAGGCGATTGTCCAGTTCGATACCCAGGTTGCCGCGCTCGGCGAACTCTTCCACGGTCTTCACCAGCGCCGCTTCCAGGCTGGATTGCTCCAGGCTCAGACGGAAGGTGGTGAGCAGTTCGCGCAGCTGGCGGTAGGCGCTGTTGAGGCCTTCGCGCAGTTCGTCGAGGGTCTCGTCGATCTTCTCGGCCGGCACATCGCGCTTGAGCAGGGTGGCCAGGCGGCTGACCTGGATCTTCAGGTAGGACAGCGACTGCGCCAGCGAATCGTGCAGCTCGCGGGCGATGGTGCTGCGCTCGGCGAACAGGGCCAGGCGGTTCTCCTGTTCCTGCTGCAGGGACAGCGCGAAGGTGCGCGCAATGTTGTCGCAGAAGCCCTCGATGAATTGCTGCTGCCAGTCTTCCAGGCGGCCGCTGGCGGTCTCGATGAACAGCTCGCCGAAGCGGTGTTCGCCAATGGAAAGGGGCTGCATCAGCAGCGGATTGATGCCCTGGCTTGGCTCGCCGCAATGGTCGGCCTGGGCGCGGCAGTCGCCGCAGTTGCCCTGCAGGCAGAAGCTGCCGGTGATGCCGTCGGTGGTCAGCGAGGAATAGGCGCGCTCGACGCCGTCCTTGTTCAGGCACAGGGTTACCTTGCCGGCCTGCAGCACGCGCTCCAGCTGGTTCAGCAGCGGTTGCAGGGAGCGCTCGTCGTACGGGTCCTGGCCCAGGCGGCGGGCGCTGTCGTAGAGCAGCTCCAGGCGCTGGTGGCTGTTGGAGAGGGCGCGGGTCTTCTCTTCCACCCGCGCTTCGAGCTCGCGGTAGCTGGCCTGGAGTTCCTCGGCCATCTGGTTGAAGCGCTCGCCCAGCTGGCTCAACTCGTCCTCGCCGCTGCTGCTGACCCGTGCATCGAGGTCGCCTTCGCCCAGGCGGCGCGCGGTTGTGGTGAGTTCACGCAGTGGGCCGACCACGTGATAGCTCAGGTCATAGAGGCTGATGAACACCACCAGCAGGCTGAGGAACAGGCACAGCCCCTGCACCGTGCTGAGCATCTGCGAGCGGTATTCGGCATTGCTCTGCAGGGTGCCGACGAAGCCGTCGATGTGGCTGACGAAGGTGTCGAGGGTCGCCAGCGCCGGTGCTTCGGAAAGGTCGAGGTTCTGCAGCTCCTTGCGCAGTTGCGCGTGCTGCTGGCGGATCGGCGCGTCAGCATCCGAGCGGCGCAGCAAGCGGGTGATCTCGTCGTTGTCCAGGCGTGCGGCGAGGGTTGCCTGCAGGGCCTGGCGGTTGATCGGCGAGGGGTCCAGCGCCAGGCGGTAGGTGAGCATGCGCAGCGAACCGGCCTGGTTGATCACCGCCGCATCCTGGTGCGAATAGTCGGCGAACAGCAGTGCGCTGAACATGCCGGCCAGGGCCAGGGATACCAGCAGGGTGAGGTAGCAGCCGAAGCGCACGACGATGGATTTGCGCAGGGAAGGGCGTCCGGCGGGGGGACTACCCACAAAGAATCGGTCGCTGGCGGAGGGCTCGGGTCGGGACGCCGTATTCATGTTAAATGCCTTTAAAAACAACGACTTATATGTTCGTTTCAGAGATACCCACTAAGGAGTAGCGGCGCGCATCTGCTCACGAATCGCCCTTTCGCTCATTGATGACGATCAAGAGAAGGACGCGAGTCCTTACCTAACGTGCGGGCAAAGGCTGTCAGGAAGTGAGCTTAGCCATGTTGTCCCACCGTCAGAAACAGTACTCCGTGCTCGGCATGAGCACACTGGCGTTCGCCGTGAACTTCGCGGTCTGGACGATGTTTTCGATCATCGGTATTCGCATCAAGGAAGAGCTGGGGCTGTCCGAAGCCCAGTTCGGCCTGATGGTCGCGTTGCCGATCCTTACCGGTTCGCTGGTGCGCCTGCCGCTGGGGTTGATCACCGACCGCTTCGGCGGTCGCCGGGTGTTCTTCATCCACATGCTGCTGGTGGCCATCCCGATCTACGGCCTGGCCTTCGCCACCCTCTACTGGCACTACCTGGTGCTGGGCCTGTTCGTCGGCCTGGCCGGCGGCTCCTTCGCCGTGGGCATCGCCTACACCTCCTCGTGGTTCGAGAAGGAACGCCAGGGCACCGCCATGGGCATCTTCGGTGCCGGTAACGCGGGCGCGGCGATCACCAACCTGGTGGCGCCGATGATCGTCGTCGCCTTCGGTTGGCGCATGGTTCCGCAGATCTACTCGGTGGCCATGCTGGTCACCGCGCTGCTGTTCTGGTTCTGCACCTGGACCGACCCGGCCCACACCAAGGGCGGCGACGCCGACCCGAGCCGCCCGCGGCCGACCCTGGCCAAGCAGCTGGCGCCGCTGGGCGAGCTGCGCGTCTGGCGCTTCGGCCTGTACTACTTCTTCGTTTTCGGCGGTTTCGTCGCCCTGGCCCTGTGGCTGCCCAAGTATTACATCGCCGAGTACGGCCTGGACCTGCGCACCGCCTCCTTCATCACCATGCTGTTCACCCTGCCGTCGGGCCTGATCCGCGCCCTGGGCGGCTGGTTCAGCGACCACTACGGCGCCCGTGCGGTGAACTGGGGAGTGTTCTGGATCTGTCTGGTCTGCCTGTTCTTCCTCTCCTACCCGCCGACCACCATGACCATCCACGGCATCAAGGGTGACGTCAGCCTCGGCATCGGCCTGAACGTCTGGCTGTTCACCTTCCTGGTGTTTGTCGTCGGCATCGCCCAGGGCTTCGGCAAGGCCAGCGTGTACCGGATCATCCACGACTACTACCCGCAGAACATGGGCACCGTCGGCGGCATGGTCGGGGTCATCGGCGGCCTCGGTGGCTTCTGCCTGCCGATCCTGTTCGGCTTCGCCGCCGACCGCATCGGCGTGCGCTCCTCCTGCTTCATGTTGCTGTTCGGCCTGACCGTGGTGTGCATGGTCTGGATGCACTACGCGATCAAGCAGCAACAGCGCCTCGACGGCCAGCCCAGCGCGGCCGATGTCGACGCCTCTCCCATTCCTTCCAGCCACTCCTGAGGTAATGCCGTCATGGGCATGATCGCCAACCCCCAACTCAAAGCCGCCAGAGGCCCGCTGCTGGTCGACTGGCGCCCAGAGGACCCCGAGTTCTGGGCGCATAGCGGCAAGCGCATCGCTGCGCGCAACCTGTGGATCTCGATTCCCGCACTGCTGCTCGCCTTCGCCGTGTGGATGATCTGGAGCACCGTCACCGTGCGCCTGAACGCCGCCGGCTTCAGCTTCAGCAACGACCAGCTGTTCCTGCTCGCCGCGCTGCCGTCGATCTCCGGCGCCACGCTGCGCATCTTCTACTCCTTCATGGTGCCGATCTTCGGCGGCCGTCGCTGGACCGCGCTGTCCACCGCCTCGCTGCTGATCCCCTGCCTGTGGCTGGGCTTCGCCGTGCAGGACCCGACCACGCCGTACTGGGTGTTCGCGACCATCGCGTTGCTGTGCGGCTTCGGCGGCGGCAACTTCGCCTCCAGCATGTCCAACATCAGCTTCTTCTATCCGAAGAACCAGCAGGGCACCGCCCTGGGCCTGAACGCCGGCCTGGGTAACCTGGGCGTGTCAGTGATGCAGTTCGCCGTGCCGCTGGCCGTGGCTGGCGGGCTGTTTGGTGCCTTCGGTGGCGAACCGGAAACCCTCTCCGATGGCAGCCGCCTGTGGCTGCAGAACGCCGGCTGGATCTGGGTGCCCTTCATCGCCGTGGTGTCCGTCGCCGCGTGGTTCGGCATGAACGACATCGCCGATGCCAAGGCCTCGTTCCGCGACCAGTCGGTGATCTTCAAGCGCAAGCACAACTGGCTGATGTGCTGGCTGTACGTGGCCACCTTCGGCTCGTTCATCGGTTTCTCCGCCGGCTTCGCCATGCTCAGCAAGACCCAGTTCCCGGATATCAACCCGCTGCAGTACGCCTTCCTCGGCCCGCTGGTAGGCGCCCTGAGCCGGCCGCTGGGCGGCTGGCTGGCAGACAAGTTCGGCGGCGCACGGATCACCCTGTGGAACTACGCGGCAATGATCGCCGGCGTATTCGCGGTGATCAGCTTCCTGCCCGGCGCCAACGGTGCAGGCAGCTTCTTCGGCTTCCTCGGCTCCTTCATCGCGCTGTTCTTCTTCGCCGGCATCGGCAACGGCAGCACCTTCCGCATGATCCCGGTGATCTTCCGCAACGAGTGGGCCGCGCGCCTGAAGCAAGGCGGCTTCACCGAGGCCCAGGCCGCCAAGGGCGCGAGCATGGAATCGGCCGCGGTGATCGGCTTCTCCGCCGCCATCGGCGCCTTCGGCGGCTTCTTCATTCCCAAGGCGTTCGGCACTTCGCTGGCCATGACCGGCAGCGCCGAGGGCGCCCTCTACGTCTTCGTCGCCTACTACCTGACCTGCATCGTCGCCACCTGGTGGTGGTACGCGCGCAAGGGAGCGGAAAGCCCCTGCTGAGTTTCGCGGCGGACAGCGCAGAGCGTTGCCCTCCCCATGTGATTCGCAAGTCCTGATTTGAGATTGAACGCCCGGCGCAGACCGGGTGAGGAGATACAGATGAGTTACCTGCTCGACCGCCTGCAGTTCTTCAAGAAGAAGCAGGGTGAATTTGCCGATGGTCACGGCGAAGTCTCCAACGAAAGCCGTGCCTGGGAAAACAGCTACCGGCAGCGCTGGCAGCACGACAAGATCGTTCGCTCTACCCACGGGGTGAACTGCACTGGCTCGTGCTCCTGGAAGATCTACGTGAAGAACGGCCTGATCACCTGGGAAACCCAGCAGACCGACTACCCGCGTACCCGCCCGGACCTGCCCAACCACGAGCCGCGTGGCTGCCCCCGTGGCGCCAGCTACTCCTGGTACATGTACAGCGCCAACCGCCTGAAATACCCCAAGGTGCGCAAGCCGCTGCTCAAGCTCTGGCGTGAAGCCCGCGCCGCCCACAACGACCCGGTGGACGCCTGGGCCAGCATCGTCGAGGACTCCGCCAAGGCCAAGAGCTACAAGAGCGAGCGCGGCCTGGGCGGTTTCATCCGTTCGAGCTGGAGCGAAGTCACCGAGATCATCGCCGCCGCCAACGTCTACACCGCCAAGACCTACGGCCCGGACCGCGTCATCGGCTTCTCGCCGATCCCGGCCATGTCGATGGTCAGCTACGCCGCCGGCGCCCGTTACCTGTCGCTGATCGGCGGCGTGTGCCTGAGCTTCTACGACTGGTACTGCGACCTTCCTCCCGCCTCGCCGCAGATCTGGGGCGAGCAGACCGACGTGCCGGAATCGGCCGACTGGTACAACTCCAGCTACATCATCGCCTGGGGCTCCAACGTCCCGCAGACCCGTACCCCCGACGCACATTTCTTCACCGAAGTCCGCTACAAGGGCACCAAGACCGTGGCCGTCACCCCGGACTACTCCGAAGTGGCCAAGCTCACCGACCTCTGGCTCAACCCCAAGCAGGGCACCGACGCCGCACTGGGCATGGCTTTTGGTCACGTCATCCTCAAGGAATTCCACCTCGAGAAGCCCAGCGCCTACTTCGTCGACTACTGCCGCCAGTACACCGACATGCCGATGCTGGTGCTGCTCGAACCGCACACCGAAGGCGTGCTCAAGCCGACCCGCTACCTGCGCGCGGCGGACCTCGCCGGCAACCTCGGCCAGGACAACAACCCCGAGTGGAAGACCATCGGCCTCGACGAAATCAGCGGCGAACTGGTCTCGCCCACCGGCGCCATCGGCTACCGCTGGGGCGAGTCGGGCAAGTGGAACATCGAGGAGAAAGAGGGCGGCGCGCAACGTGAAACACGCCTGGCGCTGAGCCTGATCGATGGCCCGGAAAACGCCTGCGACGTCGGCTTCCCGTACTTCGCCGGGCAGGAACACCCGCACTTCAAGGGCGTGGACAACGACGAGGTACTGGTGCGCCGCGTACCGTTCCGCGAGTTCACTGGCGCCGATGGCCAGACCCTGCGCGTCGCCACCGTGTATGACCTGCAGATGGCCAACTACAGCGTCGACCGTGGCCTGGGTGGCCGCAACGTCGCCGCCTCCTACACCGATGCCGACGTGCCCTACACCCCGGCCTGGCAGGCGCGCATCACCGGCGTCCCGGCCGCCCGTGCCATCCAGGTGGCTCGCGAGTTCGCCGACAGCGCCGACAAGACCCACGGCAAGGCCATGGTCATCATCGGCGCCGCGATGAACCACTGGTACCACATGGACATGAACTACCGCGCGGTCATCAACATGCTGATGATGTGCGGCTGCATCGGCCAGAGCGGTGGCGGCTGGGCGCACTACGTGGGCCAGGAAAAACTCCGCCCGCAGACCGGCTGGGTCCCGCTGGCGTTCGGCACCGACTGGAGCCGCCCGCCGCGGCAGATGAACGGCACCAGCTTCTTCTACCTGCACAGCTCGCAGTGGCGCCACGAGAAGATCTCGATGCACGAGGTGCTCTCGCCGCTGGCCGACACCAAGCAGTTCCCCGAGCACGCGCTGGACTACAACATCCGCGCCGAGCGCATGGGCTGGCTGCCATCCGCCCCGCAGCTCAACCGCAATCCGCTGCACATCGCCGCCGACGCCGAGCGCGCTGGCATCCCGGTACAGGACTATGTGGTGCGCGAACTCAAGGCCGGCAACCTGCGCGTGGCCAGCGAACAGCCGGACGACCCGCAGAACTTCCCGCGCAACATGTTCATCTGGCGCTCCAACCTGCTCGGCTCCTCGGGCAAGGGCCACGAGTACATGCTCAAGTACCTGCTGGGCGCGAAGAACGGCGTGATGAACGACGACCTCGGCAAGGCCGGCGGCCCCTGCCCGGGCGAAGTCGACTGGGTCGATGAAGGCGCCGAGGGCAAGCTGGACCTGGTCACCACCCTGGACTTCCGCATGTCCTCCACCTGCATGTACTCGGACATCGTCCTGCCGACCGCGACCTGGTACGAGAAGGACGACCTCAACACCTCCGACATGCACCCCTTCATCCACCCGCTGTCGGCCGCCACCGACCCGGCCTGGGAAGCCAAGAGCGACTGGGAAATCTACAAGGCCATCGCCAAGAAGTTCTCCGAAGTTTCCGTCGGCCACCTGGGCGTGGAGAAGGACCTGGTCACCGTGCCGTTGCTGCACGACACCGCCAACGAACTCGCGCAGCCCTTCGGCGGCACCGACTGGAAGACGGGCGAGTGCGAACCTGTCCCCGGCCGCACCATGCCGACCCTGCATGTGGTCGAGCGTGACTACCCGAACACCTACAAGAAGTTCACCTCCCTCGGCCCGCTGCTGGACAAGCTGGGCAACGGCGGCAAGGGCATCGGCTGGAACACCGAGAAGGAAATCAAGCTGCTCGGCGAGCTGAACCACAAGGTCACCGAAACCGGCATCAGCGAAGGCCGCCCGCGCATCGAAAGCGCCATCGACGCCGCCGAGGTGATCCTCGCCCTGGCGCCGGAAACCAACGGCCAGGTGGCCGTGAAGGCCTGGGAAGCGCTGTCGAAGTTCACCGGCCGCGACCACACCCACCTGGCGCTGCCCAAGGAAGAAGAGAAGATCCGCTTCCGCGACGTTCAGGCGCAGCCGCGCAAGATCATCTCCAGCCCCACCTGGTCGGGCCTGGAAGATGAACACGTGAGCTACAACGCCTGCTACACCAACGTCCACGAGATGATCCCGTGGCGCACCATCACCGGTCGCCAGCAGTTCTACCAGGATCACCCCTGGATGCAGGCCTTCGGCGAGGGTTTCGTCAGCTACCGGCCGCCGGTCAACACCCGCAGCACCGACAAGCTGTTCAACAAGAAGCCCAACGGCAACACCGAGATCACCCTGAACTGGATCACGCCGCACCAGAAGTGGGGCATCCACTCCACCTACAGCGACAACCTGCTGATGCTCACCCTGTCGCGCGGTGGCCCGATCATCTGGATGAGCGAGAACGACGCGAAACGCGCCGGCATCGAGGACAACGACTGGGTCGAAGTCTTCAACGCCAACGGCGCCGCGACCTGCCGCGCGGTGGTCAGCCAGCGCGTGAAGGACGGCATGGTGATGATGTACCACGCCCAGGAACGCATCGTGAACCTGCCGGGCAGCGAGACCACCAAGACTCGCGGCGGCCACCACAACTCGGTGACCCGCGTGGTCCTCAAGCCTACCCACATGATCGGTGGCTACGCCCAGCAGGCGTGGGGCTTCAACTACTACGGCACGGTCGGCTGCAACCGCGATGAGTTCGTCGTGGTGCGCAAGATGAACAAGGTCGACTGGCTCGACGAGCCGGAGCAGGGCGGGCTGGGCGGTGACGCTCTGCCGCAACCGCTGCCCCAGGACATTTGAGGATTACTGCCATGAAAATTCGTTCGCAAGTCGGCATGGTGCTGAACCTCGACAAATGCATCGGTTGCCACACCTGCTCCATCACCTGCAAGAACGTCTGGACCAGCCGCGAAGGCGTCGAGTACGCCTGGTTCAACAACGTCGAAACCAAGCCCGGCATCGGTTACCCGAAAGAGTGGGAGAACCAGGAGAAGTGGAAGGGCGGCTGGAAGCGTAACGCCGACGGCTCCATCGTCCCGCGCATCGGCGGCAAGTTCCGCGTGCTGGCGAACATCTTCGCCAACCCGGACCTGCCGGAAATCGATGACTACTACGAGCCCTTCGACTTCGACTATCAGCACCTGCACACCGCGCCCAAGGCCCAGCACCAGCCGGTGGCCCGCCCGCGCTCGCTGGTCTCCGGCAAGCGTATGGAGAAGATCGAGTGGGGCCCCAACTGGGAGGAAATCCTCGGTACCGAATTCGCCAAGCGCCGCAAGGACAAGAACTTCGACCAGATCCAGGCGGACATCTACGGCGAGTACGAAAACACCTTCATGATGTACCTGCCGCGCCTGTGCGAGCACTGCCTGAACCCGGCGTGCGTGGCATCGTGCCCGAGCGGTGCGATCTACAAGCGCGAGGAAGACGGCATTGTCCTGATCGACCAGGACAAGTGCCGCGGCTGGCGCATGTGCATCAGCGGCTGCCCGTACAAGAAGATCTACTTCAACTGGAAGAGCGGCAAATCCGAGAAGTGCATCTTCTGCTACCCGCGCATCGAGGCCGGCCAGCCGACCGTCTGCTCGGAAACCTGCGTGGGCCGCATCCGCTACCTCGGCGTGCTGCTGTATGACGCCGACCGCATCCACGAAGTGGCCACCTGCGAGAACGAGCGCGAGCTGTACCAGAAGCAGCTGGAAATCTTCCTCGACCCGTTCGACCCGAAAGTGATCGAGCAGGCCCGCAAGGACGGCGTACCGGACAGCGTCATCGAGTCCGCGCAGAAGTCGCCGGTGTACAAGCTGGCGATGGACTGGAAGCTGGCCCTGCCGCTGCACCCGGAATACCGCACGCTGCCGATGGTGTGGTACGTGCCGCCGCTGTCGCCGATCCAGAACGCCGCTTCCGAAGGCCACATCGGCAGCGACGGGGTGATCCCGGACGTCGAGTCCCTGCGCATCCCCGTGCAGTACCTGGCCAACCTGCTGACCGCCGGCGATACCGCGCCAGTACTGTTGGCCCTCAAGCGCCTGCTGGCCATGCGCGCCTACAAGCGTGCCGAGCACGTCGAAGGCAAGCAGGACCTGGCGGTACTGGAGAAGGTCGGCCTGTCGGTCAACCAGGTGGAAGAGATGTACCGCTACCTGGCGATCGCCAACTACGAAGACCGTTTCGTCATCCCGACTGCCCACCGCGAGGAAGCGCTGTCGGATGCCTTCGCCGAGCGTTCGGGTTGCGGCTTCAGCTTCGGCAACGGTTGCTCCAGCAATTCTGGCGTGAACCTGTTCGGCGGCAAGGCCGTGGACAAGCGCAACGTCATCCAGACCGTGCAGATACAGGAGTGACGACCATGGCCATCTCAATGGAAAGTCACAGCCAACTGCTCAAGCTCAGCGCCCTGATGCTGGACTACCCGCGCGTTGAACTGCGTGAGGAAAGCCTGGCCCTGCATGCCCTGATCCGCACCTGCAACCTGCCGGAACAGCAGCGCGACGGCCTCGCCGCGCTGCTCAACGAGCTCTGCAAGGGCGACATCCTCGATGTGCAGGCGAGCTACGACGGCCTGTTCGAGCGCGGTCGCTCGGTCTCGCTGCTGCTCTTCGAACACGTGCACGGCGAAAGCCGTGACCGCGGCCAGGCGATGGTCGACCTGATGGACCGCTACACCCAGGCGGGCCTGGCCATCGACGTCAACGAGCTGCCGGACTACCTGCCGCTGTACCTGGAGTTCCTCGCCCTGCAGGACGCCGAGTCGGCCCGTGCCGGCCTGGCCGAGGTCGCGCACATCCTCGCGCTGATCGCCCTGCGCCTGGAAGAGCGCGGCAGCAGCTATGCGGCGGTCTTCCGCAGCCTGCTGGAACTGTCCGGCGAGCAGCCCGACCTCGGTGCGCTCAAGCGCGACCGCGAGCAGGAAGTGCGCGACGACAGCCTGGAGGCCATCGACAAGGCCTGGGAGGAAACCCCGGTGAGCTTCACCGAGCCCGCCGTTGGTTGCCCGTCCACCAGCGCTCGCCGCGTCTCCACGTCCGCCGAACAACCCATGCAGTGGGTCGCCCAGCCGGTGCCGCAGATGCAGTACCGGGCGGCCAGAGAAGGAGTCTGAACATGTCCCTCGATCTTCTAGCGTTCGGGATCTACCCCTACGTCGCGCTCGCCATCTGCCTGATCGGCAGCTGGGCGCGCTTCGACCTCTCGCAATACACCTGGAAAGCCGGCTCCAGCCAGATGCTGAGCAAGAAGGGCATGCGGGTCTACAGCAACCTGTTCCACGTCGGTGTGCTGTTCATCCTCGCCGGCCATTTCGTCGGCCTGCTGACCCCGCACTCGGTCTACGAGCACCTGATCAGCACCGAGCAGAAGCAACTGCTGGCGATGGTCTCCGGCGGCTTCTTCGGCATCCTCTGCTTCATCGGCCTGACCGGCCTGATCCTGCGCCGCCTGACCAACGAGCGCGTGCGCGCCACGGGTAATGCGTCGGACCTGATGATCCTGCTGGTGCTCTATGTCCAGCTGATCCTCGGCCTGTCGACCATCGTCGCCTCCACCCATCACCTGGATGGTTCGGTGATGGTCATGCTCGCCAACTGGGCGCAGTCCATCGTCACCTTCCAGCCGCTGGCCGCGGCCGAAGCCATCGCTCCGGTCTCGCTGGTCTACAAGCTGCACGTGACCCTCGGCCTGACCCTGTTCGTACTGTTCCCCTTCACTCGCCTGGTGCACATCGTCAGCGCCCCGGTGTGGTACTTCGGCCGCCGCTACCAGGTGGTCCGTACCAAGCGTCGCACCGTGTGATGAAGCGGCGGATAACGCCACCGGCGTTATCCGCCATCCGGAGGTAATCGAAATGAGTTGCTCCCACTACGAAGCCAAGGTCGAACACGTCGACCTGCCTGCCATCTCCGTCAACGGCGTCGCCATCGCCGAGGACGAACTGGCCCGCGAGCTGCAATACCATCCTGCCGCCAGCCACGCCGAGGCGCTGTACTCCGCCTGCCGTGCCCTGGTGGTGCGCCAACTGCTGGTGCAACGCGCCGCAGAGCTTGGTGTGACGGGGCAGGTCGAGGAGGGCGAGGCCGCCGAAGAGGCGAACATCCGCGCCCTGATCGACCGTGAAGTCGGCGTACCCGAGGCCGACGAAGCCAGCTGCCGGCAATGGTACGAAGCCAACCCGACTCGCCTGACCTCGCCCTGGCGCATGCGTCTGCGCCATGTGCTGCTCGGTTGCGCGCCGGATGACCTGGAGGGCCGCGCCAAGGCCCGCGAACAGGCCGAGGAACTGCTCGCCGAACTGCGCGAGCATCCCGAACGCTTCGCCGAAAAAGCCATGCGCTTCTCCGACTGCCCGTCGAAAGAAGAGGGCGGTGAACTGGGCTGGATCGAACCGGGACAGACCGTTCCCGAGTTCGAGAAGCGCCTGCTGCAACAGCAACCCGGCCTGCTCGGCCATCCGCTGGAAAGCCGCTATGGCCTGCATGTGGTCGAACTGATCGAGCGTGAAGGCGGCGAGCCGCTGGACTTCGCCGAAGCTCGGCCGCGCATCGCTGGCTACCTGCGTGCCCAGGTGCTGCAGCGCGCGGTCAGCCAGTACATCAGCGTGCTGGCCGGCGAGGCGCGGATCGATGGTTTCGTCTTCGACGGTGCCGAGAGTCCGCTGGTGCAGTGAACCGGTTCCGGACCCCTCTCCCCCAATTCCTCCCCCGGAGGGGAGGGGGGCTTCGGAAACGGCCATGAATATCGGCTTCCCCGCGAACGCGGACGAGGCTGGCCGGAGTGAAACACGATGTCCGAATGGATCGACGGCCAGGGCCGCAAGATCGACTACCTGCGCCTGTCCGTAACCGACCGCTGCGACTTCCGCTGCGTCTACTGCATGTCGGAAAACATGCGCTTCCTGCCGCGCCAGCAAGTACTGACCCTGGAAGAGATCGAGCGGGTAGCTCGGCTCTTCGTCGAGCGCGGCGTGAAGAAGCTGCGCCTTACCGGCGGCGAACCGCTGGTGCGCCCCGGCATCGTCCACCTCTGCGAACGCCTTGCTGCGCTGCCCGGCCTGCGCGAACTGTGCATGACCAGCAACGGCTCGCAGCTCACCCGCTTGGCCGGCGATCTGAAGGCCGCCGGTCTTTCCCGCCTCAACATCAGCCTCGACACCCTCGATCCGCAGCGCTTCGCCGCCATCACCCGCACCGGGCGGCTGGAGCAGGTACTGCGTGGCATCGATGCCGCCCAACAGGTCGGCTTCGAGCGCATCAAGCTCAACTGCGTGGTGATGAAAGGCCGCAACGCCGACGAGGTACCGGCGCTGGTGGACTACGCCATCGCCCATGGGCTGGACATCAGCTTCATCGAGGAAATGCCGCTGGGCCAGGTGGGCCGCGAGCGTGAGGAAAGCTTCTGCTCCAGCGATGAAGTCCGCGCGCTGATCGCCGAACACCACGAGCTGCTGGACAGCGCCGAAAACAGCGGTGGCCCCGCGCGCTACGTGCGCCTGGCCCAGCATCCGGGCACGCGTATCGGCTTCATCTCGCCGCATTCGCATAACTTCTGCTCAACCTGCAATCGCCTGCGACTGACCGCCGAAGGTCGCCTGCTCCTGTGCCTGGGCCACGAAAACTCCCTGGACCTGCGCGGCCTGCTGCGCCGCCATCCACTGCACGACGAGCCCATCCTCGAAGCCTTGCGCGGTGCCCTGCAGCGCAAGCCAGCACGCCACGAGTTCAGCATTGGCGACGTGCAGGTGCTGCGCTTCATGAACCTCAGTGGCGGCTGAACCTTCCTCCCTTGGCGGGCAGGATGTCCGCCGCGTGCCTTGCGTTCCTGTATGCACCCGTAGGGCGAATAACGCGCAGCGTTATCCGCCGTTTCGGTGCGCGCTTACCGAATCCCTGCGCTTCATTAAACGCGCGGACGCCCGCTTTTCGTAGGAGCGAGCTTGCTCGCGAACAACCCCCGACTTCGGAGTCAGGCGGTTCGCGAGCAAGCTCGCTCCTACAAGCCCCTGCGTTCTTCCCTGGAAACGGGCACAAAAAAGCCCCGGCGACATGAGCGTATCGCGGGGGCTTCGGGCATCTGCCAAAGGTATAACCGTGGAAGCTACGGTAAATCATGCGAAAGAATCGTTTCGAATCCTCCTCGGATCGCCTTGGAACGCTTCCCAGACTAAGGCTGTAGCCCAGCGCGTGACATTCCTCCGAAGGAGTAGGGCTGCGGTCGCAAAAGGGAGTGTGCCGTGCGGTCGCAGGGCGATTGACGTTGTGTACTTTTTAGTCCAGATTGGATTTTAAGTTTACGCGCCAGCGCGCGTGGACGAACGATAACAAGCTGGTCGCCTGGGTCAGGGCAAGGCAATGCCGCTGCGACGTGCCACGTCGCGCCCCTGGACGAATCACAAGATGCCGATACTTCTCTGCCAAGACGCAGCGGCCGGCCGCCCGGCCCTGTCACCGAACATGCCACGGAGTTCATCGATGAATCGCAAAGCCCTGCTGGGCGGCCTGATGCTGGCCGCTTTCGCCACCTTCTCCCACGCCGACGACAAGCCGCTGCGCATCGGCATCGAGGCGGCGTACCCGCCCTTCGCCTACAAGACCCCGGAAGGCGGCATCGCCGGCTTCGACTACGACATCGGCAACGCGCTGTGCGCAGAGATGAAGCGCAAGTGCCAATGGGTCGAGCAGGAATATGACGGCCTGATCCCCTCGCTGAAGGTGCGCAAGATCGACGCCGCGCTGTCGTCCATCACCATCACCGAAGAGCGCAAGCACTCGGTGGACTTCACCCACAAGTACTACTTCACTCCGGGCCGCCTGGTGATGAAGGAAGGCTCGCAGCTGGACGAGCAGTTCAGCCAGCTCAAGGGCAAGAACATCGGCGTGCAGCGCGGCTCCACCGCCGACCGCTTCGCCACCGAAGTGCTGGGCAAGGCCGGCGCCAACGTGGTGCGCTACACCAGCCAGGACGAGATTTACCTGGACCTGCTGGCGGGTCGCCTGGACGGCACCTTCGCCGACTCCATCCCGCTGGAAATCGGCTTCCTGGAAACCCCGCGCGGCAAGGGCTTCGCCTTCATCGGTCCGGAGTTCAAGGACCCGAAATACTTCGGCGAAGGCGCCGGCATCGCGGTGCGCAAGGGCAATACCGAACTGGTCGGCCAACTGAACGCCGCCATCGACGCACTGCGCGCCAACGGCAAGTACAAGGAAATCGAAGGCAAGTACTTCAAGAGTGATATCTACGGGGACTGATTTGCCCGTTAAGTTGCAGCTAAGGCCGCCTTCGGGCGGCCTTTTTCGTGGAGCCGAAATTGCTCTTCGTAGGATGGGTGGAGCGAAGCGATACCCATGCTGCCCATGCACTGAGTCCGACGTCCGTGCTGGGCGTAGCTGTGTCCGGTCTGGTAGGGCGGATAACGCCTATGGCGAAATCCGCCAATCTTTCGTGTTTCTGCGCCGCTTCGGTTTGCTCGGATGTATTGGGTTTCGCCCCCTCGGGCGACCTACTTTGGCAAACGACCCAAAGTAGGCAAAGGTCTTGCCCCTCCATCCGGTTTTTCGCTTAGGCGAAAAATGCCCTCGTTGAAGCGAAGTTTCAGGGGCACGCGGCGAAGGGCCATCCCTGGCCCATCGCCG
>NZ_LZDG02000059.1:0-14056 GCF_001672555.2 Pseudomonas sp. AU11447 | reverse complement strand
GACGCCGAAGGCCGCTACCAAGCCCGCAGCATCGTGCCCAGCGGCTACGGCTGCCCGCCGGACGGCCCGACCCAGGAGCTGCTTAATCAACTGGGCCGCCACGGCCAGCGCCCGGCGCACATCCACTTCTTCATCTCCGCGCCGGGGCATCGCCACCTGACCACGCAGATCAACCTCGCCGGCGACCAGTACCTGTGGGACGACTTCGCCTATGCCACTCGCGATGGGCTGATCGGCGAGGTGCGTTTCGTCGAGGACGCAGCCGCCGCCAAGGCGCGCGGAGTAGAAGGGCGCTTCGCCGAGATCGAGTTCGATTTCCAGCTGCAGCCGGCGGTTTCCGCCGATGCCGAAGACCGCAGCAACCGCCCCCGCGCCTTGCAGCAAGCCTGATTCCCCAACCGCTCCGATCCTGCTGGTAACCCCGCCTACGCAGAGCACTGCAGCAAGCCTGATGCTGAATCTGTAGGAGCGAGCTTGCTCGCGAACCCACGCGGCGCCGGATCAGCCGGGAAACTCAGTTCGCGAGCAAGGACTGGGCGTCCCCCTCGGTCCTACAAAGGACTCCAGTGATTGCCGGCAGAGTTCGATCCTGCTGGTAACCCTGCAGTAGGATGGCGTGAAGCGAAGCTACCCATCAATCCGTGCGCTGGCAGCATGGGTATCGCTGCGCTCCACCCATCCTACATAGAGCGACTCGTTGCGCCTGTGGCCTGCCTCAGCCCCGTCGTTCCCGATGCATCAGCCAGAGGAAGTACGGGCAACCGATGAACGCCGCCAGCAGGCCCGCAGAGACCGGCCAGGGATAGGCGATGTTCCGCCCCAGCCAGTCCGCCACCACCATGATCACGGCTCCGGCCAGCGCGCTCAGCAGCAATTGCGGCGCGGCGCGGCGCACGCCGAGGTGGCGGGCAATGTGCGGGCCGATCAGGCCGACAAAGCTCAGTGGGCCGACGATGATGGTGGCGGTGGCGGTCAACACCGCGGCGGTCAGCAGGATTGCCAGGTGACTCCCGCGCAACCGCAAGCCCAACGCGGTTGCGGTGCCGTTGCCCAGGGTCAGCAGGTCCAGCGGGCGAGCCAGCAGCAGGCTGACACCGATCATCAATGCTCCGACGACCAGGCCGGTGCTCGCGGACGTCACATCCACCTGATAGGTCGAGCCGGTCATCCAGCTCATCATCGCGGTCATGCGCGGGTCACCGCTGGCCAATAGCAACGTGCTCAACGAGTGCAACAGGGTGGTCAGGCACACGCCGGTCAACAGCAGCCGCTCGGCGTTGAACGTCTTGCGCCAGGCGAACCACAGCAGCAGGCCGAGCGTCAGCAGCGCGCCAATACTGGCGGCTGGCACCATGTAGGCCTGCGGCTGCGGCACCACCAGGAACAGCACCAGCACGGCGATGGCTGCGCCGGACGTGGCGCCGAGGACTTCCGGGCTGGCCATGGGGTTGCCGGTCAGGCGCTGCACCAGCAGGCCGGCGACGGCCAGCATGGCGCCGGCGGCGAGCGAGCCGAGTACGCGCGGTACACGCCATTGCGCGATGGCATCGCTGAGCCCGGCGTCGCCCCAGTGCCAGCCGTTGGCGTCCACCGCGAAGTAGATTGCCGGCAGCGTCAGCAAGGCGAGCAGGATGGCCATGCCGATGATCAGCCGCCACGGATGCTCCCGCTGCGGCCTGGCTGGCGCCGGGCGCGGGATGATCCCGCCGCTGCGCTGGCGGCTGAGCAGCCACAGCAGCAGCGGAACGCTGAAAATGCCGGTGAGGATGCCGGCGGGAATTTCCCCGGCGAAGCGCGACAGCTCGCGGGCGATCTGGTCCACCACGCACAGAAGCGCAGCGCCCAGCAGTGGCGCCCAGATCAGCCGTTGCTTCAGCGTGCGGGCACCACACAGGCGGGCAATGGCCGGTGCGGCAAGGCCGACGAAGGCGAGCATACCCACGGCACTGGTCACGAAGGCACTCAGCGCCACGGCCACGGCGAGGCCCAGCACGCGGGTCCGGCGCAGGTTGACGCCGACTGCCGCCGCGCCTTCATCTTCCAGGCCCAGGGCCGCCAGCGGACGCACCATCAGCAGGGCGATGACCATGGCCACCGCCAGGCGCGGGGCGAGGTACAGCACGCCGTCCCAGCCACTCTGGTTCAGCGAGCCGGCCTGCCAGAGCAGCAGGTCGATCAGGTAGTCGTGGTTGAACAGCACCAGCAGCGCGTTGAGCGACACGCAATAGAGGCTGATGACCATGCCGGCGAGGATGAAACGCAGCGGTGACAGCGTGCGGCCCCAGGCAAAGGCGAACAGCAAGGCGGTGGCGAGTGCGGCGCCGGTCAGGGTGACGGCCTCCAGGCCGTGCACCAGCAGCGTCGGGGCGAAGATGGTGGCGGCCGACAGTGCCAGGTTGGCGCCGGCGGAAACGCCCAGCGTCACCGGTTCGGCCAGGGGGTTACGGAGGATCTGCTGGAACAGCGTGCCGGCCAGGGCCAGTGCGGCGCCAGCCATCAGGCTCACCGCCAGGCGCGGGAAGAAGCTGAAGTGCAGCAGCACCTGGCGCACGTCGTCCAGGTCCGGCGACCACAAGGCCTGCCACCAGAGTTCGCGGGGCAGGGCGCCTTGCAGGCCATGGAATACCAGCAGCGCGGCGAGGAGCGCCAGCAGCAGCGTGCAGAGCGCCGGGCCAATCGGCAGGCCGCGGCGTGGTGCGGCGAGTCCGAGGGTCGATTCAGGCATGGGCGACCTCCGTGGCATTGTCCAGGTAAGCGGCGATGCGCTCGGCCAGGTCCAGCACCGAGGCAGCGCCGGCGTAGGGATAGAAGCGCTGCAGCGTCAGCGTGTGCCCCTGGCGCACGGCGGGCAGGTGGGCCCAGAGGTCGTTGGGCTGCCGCAGGCTCTGCAGGCGCGCCGAGGTAGTGGGGATGTCGACGTAGACCAGGTGCGCATCCGGGCGCTCGGCCAGGCGTTCGATGCTGACCATGGCCAGCCCCACCGGGCCGACCGGCCCTTGCCAGGCATTCTCGACGCCGAGGCGGTCGAGCACGTCCTGCACCATGCTGTTCCTGCCGTAGACGGCAGCGTGGCGGCCGTCCTGGTTGAGTACGGCGACGCACACCGGCGGCAGGTTGCGGTTGGCCAGTTCTGCGCGCAGATCGGCCAGGCGCTGTTCGCCAGCGGCGATGTAGTCGGCAGCCACCTGCTCGACGCCGAGTCGCCGCGCCAGGTCGTTCATGAAGTCGGTAGTGGCTTTCCAGGCGCCCTCGCCAGCCGGGTAGATAGCGACCTTTTCAGTCGGCGCAATGCCGTTGAGTCGACGCTGCAAGGTCGGCGTCATCGGGTCGCTGAGGATCAGTTGCGGCTGCAGTTGCTGGATCAGTTCGAGGTTCGGTTCCCAGTACGGGCCCACGTCACGCACGCTGTCGGGCAACGCCATGGTCGGCATGCGCACCCGGTAATAGCGGTCGTCGGAAATCGCCAGGGGCGGCACACCCAGGGTCAGCAGCGTTTCAGCGGCCACCCAGTTGAGTGCGACGATCCGCGTCAGGCGCTCACCGGCGAAAACCGGCAGGCCGCAGGCGCAGGCCAGTCCGCCCAGGGCGAGGCCCTGCAGCAGGTGGCGACGGGTGAGGGACATGCACTACTCCTCGCGTGAAACAACAGGCTTCTGAAACAGCAGGCTCTTGAAGCAACAGGCTCTTGAAACAACAAAGGGCCCCCTGCGAACAGGGAGCCCGGAAGCAGCAGGCGGAACCGGCGCGGGGCCGCTTCCGCCCGTGCCTTACCAGCTGTACTTCACGCTGGTCATGACGGTGCGGCGCAGGCCCGGGTAGCAGGAGATCGGGCTGTCGCAGGTGGCGGCGTATTCCTCGTCCAGCAGGTTCTGCGCGTTCACCGAGAGGGTCACGTTCTTGTTCAGCGGGTAGCTCACGCCGGCGTCGAACAGGGTGTAGTTGTCGACGTGGTAGGTGTTGGCGTTGTTGCCGTACAGCGAGCCGGTGTAGCGCACGCCGCCGCCGATGGAGAGGCCGTCGACCGCGCCTTCGTGGAAGGTGTAGTTCAGCCAGCCGTTGGCCATGTGCTCGGGCACGTTGGCCGGGCGATTGCCCTCGTTGCCGTCGTTGCTGCTGGTGATCTTGGCCTTGGTGTAGGTGTAGGAGGCCAGCAGGTCCCAGTTCTGATCCAGCTTGGCCTTCAGCTCGGCCTCGATGCCGCGCGAACGCTGCTCGCCGGTCGGCTCGCTGAAGCCGGTCGGCACGCCGTTGGCGTTGAGCTGGGTGGTAAGGATGTTTTCCTTGGTCAGCTCGTAGGCGGCCAGGGTGATCAGCAGGGTTTCGTCCGGCTGGAACTTCACGCCCGCTTCGTACTGGTGGGCTTCGCTGGCCTTGAAAGCGCCACCGTCGGCGGTGATGCCGGTGTTGGGTACGAAGGACTCCGAGTAGCTGACGTAGGGCGCCAGGCCGAAATCGGTCAGGTAGGTCAGGCCGACGCGGCCGGTGAAGGCGTTGTCCTTCTGCATGGTGTGCGCGCTGGTATGGCTGTCGAGGTCGTTGCGCACGTAGTCGTAGCGGCCGCCGGCGGTGAGGATCCAGTGGTCGTCGAACTTGACCTGGTCCTGGATGTAGCCGCCCACCTGCTGGATGGTCTGGTCGTAGTTGATGGCCTGGCCGGGGAGGGTGGTGTCCTTGGTCGGGCGCTGCACGCTCTGGCCGTACTGCGGGTTGTCCAGGTTCAGCGACGGGCCCAGGGTGCGCCAGCGAGCGATGTCGGCGTCCTGCCAGCTGTAGTCGACGCCCATCAACAGCGTGTGCTTGAACGCGCCGGTGTCGAAGTTGGCCTGGAACTGGTTATCCAGGTTGAAGGTGTCCATGTGCTGATCGAAACGGTCAGCGGTACGGATGATGTTGCGGCCGACCTGCAGTTGCGGCAGCAGGTTGGCGAACACCAGGTCGACCTGGCCGTAGCGGGCGTTCTGGCGGAATTCCCAGGTGTCGTTCAGGCGGTGGCGAAACTCGTAGCCCAGGGTGTACTGGTCCTGGCTGAAGTGGTTGTAGCTGTGATCGCCGAGCAGGGTGCCGGTGGGGTGGCCGTTGACGCTGTAGTCGAAGATCGAGCCGGAGTTGCGGTCACGCAGGAAGTCAGTGAGCACGGTCAGGCTGGTGTCTTCGTCCGGCGCCCAGGTGAAGGACGGGGCGATGTAGTAGCGGTCGTCCTCGACCTCGTGGCCGTCGTCGTATTCGGCCTGGGTGTTGGCATCGCGGGCCAGGCCCACCACGCGGTAGAGGAACTGGTTCTGGTCGTCCAGCGCGCCGCCCAGGTCGAACTGGCCCTGCTTGCGGTCATGGTTGCCGCCGGTCAGTTCCACTTCGTTGATGTGGTTGGCGGTGGGCTTCTTGCTCACGCGGTTGACGATGCCGCCGGCATCACCCATGCCGAACAGGCTGGAAGACGGGCCACGGACCACGTCGATGCGCTCGAAGGCATAGGGTTCGCTGCGAAAGAACGCGTAGCTGTTGTTCTGCTGACGCAGGCCGTTGAGGTAGTCACTGGTGGCCTGGGCATTGAAGCCGCGGATGTACATCCAGTCGAAGCCCTTGGGGTCAAGGCCATAGGCTTCCACCTTGACGCCGGGCACGTAGCGCAACGCCTCGGTCACGGTCTGGGCGCCCTGGGCGTCCATCTGCTTGCGGGTGATCACCGAGATCGACTGGGGGATTTCCAGCAGCGGGGTGTCGGTCTTGCTGCCGCTGTTGGAGGTGCGCGGCACATAGCTGTCTTCACCTTCGATGGCGCCGGTGATGACCTGGGCGGACATGTTCAGGGTGTCGCCGCTGGCGGAGTCGGCGCCCAGCAGGGTCACGCGGCTGCCTTCGACCTGGTACTTGATGCCGGTGCCTTGCAGCAGGCGCTCCAGCGCCGCGGTGGGCTCCATCTCGCCGCGCACACCGGGGGCGCGCAGGTTCTGCACCTGGGTCTGGTTGAAGACGATCTGCAGGTTCGACTGCGCGCCCAGGCTGGTCAGGGCGGAAGCCAGCGACTGGGCCGGGATATCGATGCGGACCGGCGCAGCCTCTACGGCGGTGGCGGTCAGAACCATGCCCAGGGCGGTGGCGCGGACCAGGCGGGCCAGGGGCTTCACCGGGTGCCGGGATTGCAGCGCATTGCGGGTGCGACTCACTTGTTAGCTCCTATGATCTTGTCAGTGCGATCTTGTAATGCAGTTTCTAATAAGAATGATTCAGCTTTATGTGACGCGCCGGTTGGAAAAAACCGGAAAATTCCGTTCGATCTTTTTTTGTTGTTCAACGACGACCGGGTGAAAGGGCGGCCGTCCGGGCTGCCCGACAGTCAGTGCAGCGCCACGCCGGAAGGGCCGGGCGGGGTCGCAGTGCGGTGGTCCTCGATCTCCACGATCTGCCCGGCACGCATGCGCAGCAGGCGGTCGGCGACGTCGAAATAACGGTCATCGTGGGAGATCACGATCAGCGTCTTGCCCTGGGCACGCAGCTCGGGCAGCAGCTCGGTGTAGAAGATGCGGCGGAATTCAGGGTCCTGGTCCGCGGCCCATTCGTCGAACACCAGCACCGGGCGCTTCTCCAGCCACGCCTGCACCAGCGCCAGGCGCTTGCGTTGGCCGGTGGACAGGTCGGTCGTCGAGAACTCCTGGCCCTGCAGGCTGACCTTGTGGGCGATTTCCAGGCGCTCCAGGTAGCGGCCGGCCTCGGCCGGGATGTCCTGGCTGCCCTTGAGCAGGTCCTCGAAGAGGAAGTAGTCGGCGAAGATGGTGGTGAACAGCTGGCGGTAGTCGTCGCGGCCGCTATCGCCGACCGCTTCGCCATTGAGCAGCAGTTCGCCGTCACGCGGGACGTAGAGGCCGAGCAGCAGCTTGATCATCGTCGTCTTGCCGCAGCCGTTCTCGCCGGCGATGAAGAGGATTTCCCCGCGATTCACCTTCAGGTTCAGCGGGCCGACGCCGAAGCCACGGGTGCCGTCGTCGGTGGGGTAGTGGTAGGCCAGGTCGCGCAGCTCGATGGACTGGAACTCCAGCGGCTGTCGGCCATCGTCGGCCAGCAGCAGGTTCGGCTCCGGCGAGGAAAAGCGCACTGACAGTTCGGCGATGCGGCGGAAGGCGACCTGCGCGCGGGTCACCACCGGCAGTTGGCCGATCAGACCCTCCAGCGGGCCCTTCATATACAGCAGCACCAGGATGAAGCCGGACAGCGTCGCCTGGTCGGTACTCGGCCACAGCGACTGGTACGCCAGCGCCACGCCGATGACGATGAAGAACAGCGTGGAACCGAAGCCCTTGGCGACGTTGAACAGGTTGATCGAGCGCAGTTGGATGTCGCAGATTTCGTCGGCGGTGCCCTGCAGGCGCTCGCTGTAATGCTGGAAGCGGCGCGGGCGGCTGATGCGCAGCTCCTTGGCGCCCTCGGCGATGGCGCGGTAGTGTTTCTGCAGCTCGTCTTCCTTGTCGCGGGCCTCGAAGAAGCCCTTGATGCCCTTGGCCCGCGCGACGTACTGCACGGCGCTGCCGACGACGATGGCGATGGCGGTGGCGAGGAACATCGGCGGCGACAGCCAGGCCAGGTAGCCCAGGCAGCCCAGTGTGGTGGTCAGGGCGACGGCCAGCGGCGCGAAGGCGAAGGCGAAGTCGCTGATGGTGTCGATGTCGTGGGTCAGCACCGGAATCAGACGGTGACTGCGGTAGCGCTCGATCTGCTCGATGGGCGCGGAAATGATCTTGCTGCCCAGGTCCTTGCGTAGCCGTGCGATCACGTGCTGGCCGACGTAGTTGGTGCCCATGTCGGAAATGATCGAGCCCAGCAGCGCCAGTACGCACAGCCCGGCGAAACCCAGCAGCAGGCCGGCGGGCATGCCGCCCTGGGAGTGCAGGCTGTAGTTGATGGTGGCGAGCAGCGCGGTGATGGCCGAGCCACCCAGAATCCCCAGCAGGGTGGCTGCAGTCAGCGGCAGCCAGTGCGGCCGCAGCAGTTTGAGCATTTCGCGCAAGGCGCTTGGAGCGGGAGTTGGCATCGTCTTTTCCTGGCCCCGGCCTACCAGAGGGCAGGCCGCACAACGGGACGAGACGGCGCGCGAATCAGGAGATCATCGGCAAATCCGAATCGTTCCTATCAAGACGAATGAGCCAGGAGAAAACTGAAGAGAATTTGCGAAACTTTCGCAAATAGGCAGGGCGCGTGTGGGTGGGGCGCCTGGTTGCGGCCCCTTTGTAAGAGCGGGCGCCAGGTGCCGGCACCTGCGGATTCCGTCGCATTGGAGTTCGCGAGCAAAGTCGCTCCTACAGTTGCACGCTTCGCCCACGGATAGCGATGCGCCAGCCATGTTCTGCCCGGACCTTGGGGGCTTTTTGTAGGAGCGAGCTTGCTCGCGAACCCGCACGGCACGCCGCTACCCGGCATGCCCGCGTGGCGAGTATCAGAGCTGAACGTAGCGGCTGGCGAGAACCGTACGGCCCTGGTTGTCCTTGCGCAGCTCCAGCGGCAGGACCTTGGGCAGCGAATCCACCAGCGCCTGCAAGTCGTCCGTGCGGTAGATGCCGCCGATGCGCATGGCCGCGACCGTGGCGTCGTCGAGGAACACCGGCTGCTTGAGATAGCGATTGATCAGCGGGATGGCGGCCTGGAGCGTCAGGTCGTCGATCACCAGCTTGCCTTCGGTCCAGGCGATGGCTCCGGCCGGGGCTACCTGGGCCAGTTCGATGCGCTCGCTGCCCTTCAGGTAGCGGGCCTGCATGCCGGGTGTGAGTTGCGCACTGTTGCCGTCGACGCTGTCGGGAGGGCTGACCACCACCGAGCCTTCGAGCAGGGTGACCAGCATCTGGCGGGAGTCGGTCCAGACGTTGAAGCGGGTGCCGGTGACCCGCACGCTGCCGTTGTCGGTCCACACCGAGAAGGGCTGCAACGTGTCGTGGGCGACCTGGAAGTAGGCCTCGCCGCCGCTTTTCAGCCAGGCGCTGCGGCGGTCGCGGAAGTCGGCGAAGACCAGTTGCGAATTGCTGTTGAGCTCGACTTTCGAGCCGTCGGCCAGTTCGACCAGGCGCGGCGCGGGTTGCGCAGCGTAATAGCCGACCCGCGAGGGCAGCAGCCCGGCGGACCAGCCCGCCGACCAGACGGCGCCGATGGCGACCAGCAGTCCGGCGGCCATGGCAGCAATGCGCCTGCCGTTGCGCGGACGACGCTGGCTGCGTGCGCGATGGGGTGCCGGGCTGACGACGAGGTTCGGCTGGACCTGCGGAGTGGGCGGCAGCAGTTCCGAGAGCTGCCAGATCTCCAGCATCGCCTGGTACTCCTCCTCGTGTCGCGGGTCGACTTCGAGCCACTGCGCAAAATCGGCGCGCTCGGCATCGCTGCACTCGGCATCGTGCAGACGCGCGCACCAGTGCGCGGCTTCGGCGCTGATGCGGTCATCGTCGAACGGGGCGGGGGAGCTGGTCATCAGGGATCTCGGTGAGGCCGTTTGCGGCCGATATCACACTTTCTTTTCGTGTTGATGCGAGTGATTATAAATAAGCCTGACTCGGACTGTCAGCAGGCGCCTGCAGCCTCGACTGTTTTTCATAGGATGCCCGACGGGGTGGAAAGCGCGTTCATCCGGTATTACAAGGAACTGGTCCTGTACCTCAATCGCAGCCTCGGCGACCGCCAGGCGGCTGCCGATGTGACGCAGGAGGCGTTCCTGCGCCTGCTCGACCGCAAGGGTGACGAGCATATCGAACAACCCCGCGCATTTCTCTATCGCACGGCGGTGAACCTCAGTATCGACCTGCACCGGCGCGGGCGCGTGCGCCGCACCGAAGAGCTGGAAACCCTCGATCGCGAAGGCTGCCTCGACGAGCGCTGCCCGCAGGAAGAGGCCAGCCGGCAGCAGCAGTTGCAGTTGCTCCAGCGCGCCCTTGGCGAGCTGCCCGAAAACTGTCGCCGCGCATTCCTGCTGCGCAAGGTCGAAGGCTGCAGCCATGTCGAGATTGCCGAAACCATGGGCATTTCCCGCGACATGGTGGAGAAGCACATCGTCAACGCGATGAAGCATTGCCGGCTGCGGCTAAGGGCCTGGGGCGGGCAGGGTTAGTCCTGTCATCTCTGGTTCGCGGGCAAGGACTGGGCGTCCCTCTCGGTCCTGCAAAGAGCGCGCGAACCCCGCCTGTAGGAGCGAGCTTGCTCGCGAGCCGCACCGCGCCAATCGCAATTACATACACAGACGTATGGCCTGCGCCGACAATTAATTTCTGCGTGCCCGCACGCAGATTCCTGGTGCCACTCAGCTCTTCGTCATTCTGAAATTTTCATGACTTAGTGAGAATCATTCTAAATTTCCCGAAGCCTGTCTCGTCTCTCCAGATAACGCGCTATCGACAGCGCAAATCATGGGCGACACGCAGGATTGAGTGCCGGCCGCCAAGCGGCGGGGCACTCCTGGCAGGGCCGAGCAGTAGGCCACCGGTTCCCGCGTCGTCATGCCCCACGGCCATCGCGACACAGGACATTGGCACCATGACTCAGATGATCACCCCGACCTACGACGTGCTCGGCATCGGTTTCGGCCCCTCCAACCTGGCGCTGGCGATCGCCCTGCAGGAGCAGGCGCGACGCGAGGGCCGCCATTACCACGCCCTGTTCCTCGACAAGCAGGCGGACTACCGCTGGCACGGCAACACCCTGGTGGCGCAGAGCGAGCTGCAGATTTCCTTCCTCAAGGACCTGGTGACCCTGCGCAATCCCACCAGCCCGTACAGCTTCGTCAATTACCTGCATGCGATGGGGCGGCTGATCGACTTCACCAACCTGGGCACCTTCTACCCGTGCCGCATGGAGTACAACGACTACCTGCGCTGGGTCAGCGACCAGTTCGCCGAGCAGCGCGTCTGCGGCGAGACAGTCAGCCGCGTGGAGCCGGTGCAGGGCCCGGACGGCATCGAGCTGGTCAAGGTGCTGTCCACCGATGCCCGCGGCCATGAGCGTTTCCGCCTGGCCCGCAGCGTGGTGGTTAGCACCGGTGGCACGCCGCGCTTCCCGTCCGCCTTCAGCCACCTGCGTGACGACCCACGCGTGTTCCACCACGCCCGTTACCTGGAGTGCATGGCCAAGCAGCGCTGCAACCAGAACGAGCCGATGCGCATCGCGGTGATCGGCGGTGGCCAGAGCGCGGCGGAAGCCTTCATTGACCTGAACGACAGCTTCCCCTCGGTGCAGGTCGACATGGTCCTGCGCGCGGCCGTGCTCAAACCGGCCGACGACAGCCCCTTCGTCAACGAAATCTTCGCCCCGCGCTACACCGACCTGGTGTTCAACGAGCCCAAGGCCGAGCGCGAGAAGCTGATCCAGGAATTCCACAACACCAACTACTCGGTGGTCGACCTGGACCTGATCGAGCGCATCTACGGCATCTTCTACCGCCAGAAGGTGGCGGGCGTGGATCGCCACGCCTTCCTTTGCCGCCGCAACGTCGAAGCCGCCAAGGCCGACGCCGATGGTATCGAGCTGACCCTGCGCGACAGCGCCACCGGCGCCGTGGAAACCCATCGCTACGACGCGGTGATCCTCGCCACCGGCTATGAGCGCAAATCGCACCGCGAGCTGCTTGCACCGCTGCAGGACTACCTGGGCGACTTCGAAGTGGGTCGCGACTACCGCGTGCTGGCCGACGAGCGCCTGCACGCCGGCATCTACCTGCAGGGTTTCACCCAGGACAGCCACGGCCTGAGCGACACCTTGCTGTCGGTGCTGCCGATGCGCGCCGAGGAAATCGCCGCCTCGATGTTCGAGCACCTGCCGCCGCAGGAATCGGCACACAAGCCCTCGCGTCCACTGACGGCCGAAAGCGCCTGAAGCCAACGGCCCGGAGATTTCTTCCGGGCCGACTAAATTCCTGCCGACCCTGCTCGTCATACGAGCGGGGTCGTTGCATTCACGAAAGGTTATCCATCATGACGCCCACTTTTTCCCTGCCGCTGCCCGATGGCCGCCAACTGTCCGCCGACCGCGGTGCCACAGGCCTGACCTTGCTGCTCGATGGCGAGCCGCTGCTGACTGCGCAACGCGAGGGCGAGTGCTGGCAGCTCAACGGGGCCGTCACCCGCGATGCCCTGTGGGCCCTGGCCTACTGGAGCTTTGCCGGCGACGCGCAGTGTGAGCGCGTGCAGTTCGCTGTCGCCAACGTACCCGCCGAGGCCCTGGAGCAAGGCCTGGTGAGCCGTGATGAAGTCGGCGGGCGCCTGCAGGTCGAGCGCGGGGCCTTCTGGCAGCTAGGGGCTGCCTGGCACAAGGGTATCGCCAGTGCCGATTACCCGCAGGTCTATCGCATCAGCAGCGGCCGCCGTCATCCGCTGCGCGCGCCCAAGCCGCAGGGTGAGGTCTATCGCCGCTTCGATGCAAAGTTGGGCCAATGGATTTCCCTGCGCACCCTGGACATCGAGCTGGACCTGGAACGCTTCAACCGCTGGCAGAACAGCCCGCGCGTGCTGGAGTTCTGGCAGGAGGGCGGCACCCTGGAGCAGCACCGCGCCTACCTGGAGAAAGCCGCTGCCGACCCGCACACCACCACCCTGATCGGCTGCATCGACGACGAGCCCTTCGCCTACTACGAAGCCTACTGGGCCAAGGAAGACCGCATCGCGCCGTTCTACGACGTGGGCGACTACGACCGCGGCATCCACATGCTGGTGGGCGAGGAATCCCATCGCGGGCCGCACAAGGTGGAAAGCTGGATGACCGCCCTGGTGCACTACCTGCTCCTGGACGACCCGCGCACCCAGCGCATCGTCGCCGAGCCGCGCGCCGACAACGCGAAGATGATCGGCCATATGCAGCGACTGGGCTTCTGGCGCGAGAAGGAATTCAACTTCCCGCACAAGCGCGCCGCGCTGATGGTGCAGAGCCGGGAAACCTTCTTCGAACGTTGTGCCCTGTGCTGACAGCGCTGCTCTGCCGGATCGAGGGCCGCGCGACCGAGGGCTGCCGGTGATCGCAGCCCTGGCGCCGCTGTATTTCGGCGAGTTCGCCAGTTACCGCGAGGTGCTGGTGACCAGCGACGATCCTCGTCCCTCGATACCGGTCCGCACGCTGCTCGAACGCGAGAGGCTCGACAGCGTGCTGCGCCGCTTCGACCCGCCCCACGCCGATGGCGATCGCCGCGCTCTGGCCTCGCAGTGGTCCAAGTGGTACCTGGTGCGGATCATCCCGCCGGCCGTTGCCGCCGCGCTGGTGCTCGGCCGCACACTGCCGCTGGACTTCGACGACGTGGAAGTGGTGCTGGATGCCCAGGGCATTCCCGAGGCTTTCAAGTTGCCGGGGGAGGGTGGGCCGTTCGCGGCGCCGCCGGGCGACCCATTCCAGCGCTTCGCCCATCTGCTGGAAGGTCACCTGCAACCCTTCGTGCAGCGCCTCGCCGCCGAGGTGCGCCTGTCGCCCAGGGTGCTGTGGAGCAATGCCGGGAATTACTTCGAGTGGTTCATCGGCGAGATGGGCAAGCTGCCGCCGCTGGCACCGATGCTGAGGCATGGTCGCGAGCTGCTGGAGACCGAGCGCCGGCCGGATGGCACGCGCAATCCGCTGTTCAAGCCGATCCAGTATGTCGAGGTGTCCTGCGCACAGCGCCCCGACGGGCTCTGGCGGCAGCGGCGGACCTGCTGCATTCGCTATCGGCTGGGGGAGATGGGCAATTGCGATAATTGCCCGTTGATCGACGAGCCGCCGGTTGAAGTGAGCGATCGGTAGGGCGCATACCGCGTCAGCGTTATCCGCCATCCGGGATCCGGCGGATAACCTGTTCCAGGTTATCCGCCCTACGGTGTTGCACGCGCAGCTGTGGTTTTGGTCTTGAGTACTTCCAGAGAAACATCCGAATGCTCCGGAATGCCCCTTTCAGGAGGCCTCATTGAATTGGAGTTTCAGGGGTTGAGCGGCATGGATGCCGCGAGAGCCACGATGGGCCAGGGATGGCCCGTCGTGGCGTGCCCCTGAAACTTCGATTCAATGAGGGAATTTTTCGCCTRAGCGAAAAACCGGATGTCCGGGGCAAGACTTTTTGGTTCATTTTGGGCGTTTGCCA
>NZ_LZDG02000058.1:0-73228 GCF_001672555.2 Pseudomonas sp. AU11447 | reverse complement strand
TACAGCGGCGGGTCCAGCAGCACGGTGTATTCGCGCAGCAGTCGACCATTGGGCCAGAGCACTTCCACGAGGAAGTTCAGGTAGGGTTCCTGCACCGGCCGGTCGGAGGTCACGCGAATGACGCTCTTGCCGTTGGGCTTGACGATGGGGGTGAACTTCAGCCCGGTCAGGAAGTACTGACGGTCGACGCCGGCCTTGTTGAAATCTTCCGGCGAAGCCAGCTTCGGGATCACCTCGGCCGCGGACAGGTCACGAACTTCGACCAGCTCGATTTCGGCATCCAGCGGCTGGTTCAGCGCCGAACGCAGGTGGATGTCTCCCAACCCCAGCGCATGCGCCATGCCCGAGGTCAGTGCCGAAGCAGCTGCGATTGCCTGCACCAGTTTGCGAAGCCGGACCATATAGTAATCCCTTGTTTTAATAGCTTTTTTCTGGATTAGAACAACGTCTATCGGGCGCCGCTGCCCACTACACCCGCCGTTTTCACGGCAGTGCTTCCCCTGTCAGCGACGTTCCCGGCCAGTATTGCCAAGCTAGAATACTTCTTCAAATATTCGGTAAGTATCTTTTACAGATAGTGTTTTATCAACAATTCGCCCAAGTTCACAGCATTTAGGGCTGCGCCTTTTCTCACATTATCTGACGCAATCCACAAATTCAGTTCGCACGAATCTGTCAGACCGGTCCGTAGGCGACCGACGTAAACCGTATCTTGTCCCTGTGCATCGCCGATGACAGTCGGGTAATCGTCTTCCACCAGCTCAATGCCGTCAGCCGCCTCGAGAGCTGCGCTGACATCGGGCAGGGAAACCGAGGCCGCAGCCTTGATGGTCAGCATCAGGGCATCACCGAAGAAAACCGGGGCCACGCTGCAGGTCACGCTCAGGCCATGCTCCAGCTCGGGGAACAGCCTTGCGAGCTCCGCCGCGATGCGACGCTCCACCGCAGAATGGCCGCGCTCGTCGACGCCACCCAACTGCGCGAGCATGTTGAAGGCGAACTGGCGATCCACCAGGCGCGGCTCCAGCGGGCGCGCATTGAGCAGCTCGGCAGTCTGCCGCGCCAGCTCCTGCACCCCCTCACGCCCCAGCGCAGAGGCGGACAGGCAGGCAGCCACATTGACCTGGCGAAGCTCCAGCACGCCGCGCAGCGCGGCGAGCACCTCGGCCACTTCGGCGGCGGGCGCTACCGGCGCCGCAATCAGGGCGGGGAGCTGCAGGGTTTCGATGGCATCGCCATTCACGCAGGCCTGGGCCAGCAGCGCGGCGGCATTGTTCAGCGAGGCACCACTGAGGTCGATCACACTGCAGCCAGCCTCGCTGGCGCGGGCGGCGCAGTCGGCAGCAGCTTCGGCGCCCACGGAGAGGAACGCCAGGCGCACCTTGGCGAAGTCGAAATCATCGAGCTTGCCGACCCGGATGTTGCGCCCACGGAAGCCTATCGACTTACCGGCGGATTCGCCGCTGGCCAGCAGATACAGGTTGGCGACGGGGAAGTCGCGCTCTTCCAGCAGTTCGACCAAAGCCTCGCCAACGAGTCCTGTGGCGCCAACTACGGCGATGTCGAGTGTTTCAGGCATCGGGGTCTCACAATCGGTGGGAAAAGTAGCGCAGCACTTTACTGCCCCCACCGGCGGCGAAGCAATCGAGCGCCCCGCCGCCTATCGCCGCAGCTCAGGGGCGCGGCTCGCCCCCGGCGGCCTGAGCGGTCAACCCTGCGGATGCCTGGGCGACCTCGCCTGCCGCTGCCTGGGGATTGCCCGCTGGCGAGGCGGCGTGGGCCTTGGCGCGATCCTGCTCGGCCAGTCGCGCGATCAGGCCGGCGATCTGCGAGTCTTTCAACTCGATCAGCTTGTTCAACTTCTGGGTCTGGCTTTCCAGGTCGGAAATCCGGCTGCGCAGTTCCTCGCCTTCACGGCGTGCGCTGTCCAGGCCTTCCTGGGCAACGGCCAACTGCTCGGCCTCCACCTTGCCTTTATCTTTACCCGGCTGGCCGGAGACCAGGCGCAGGTTGTCGCGCTCTTCGGCCTTCGCCGGCGCACTGCCCGCCTCCGCCTTGTGGGTCGCGTCCAGTTGGCGCTCCTGCTGCGCCAGTTGTGGATTGCGCTTGGCCTTCCACTGCGAATTCTGGGTTTCCACGTGGGCCACTGCCTGGGCATGGCTCTGCTCGCGAACTTGCTGTTCGCTGGGCAGACGCAGTACCTGGCCGACCTTCAGGCGATTGATGTTGCCGTCGACGAAGGCATCGGGGTTCATCCGTTGCATCGCCGCCATGGTCTGCATGACCGAGACGCTGCCGGATGGGCGATTGCGCGAGGCGATGTCCCACAGCGCGTCGTTGCGCTGGATGCGATAGCTGTCAGCCGGCGCATTGGCCACAGAAGGCGCCAACGGTTGCGCTTGCGGCGCGCGGACAACAGCAACCGGCGCAATGGCCGGCGGCGTCACGGGGCTGGCTACATAGGACGGCGGATCCAGCAACAGGGTGAACTCGCGAACCAGGCGGCCCTGCGGCCAGACGACCTGCAGGACAAAGTTCACGTACGGCTCGCGAATCGGCCTGTTCGAGCTGACATGAATGACGCCACGGCCGTTCTTGCCGATATCAGGGGTGAATTTCAGCCCGCTGGTGACCACGTTGCGGTCCACCCCGAGGCGCTCGAAGTCCTCGGCCGAGGCCAGGCTCACCACGACGTCTTCGGAGCTCATGTCAGCCGCACCGCGCAGATCGATATTGGCCGAAAGGTTCTGCCCCAGCGCCGCCCGCGAGGAAATATCGCCCAGTTCAAGGGCGCCCGCCATGCCCGGCAGGAAAGCCGCCGCCACCGCCGTTGCCAACCACAATCTGTGTAACCGAGCCATCCTCTCCCCCGCTGCTTGCTTGCCGTCGGCCGGCGCGAAAGGGCGCGCCAGAACCTGTCCCCATGGACGGGCTGCGAGGATAGCGACTGGTTCCCGGTGGCTTTTGCGGGTGCGTCACAGAAACTGGCGCCAAAGAGCCGGCAGTGACACGGGCTGGCGTTTTTGTGCGGCGGTTCACCTACACAAGGGGAACTTCTCGTGTTCCAGAAAGCACAACGCCGGCACTGGGCCGGCGTTGTGAGGTCACGCAGAGCGGATCAACGCTCGAGCAGGATGCGCAGCATACGGCGCAGCGGCTCGGCAGCGCCCCACAGCAACTGGTCGCCGACGGTGAAGGCACCGATGTACTGCGAGCCCATGTTGAGCTTGCGCAGACGGCCCACCGGAACACTCAGGGTGCCGGTAACGGCCGCCGGAGTCAGTTCGCGCATGCTGATCTCGCGCTGGTTGGGGATCAGTTTCACCCAGGGATTGTGCTGGCTGATCATGCCTTCGATGTCCGCGATGGGCACATCCTTGTTCAGCTTGATGGTCAGCGCCTGGCTGTGGCAGCGCATGGCGCCGATGCGCACGCAGATGCCGTCGACCGGAATCGGGTTCTTGAAGCGACCGAGGATCTTGTTGGTTTCCGCTTGGCCTTTCCACTCTTCGCGGCTCTGGCCGTTGGGCAGTTCCTTGTCGATCCACGGGATCAGGCTGCCGGCCAGCGGTGCGCCGAAGTTTTCGGTCGGCATGGCGTCGCTGCGGATGGCCTCGGCGACCTTGCGGTCGATGTCGAGGATGGCGCTGGAGGGGTTGGCCAGGTCATCGGCAACGGAGGCGTTGATGGCGCCCATCTGCTTGATCAGCTCGCGCATGTTCTGCGCGCCGGCGCCGGAGGCCGCCTGGTAGGTCATGGCGGACATCCACTCGACCAGGCCGGCTTCGAACAGGCCGCCCAGGGCCATCAGCATCAGGCTGACGGTGCAGTTGCCGCCGATGTAGTTCTTGGTGCCGGCGTCCAGCGAGTTGTCGATGACCTTGCGGTTGACCGGGTCGAGGACGATGACCGCGTCATCCTGCATGCGCAGGCTGGAGGCGGCGTCGATCCAGTAGCCCTGCCAGCCGGCTTCGCGCAGCTTGGGGAAGACTTCGCTGGTGTAGTCGCCGCCCTGGCAGGTCAGGATGACGTCGAGGGTTTTCAGTTCCTCGATGCTGTAGGCGTCCTTGAGGGGGGCAATGTCCTTGCCAATGGACGGGCCTTCGCCACCCACATTGGAGGTGGTGAAGAACACCGGCTCGATCAGGTCGAAGTCCCGCTCTTCCAGCATCCGCTGCATGAGCACCGAACCCACCATGCCACGCCAACCGATCAGACCTACACGCTTCATCGCTACTACACCTTCAAATATTTAGAGGGCCGTCGTTCCCGCTTTCCTACAAGAGCGCGGGAACGAGCGAGCCGGACAGATTACAGATTCCGCAGAGCCGCGACTACCGCATCGCCCATTTCGCGGGTACCGACCTTGGTGCAGCCTTCCGACCAGATGTCACCGGTGCGCAGGCCCTGGTCGAGGACCAGGCTCACGGCCTTCTCGATGGCGTCGGCGGCGGCGCCTTCGTTGAAGGTGTAGCGCAGCATCATCGAGACCGAGAGGATGGTCGCCAGCGGGTTGGCGATGCCCTTGCCGGCGATGTCCGGCGCGGAACCGTGGCAAGGCTCGTACATGCCCTTGTTGTTCGAATCCAGCGAGGCAGAAGGCAGCATGCCGATGGAGCCGGTGAGCATGGAAGCCTCATCCGACAGGATGTCGCCGAACATGTTGTCGGTCACCATCACGTCGAACTGCTTGGGCGCACGGACCAGCTGCATTGCAGCGTTGTCCACGTACATGTGCGACAGCTCGATGTCCGGGTAGTCCTTGGCGACTTCCTCGACCACTTCGCGCCACAGCTGGCTGGAAGCCAGGACGTTGGCCTTGTCCACCGAGCACAGCTTCTTGTTGCGCACGCGGGCCATGTCGAAGCCGACGCGGGCGATGCGGCGGATTTCGCTTTCGCTGTACGGCAGAGTGTCGTACGCCTGGCGCTCGCCGTTCTCCAGTACGCGCTGCTCGCGCGGTTGGCCAAAGTAGATGCCGCCGGTCAGCTCGCGGACGATGAGGATGTCCAGGCCGGCGACCACTTCGGGCTTCAGGCTGGAGGCATCAGCCAGCTGCGGGTAGAGGATGGCCGGGCGCAGGTTGCCGAACAGGCCCAGTTGCGAACGGATTTTCAGCAGGCCGCGCTCAGGGCGGATGTCACGCTCGATCTTGTCCCACTTCGGGCCGCCCACGGCGCCCAGCAGGACGGCGTCGGAGTTGCGCGCACGCTCCAGGGTCTCGTCGGCCAGCGGTACGCCGTGCTTGTCGATGGCGGCGCCGCCGATCACGTCTTCGGTCAGCTCGAAGCCCAGGGCGAACTTGTCGTTGGCCAGCTCCAGCACCTTGACCGCTTCGGCCATGATTTCCGGGCCGATACCGTCGCCGGGGAGAACCAGAATCTGTTTGCTCATCTCTCTGCTCACTTTATAAAAGTCGCTTGGCAAAAAACGTAACGCTCCGGGCGGCTCGCGCCACCCGGAGCGGTCAAAAAGCTGAAATCAGCGCTCGGCCCAGAGCACCAGCACGTCAGTGCTGAAAGAGCCCTCGGCGTCGATCTCGAAATACTCGCGCACCTCGTCGCCCATCGAAAGCTGCAGGGCACGAATGGCCTGGCGCATCACGTCGGGCGTACGCATGCGCTCGACCCAGGAGGTGAACTCCAGGCGCAGTCGCTGGCGCTTGGCAGCGGTCACCGCAAGCCCAGCCTCGCCCACCAGGCGCGCCCACTCCGACGGCGAGTAGTCACGCACGTGGCTGGTGTCGCGCAGAACCTCGACAGTCTGCAGATAGGTGTCCAGCAGAGGCAAGCCCGGCGCCGCGACATCGATGAAGCAGGCCACGCCGCCCGGCTTGAGCACCCGGCGCACTTCGCGCAGCGCCTGGCCAACATCCCGCCAGTGGTGCGCGGAATAGCGGCTGAAGACGAAGTCGAACTCACCCTCTTCGAACGGCAACTGCTCGGCGCCGCCACAACGCGTGGAGATGTTGCCCAGGCCGCGCTCGGCGGCGGCAGAAGCCACCACGTCGAGCATCTGCTGAGACAGGTCGTAAGCCACAACCTCGCCAGCCAGCGGCGCGACGTTGAAGCTTACGTGCCCTGCCCCGCAACCCAGGTCCAGCACACGCGCACCGGTAGTCGCCGACAGTCGCTCGCGCAGCTGGGCGAACTCTTCGCCCTGGGCGTGGACGGCGCTGGTCAGGTAAGCGTTGGCCTGGGCGCCGAACTGGCGCTGGACCACTTGCTCGTGGCGACTCTGGGTCATGGCTTTCTCCTTGGCTTGCGGTTGCTACGGCGCCATCAGGCGTCGCGGAACAACCAGGGTTGCTGCTGTTTATAGCCACCTTCGAAACTGCGGATGGCGTCGGCGTCCTGCAGGGTCAGGCCGATGTCGTCCAGGCCGTTGAGCAGGCAGTGCTTGCGGAACGCGTCCACTTCGAAGCTGTACTGCTTGCCATCCGGACGGGTCACGGTCTGTGCGGCCAGGTCGACGGTCAGTTGGTAACCCTCGGTGGCTTCGCACTGGGCGAACAGCTCGTCCACTTCTTCATCCTTCAGAATGATCGGCAGCAGGCCGTTCTTGAAGCTGTTGTTGAAGAAGATGTCAGCGAAGCTCGGCGCGATCACGGTGCGGAAGCCGTACTCGTCCAGCGCCCACGGCGCGTGCTCGCGGGAGGAGCCGCAGCCGAAGTTCTCACGGGCCAGCAGCACGCTGGCGCCCTGGAAGCGCGGGAAGTTGAGGACGAAGTCCTTGTTCACCGGACGCTTGGAGTTGTCCTGGTTCGGCTGGCCGACGTCCAGGTAGCGCCACTCGTCGAACAGGTTCGGGCCGAAGCCGGTGCGCTTGATCGACTTGAGGAATTGCTTGGGAATGATCTGGTCGGTGTCGACATTGGCGCGGTCGAGCGGCGCAACGAGACCGGTGTGCTGGGTAAAGGCTTTCATGTTCGGTCTCCTCAGGCCTGCATCAATTCACGTACGTCGATGAAACGACCGGTCACCGCGGCGGCAGCGGCCATCGCCGGGCTCACCAGGTGAGTACGACCGCCGGCACCCTGGCGGCCTTCGAAGTTGCGGTTGGAGGTGGAAGCGCAATGCTCGCCACTTTCCAGGCGGTCCGGGTTCATCGCCAGGCACATGGAGCAGCCCGGTTCACGCCATTCGAAGCCGGCTTCGATGAAGATCTTGTCCAGGCCTTCCTGCTCGGCTTGCGCCTTGACCAAACCGGAGCCCGGCACGACCAGCGCCTGCTTCACGGTGGAGGCAACCTTGCGGCCCTTGGCCACGGCGGCGGCGGCGCGCAGGTCTTCGATGCGCGAGTTGGTGCAGGAGCCGATGAACACGCGGTCCAGCTGGATATCGGTGATCGCCTGGTTGGCGTTCAGGCCCATGTACTTGAGGGCGCGGGTGATGGAGTCGCGCTTGACCGCATCGGCTTCGGCAGCCGGGTCCGGCACGTTCTGGTCGACAGCCAGGACCATCTCGGGCGAGGTGCCCCAGCTGACCTGCGGCTTGATGTCCTCGGCACGCAACTCGACGATGGTGTCGAAGTGCGCATCGGCGTCGGAAACCAGGTCGCTCCAGGCGTCCACGGCCTTGTCCCAGTCACCGCCCTGCGGCGAGAACGGACGGCCCTTCACGTACTCGATGGTCTTCTCGTCGCACGCCACCATGCCGACGCGTGCGCCCGCCTCGATGGACATGTTGCAGATGGTCATGCGGCCTTCCATGGACAGGTCGCGGATGGCGCTGCCGGCGAATTCCAGGGCATGGCCATTGCCGCCCGCGGTGCCGATCTTGCCGATCACCGCGAGGACGATGTCCTTGGCGGTCACGCCGAAGGGCAATTTGCCTTCCACGCGGACCTGCATGTTCTTCATCTTCTTGGCAACCAGGCACTGGGTGGCGAGCACGTGCTCCACCTCGGAGGTGCCGATGCCGTGGGCCAGCGCGCCAAAGGCGCCGTGGGTCGAGGTGTGCGAGTCGCCGCAGACCACGGTCATGCCCGGCAGGGTCGCGCCCTGCTCCGGGCCGACCACGTGGACGATGCCCTGGCGGACGTCGTTCATCTTGAATTCGAGGATGCCGAAGTCATCGCAGTTCTCGTCCAGGGTCTGGACCTGGATACGCGACACTTCGTCGGCGATGGCCTGGAGGCCGCCCTTGCGCTCGGCCTGGGTGGTCGGCACGTTGTGGTCCGGGGTGGCGATGTTCGCGTCGATGCGCCACGGCTTGCGCCCCGCCAGGCGCAGGCCTTCGAAGGCCTGCGGGGAAGTCACTTCGTGAAGGATATGGCGGTCGATATAGATGAGCGACGAACCATCGTCACGGCGCTTCACCTCGTGCATTTCCCAGAGTTTGTCGTAGAGCGTCTTGCCGGCCATCAGAGAGTCCTCATCAGCGTCTTTCTATGCCCCTAGGGCTTGTGAGGATGATGCTATGGGTTGTCGTCGAATAACTCAAATTCATATTTTTTATCCAAAGGATTCCCACAAGGAATACGGTGCGTTATAAAAGTCTGGCGCCGCATCCAGAGCGCAGGGAGTCGACATGGACCTGACCAGCCTCAACACCTTCCTCGCCATCGCCGAGTCCGGCAGCTTCTCCGAAGCCGGCGAGCGCCTGCACCTGACGCAGCCCGCGATCAGCAAGCGTATCGCCGCCCTGGAGAACCAGTTGGGGGTGCGCCTGTTCGACCGCGTAGGCCGCGAGGTGACCCTGACCGAATCCGGTCGCGCCCTGCTGCCCCGTGCCTACCAGATCCTCAATGTGCTGGACGACACCCGCCGCGCCCTGACCAACCTCAACGGCGAGGTGAGCGGCCGGCTGGTCCTGGCCACCAGTCACCACATCGGCCTGCACCGCCTGCCGCCGCTGCTGCGCGCCTTCACCAAGGCCCACCCGCAGGTCGCGCTGGATATCCAGTTCTGCGACTCGGAAGTGGCCTACGAAGAGATTCTCCATGGTCGCGCCGAACTGGCCGTGATCACCCTGGCGCCGGAAACCGCCGAGCCAGTGCGCGCCGTGCCGGTCTGGGATGACCCGCTGGACTTTGTCGCCGCCCCCGAGCACCCGCTGTCGGTACAGGGCCCGGTATTCCTCGCCGACGTGGCGCGGCACCCGGCGGTATTCCCCGGCGGCAACACCTTCACCCACCACATCGTGCGGCGCATGTTCGAAGCCGAGGGCCTGACGCCGAACATCGGCATGAGCACCAACTACATGGAGACCATCAAGATGATGGTCTCCATCGGCCTGGCCTGGAGCGTACTGCCGCGTACGATGCTGGATGACAGCGTGGTACGCCTGCCACTGCAGGACATCCAGCTCAGCCGCCAGCTCGGCTATATCCTGCATACCGAGCGCACCCTGTCCAACGCCGCGCGGGCCTTCATGCGCCTGCTCGACGCCCAGGCGGCGGGGCTTGCACCTGTCGCGGCCTAACCTCTATTGTTCTGACAGAATTAGAAGAAGGGGCCCGAATGCCCGTCCGCACGCCACCATGCGTTAGCCGGCCCCACTTGGCCGGTGCCGCCAGCTGCCGGGGAAACGCCGCATGAGCCGCGTTCCGCGCACGCCCCCGTTCGCTACCGACGGCCAGGACCAGTTCGCCAAAGCCTTTCACACCGCGCCCGACGCCATGGTCATCACCGACCGGGACAGCGGAAAATTCCTCGAACTCAACGCCAGTTTTGTCGACCACTTCGGCTGGAGCCGCGAGGAAGCGCTCGGCCGCACCTCGGTGCAGCTCGGCCTGTGGCGCAGCCTCGACGAGCGCCAGCGGATGCTCGACAGGATCGCCGCCGAGCAACAGCTCGACGGCTTCGAAGTCACCCTGCTGACCCGCACCGGTGAAGTCCGCAGTGCCCGCGTCTACGGCTGCCAGATCGAACTGGACGACCATCCCTGCCTGGTCCTGACCGTACGCGACATCACCCGTGTGCGCGCCCAGGAACAGGCCCTGCGCGACAGCCAGGAGCGCCTCGACCTGGCGCTGGACTCCGCACAACTGGGCATCTGGGACTGGCATATCCCCAGCGGCCTGCTCTACGGCTCTGCCCGCGCCGCCGTTCTGCACGAATTGCCTGACCGAGATTTCCACGGGCCCTTCGGCGAATTCTTCGCCTGCGTCGACAAGACCGACCGCGCGCGCATGCGCCAGGCCTACGCCCGCCTCGCCCGCGGACCGGAGAACGACTACCAGTTCACCTACCGCGCCCAGCTCGACTCCGGCGAAGTTCGCTACCTGGAGAGCCGCGCCCGCCTCTACCGCAATGCCAGCGGCAAGCCGCTACGCATGGCCGGCACCCTGCTCGACATCACCGAACGCGTGCTCCGCGAGCGCAGCCTGCAAGCCTCGGAGGAGAAGTTCGCCAGTCTGTTCCAGGGCAGCCCGGACCCGATCTGCGTCTCACGAGTGCGCGACGGCGAATTCGTGGAAGTGAACCCGAGCTTCTGCAGCACTTTCGGCTGGCTCGCCGAGGACATCATCGGCCGCTCGTCCCACCAGGTCACCTTCTGGGCCGATCATCACCAGCGCTCGCGCCTGTTCGAGCAACTGATGCGCGACCACGCGCTGCAGAACGTCGAAGTGCAGTTCCTCACTCGCGAAGGCCAGACCATCACCTGCATGGTCGCCAGCCGGCTGATCTGGGTCGACCGCCAGCTGTGCATCCTCTCCAGCTTCCGTGACGTCACCCGGCGCCTGCAGGCCGAGGCCGCGCTCAAGGCCAGCCAGGAGAAGTTCGCCAAGGCATTCCACTCCAGCCCCGACGCCATCACCATCACCGAGCGCGACACCGGCCGCTACATCGAGGTCAACGAAGGCTTCCACCGCCTCACCGGCTACCGCACCGACGAGGTAATCGGGCAGACAGCACTGGGTATCAATATCTGGGCCGACCCGGACGAGCGCCTGAACATGATCGCCGCGCTCAACCGCGACGGCTTCGTCCACCACCTGGAAATGCGTGGCCGCCACCGTGACGGCACGATCAAGACGGTCGACGTGTCGGTGGAGCCGATCGAACTGGGCGGCGTGAATTGCCTGCTGCTCACCGCCCGCGACACCAGCGAGCTGCGCGAGGCCGAGGCGCGCATCCAGCACCTCGCCTACCATGACGCCCTGACCGACCTGCCCAATCGCGCCCTGCTGATGGATCGCCTCAAGCAGCAGATCGCCCTGCTGCAGCGCCACAGCCTGCGCGGTGCGTTGCTGTTCCTCGACCTCGACCACTTCAAGCACATCAACGATTCCCTCGGCCACTCCGTCGGCGACTCCATCCTGCAGATGGTTACCGCGCGCCTGGAGGCCAGCGTGCGCCAGGAAGACACCGTGGCCCGCCTGGGCGGCGACGAGTTCGTGGTGCTGATCACCGGTATCGAAGGTAGCCGACTGGAAACCGCCCAGCAGGTGCGCCAGCTGGCAGAAAAACTGCGCGACCTGCTGGCCGAGCCGATGCTGCTCGACGGCCACCGCCTGCAGATCACCCCGAGCATCGGCATCGCGCTGATACCCGACGACGGCGCGACCCCGGACGACCTGCTCAAGCGCGCCGACATCGCCATGTACCGCGCCAAGGACGCCGGCCGCAATACCGTGCAGCTGTTCCACGAGTCCATGCAGCAGGCAGCCAGCGAGCGCCTGCGCCTGGAGAACGGCCTGCGCATGGCCCTCGCGCGGCGTGAATTCAACCTGCACTACCAGCCGCAGGTAGACACCCGCGATTCACGCATCGTCGGCGCCGAAGCATTGCTGCGCTGGCGCCACCCGACTCTCGGCCCGCAATCGCCGGCCAGTTTCATCCGCGTACTGGAGGACAGCGGGCTGATCGTCGAAGTCGGCCAGTGGGTCATCGAGGAAGCCTGCCGTACCGGCGCGCAGCTGCTTGCCGAAGGCCGCATCGACATCGAGAATTTCAGCCTGAGCGTGAACATCAGCCCGCGGCAGTTCCGCCAGAGCGATTTCGTCGAGCGCCTGCTGGCGCTGCTGCACAAGACCAGGCTGCCGCCCAGCCTGCTCAAGCTGGAGATCACCGAGGGCATCGTGATCCAGCAACTGGACGACACCATCGCGCGCATGGAGCGCCTGCGCGAGGCCGGCGTGCGTTTCGCCATGGATGACTTCGGTACCGGCTACTCATCGCTCACCTACCTCAAGCGCCTGCCGGTGGACAGCCTGAAGATCGACCAGAGCTTCGTGCGCGACGCGCCCAACGACAGCAACGACGCGGAAATCGTCCGCGCCATCATTGCCATGGGCCACAGCCTCGGCCTGGAACTGGTGGCTGAAGGGGTGGAAACCCCGGAGCAACTGGCGCTGCTGGCCGAGCAGGGTTGCCACCTGTACCAGGGCTACCTGTTCAGCCGCCCGGTACCGCTGGAGGAGTTCATCGCGCTGCTGCCCGGCCGCGAGCAACAGGCGACCTGAAGCCCGCTATTCGGCGGGCCGCGACTCCGACATCACCACCATCACCTGCGCCTCGTCGGCCTCGCCATCGTTGAGATAAAGATGGCCGACGCTGCTGTCGAAATAGGCCGTCTCGCGCAGGCCGATGCTCACCGACTCGCCCGTCTCGAACTGGATCCGCACGCGGCCGGCCACCACCATGGCGAACTCCTGACCAGGGTGGCGAACGTAGTCGTCGAATTCGCCGACCTCGCGGGCAAAGATGCGCGCGTACAGCGGCGTCATATTGCGTTGAGGGAAATCGCCGGCAATCGGGTAGTACTCGTAACCGCCAGTGTCGTAGCCGGCGGCATCATCCACACGGGTCTTCACGAAAGTCTTCAACCCCATCAGCCCGCCGACAGGCGGCAATGGGCGGAACAATTGCGCAATATCCACCTGCAGCGCCCGGGCGGCGGCGGCCAGCTTGTCGTAGCTCACCGCGACCTGCGCCAGCTCCATCTTCGACAAGGTGGAAACCGCTACGCCAGACAGGTCGGAGAGCTGTTTCAGGGTCAGCTTCTGTTGCTTGCGAACTGCCCGCAGGCGCGCTCCGACTTCGTCTCGATCCAGCTGCTGGGGCTTGGGTAGTGCTTGGGCGGTTTCGCTCATGGGACTTCTCGTGAGGGGGCCGACGAAAGTTTACCGGGCCTTGCCTTTGTCGCAAAAATTCTCATATCTTAGATTTCTCACATAAGAGAAATCACTCAGAAGGCCCTTGCAGTGAGCCATTTCGATTTCGTCATCATCGGCGCCGGCATTGCCGGAGCTTCCCTCGCCTACCGCCTGAGCGAGACGCACAAGGTGCTGGTACTGGAACGCGAAGAGCAGCCCGGCTACCACTCTACCGGGCGTTCGGCCGCCATGTTCATGGAGGCCTACGGCACACCGCAGATCCAGGCGCTTACCCGTGCCAGCCGCGCCTTCTACGAGAACCCGCCGGCCGGCTTCAGCGAGCATCCGATCCTCACCCCGCGCGGCTGCCTGTACGTCGGCGGCCCCGAGCACATCGAGTTGCTGAACCAGGCCGAAGCCACGCCCGGCGTGGAACGCATCAGCACCGAAGAGGCGCTGCAGTTCCTCCCCTGCCTTCGCGCAGACGCCATCATCGGCGCTCTCTATGAGCCTGACGCCCGCGATCTCGACGTACACGCCCTGCACCAGGGCTATCTGCGCGCGCTGCGCCAGCGCGGCGGCGAATTGCGCTGCAACCGCGAGTTGCTCTCAGCTCGATACGCCAATGGCCGCTGGGCGCTGGAACTCAGCCATGGCGAAGTCATACAGGCCGCGCAACTGGTCAACGCCGCCGGCGCCTGGGCCGATCACCTGGCCAAGCGCTGCGGCATCCGCCCGATCGGCCTGCAACCCTGCCGCCGTACCGCCTTTACCTTCCCGGCGCCCGACGGCGCGGACATCAGCCAGTGGCCGACGGTGATCGGCATCGACGAAAGCTTCTACTTCAAGCCCGATGCCGGCCAGTTGCTCGGTTCCCCCGCCAACGCCGACCCGGTGGAAGCGCAGGACGTGCAGCCCGAGGAACTCGATATCGCCCTGGGCGTGTACCACATCGAGGAGCACACCACCCTGGCGATCCGGCGGCCGAACCACAGCTGGGCCGGCCTGCGTTCCTTCGTCGCCGATGGCGACCTGGTGATTGGCGCGGATGCACAGAACCCGGCGTTCTTCTGGCTGGCCGCCCAGGGCGGCTATGGCATCCAGTCCGCTGACGGCGTTTCGCGTCTGGCCCAATCGCTGCTGCTCGGCCAGCCGCTCCCCGAATCCCTGCGCCAGGAAGGCGTCGATCCCCAGCGCCTGGACCCGGCGCGCCTGCGTTGAATTCCCCCGGAGATTTACCCATGAGCGATATCCAGCGTTACCCCAGCACCCTGCCCTTCCCCTTCTCCCGCGCGGTGAAAGCCGGCGGCTTCCTGTTCCTCTCCGGCCAGGTGCCGATGACCGCCGACGGCCAGGTGGTGAAAGGCGACATCCAGACCCAGACCGAGGCAGTGATGACCCGCATCGCCGAGAGCCTGGAAGCCTGCGGCGCGAACTTCTCCCAGGTGGTGAAGGCCACCGTGTGGCTGTCGGACATGTCCCACTTCGCCGGTTTCAACGAGGTGTACAAGCGCTACTTCGACCAGGGCCTGCCGGTACGTTCCTGCGTGGCGTCCGCACTGGCGCTGGGCGTGGACGTCGAGGTGGAAATCCAGGCCTACGTCGGCCAGGCGTAAGCCCTTTTTGCGGTCCGGCGCTGAACCGGGCCGCCCCATAACAACAACAGAGTCTCGATCATGAAAACCAGTCTCAAGCTGGGCGGTGCGTACATCGGCCTGGTGGTGGGCGTCGGCTTCGCCTCGGGCCAGGAGATCCTCCAGTTCTTCGGTGGCTTCGGCATCATGGGTCTTGCCGGCGGCCTGGTGGCGCTGGCGCTGTTCGCCTTCCTGCTGATGAACCTCTACCAGATCGGCAGCCGCCTGCAGACCCAGTCGCACAAGGAAGCCATGGAGTTCATCTGTGGCAAGCCGCTGGGCCGTGTCGTCGACCTGATGCTGACCTTCTTCCTGTTCGGCACCATGGTGGTCATGTTCGCCGGAGCCAACTCGTCCTTCGAGCAGCAACTGGGCATCGGTCACTCCATCGGCGGGATCGTCCTCGGCGTGCTGACCATCATCACCGTGTGCATGGGCCTGAAGCGGGTAATCACCCTGATGAGCCTGATTACCCCGGTACTGATGATCATCGTGGCGATCATCGCCATCTACGCGCTGACTCACATCCACAAGCCGCTGGCAGAGCTGGAGCAGATCGCCCTGGCCGTGCCGCACCCGGCGCCCAACTGGCTGCTCGGCGCGTTGCTCTACGTCTCCTACAACGTCGCCGCCACCGCGGCCGCCGTGGTGGTGATGGGGGGCAGCGTGGCGAACCTGCGCACTGCCGCGCTGGGCGGCGTGTTCGGTGGTATCGGCGTCGGCGTGCTGATCCTCGCCATGGCCCTGGTCATGCTGGTGCAGATCGACGTGATCGGCGGCAGCGCCATTCCCACCCTGCTGCTGAGCAACAACATCGCACCCTGGTTCGGCGACGTGATGCTCGCCCTGCTGCTGGTAAAGCTGTATTGCACCACCAGCGGTTTCGCCTACACCCTGGCCGCGCGCTGCGCTGCCTACGGCGTGCCCTTCCGCGTGGCGACCGTGGTTGCGGTGGTGCTCGCCTTCATCGCCAGCCAGGTCGGCTTCGTCAGGTTGGTGGGGCTGGTCTACCCGGCCATGGGTTACCTGGGCTTCGTGCTGATGGCAGCCATCGTCATCGCCTGGTGGCGCAATCGCTCGGCGCCGCTGGAGCAAAATGCCTGATCGAGGCACGAACGAAAACGCCCGTCTCTGTCGAGACGGGCGTTTTGCTTTGCGGCTACGAACCGACTAGCGCCGGGGCGTTGCTCAGCCTTCGATGGCCGGGCGCTGGCCGTTGATGGCGATCCGCTTGGGCTTGGCTTCTTCCGGAACGATACGCACCAGCTCGACGCTGAGCAGGCCGTTCTTCAGCGACGCACCCTGAACCTCGATATGGTCGGCGAGGCGGAACGACAGCTTGAAGGCGCGCTGGGCGATGCCCTGGTGCAGGTAGGTGACGCTCTCGGAAGCCTTTTCGCGCTTGCCGCCGTTGACGGTCAGCACACCGCGCTCCACTTGCAGCTCCAGGTCTTCCTCCTGCAGGCCGGCAGCGGCGATGACGATGCGGTACTGGTCGTCACCATGCTTCTCGACGTTGTAGGGCGGGTAGGAACTGCCGCTTTCACTGCGCAGGGCGGATTCGAACAGATCGTTGAAACGATCGAAGCCGACGGACTGGCGGAACAGCGGGGCGAGGGAAAGGACGTTGCTCATTGCGAATCTCCTGAAAATTTCAGCAAGGTATGATCGGGAGCCTGTCTTCAGAACTCCGGTGCGGGACCCGTCTTCGGCCTCCCGCAGGAACATAGATTGGGCTGCTCGAATCCATTTCAAGCCCCCTTCGCCACAGGACGATTTTCCATGGACAAGGTCATGCTGATCACCGGTGCCAGTCGCGGCATCGGCGCCGCCACCGCCCTGCTCGCCGCCGAGCGCGGCTACGCCGTGGCGATCAATTATCGTCGCGAGCGCGAGGCCGCCGAGGCGCTGGTGGCACAAATCACAGGGGCTGGCGGCAAGGCACGCGCCTTCGCCGCCGACGTGGCGAACGAAGGCGATGTGCTGCAACTGTTCCGAGAAGTAGACGAAGCCTTTGGCCACGTGGACGTGCTGGTGAACAACGCCGGCATCCTCGAGCGCCAGATGCGCCTGGAAGACATGGACGTGGCGCGCCTGCAGCGGGTCTTCGCGGTGAATGTCACCGGCACTTTCCTCTGCTGCCGCGAGGCGATCAAACGCATGGCGCGCAAGCACGGCGGCAACGGCGGCAGCATCGTCAACGTCTCGTCCATGGCCTCGCGCCTCGGCTCGCCCAACGAGTACATCGACTACGCCGCCGCCAAGGGCGCCGTGGACAGCCTGACCATCGGCCTGGCCAAGGAAGTGGCGGCAGAAGGCATCCGCGTGAATGCCGTGCGGCCTGGGCTGATCAAGACCGAAATCCATGCCAGTGGCGGCGAACCCGGGCGCGTGGAGCGCCTGCAAGCGGCGATTCCGCTGGGACGTGGTGGTGAGGCTGAGGAAGTGGCGCGGGCGATCCTGTTCCTCGCCTCGGACGAGTCCAGTTATTCCACCGGCAGTTTCGTCGACGTCAGCGGTGGGCGCTGATTCGGTGTAATCGTGGCGCACGCTTTTGTAGGAGCGAGCTTGCTCGCGAGCAAGCTCGCTCCTACGAAGAGCAGATCAGGCGGCTGCTTCGATCTCGACCTGCAGCATCCGATCCAGCACGTCGCAATCGTGCTCGCGGCGTACCTGGGCGAATAGCTCCACGGCCTCGGGATAACTGCGGGTAAGCATCCCCAGCCACTGCTTCAGGCGCCCCGGCGCATAGCGCGGTGCCAGCTTGCGCCGGGCCTGGCGCCAGAAGTCGTCGAGCAGCACGCGCACTTCCGACCAGGGCATCGGCACCACCTCGCAGCCGTCACGCCACGCGGCGATCTGCCGGGCCAGATCAGGGCGCGAAACCAGCCCACGGCCGAGCATGATGTCTGCCACGCCGCTGATGGAACGGCAGCGATGGTAGTCCTCGAGCGTCCAGACTTCGCCATTGGCGAACACCGGCACCTTCACCGCATCCGCTACTTTCGCCACCCACTCCCAATGCGCGGGCGGCTTGTAACCATCGGCCTTGGTCCGCGCGTGCACCACCACATGGGCGGAACCGGCGTCGGCCAGGGCGCGGGCGCAATCGATGGCGCCGTCCGGGCTGTCGTAGCCCAGGCGCATCTTCGAGGTCACCGGAATGTGCGCAGGCACCGCGCGGCGCACGGCCTCGATGATGCTGAACATCAGCTCGGGCTCCTTGAGCAGCACCGCGCCGCCACGGGAGCGGTTCACTGTCTTGGCCGGGCAGCCAAAATTCAGGTCGATCACCGGCGCACCCAGTTCGCAGGCCTGCACGGCGTTCTCCGCCAGCAGCTGCGGGTCGGAGCCGAGCAGTTGCACGCGCATCGGCACGCCGGCGCGCGTCTTGCTGCCGTGCGCCAGTTCCGGGGCGAGCGCCAGGAAGGACGACGGCGGTAGCAGTCGGTCATTGATGCGGATGAATTCGGTGACGCACCAGTCGATGCCGCCGACGCGGGTCAGCACATCGCGGAGGATGTCATCTACCAGCCCCTCCATCGGGGCCAGGGCGATCTGCACGGGGAAATCTCGGGCTGTGGCGAAGGCCGCGGATTGTAGGGAATGCGCCGCGCCGGGAAAAGCGCGGCACGACGGATCACGCGCCGGCGGCCACAGTGTCCGGGGAGAGCAGAGCGCGGCCGTAACCTTCGATGAACTCCGCCGGCATGCGCTTGGGTTTGCCGGTGGACAACTCGATACAGACGAAGGTGGTTTGCGCGCGCAGCAGGGTCAGGGCATCCGCCGGGCGCACCAACTGGAAATAGCGGGTCATCTTCAGACGCTGGTCCGACTCGACGATCCAGGTCGCCAACTGCAGCTGATCACCTTCGTAGGCGGCGGCCAGGTAGTCCACTTCGTGACGGACCACAGCCATGGCGCGGTCCAGCCGGCGATACTCGGCCAGGTCCAGCCCGAGTTTCTGCGAATGCCGCCAGGCGCAGCGCTCCAGCCAACTGACGTACACCGCGTTATTGGCGTGGCCGAGGCCGTCGATGTCCTCGGACTTGACCTCGATATCGATGACGAACGGATCGGGTAACCGCCAACTCATGAAGCATGCTCCAGGCTTGCAGCCAGCGCGCGCGCCTCGCTGGCCAATTGGGTGATCTGATCCCAGGCGCGGGCGCGTACCAGGCTGGGCGGTGCGATCCAGGTGCCGCCGACGCAGGCGACATTGGGCAGGCGCAACACGTTGAGCAGGTTTTCCTGAGTGATGCCGCCGGTCGGGCAGAAGCGGATGCCAGCGAAGGGTGCCTTGAGGCTCTTGAGCATCTTGATCGCGGCATTGCCGTCGGCGGGGAAGAGCTTCAGCGAGCGATAGCCGTACTCCAGCGCCACCAGCACTTCCGAAGGCGTCATCACACCCGGCAGGAATGGCAACTTCGCGTCATCGGCAGCAGCCACCAGACGCGGCGTGCAGCCGGGACTGACGGCGAACTGGGCGCCGGCATCGCGGGCTTCCTGGAATTGCTCGGTGTGGATCAGGGTACCGGCACCGACGATCATCTCCGGCAGCTCGCGACGGATCTCCGCGACCGCATCCAGCGCCTGCGGCGTGCGCAGGGTCACTTCCAGCACCCGCACACCCCCGTCATACAGTGCGCGCGCCAGGTCAGTGGCCAGCGCCACATCGTCGATCACCAGCACCGGCATGACAGGGCGCGCCTTCTGCAGTACCCAATCCAGCGACAGATTCATGCATTCCCCCCAATCGACCACCCACGTGCGCAAGACGTCGCGCCCAGGCCGGGGCGGCCGGAAATGCCCGAAAGTCTACGCCAGCGCGCCGGGCCTGACGACCCGCAAGGGGCCATCACGAAACGAAAACGGCGGCCTGTAGCCGCCGCCGTCACCTGGGTGAATGACTCAGGAAACCAGGGCCAGGGGCAGCGGCTCCTCGACCGCTTCCAGCAACTCGAGGATCGCGTCGATGACAGCTGCGTCCGCCATCACCCGGTGATGTCCACCAGCGGGCAGGCGCAGCAGCCGGCTTTGCGGCCAGGCTTCATGAATGGCCGCCGCCTCGCTCACGCGCACGTAGCGGTCATCCTCGGCGTGAACCACCAGGCCAGGAAAGTCCAGCTGATAGCGCGCCACATCCAACTGCCTGGCGGCGATCCCCGCGCGGCTTTCGATCATCCGGATGAAGCGCGAGCGCGCTACCGGCGGCAAGCCGACGACTTTGGAGAAGCCCCGCAGGACGCCGAGCACGTTGCTGGGCGCACCGATGGTGACCAGCGTTTCGGTACGCAAGCCCATCTGGGTGGCCAGCAAGGCGCTGGCGCCGCCCATGGAATGGCCGATCACGGCGCGCAGCGGAGGCAGCTCGCCAGCCGCCTCAAGGAGCGCACGGGCGAACAGCACGATATCCGCTTCCCGACCTGGCGAGCGCCCATGCCCCGGTCCGTCCAGGGCGATCACGCCGTAACCGGCGCCCACCAGATTCTCGATCAGGGTGGCGAACTGGGTGGGCCGCCCTTCCCAACCGTGCATCAGCAACACAGCCGGCCCTTCTCCCCAGCGCAACGCGGACAAACCAAAGCGCAGGGTCACGCGCTCCGAGCTGGCCAGCAGCGGCAGCTCCCAGTCACGCGGCGCATGTTCATTAGGCGTCACGAACAGCTCACGCATGCGCCCCGCCGCCCATTGCGGCGCCACGCGCCCCAGGGTGGCATTGATGCCTCGAACCCAGCTCAGGCTATTCATTTTTTCGCACCTCCTCAGACCACCGCTTTCTTCGCGGCACGCAGGACGCGATCGGACAGGTCGCCGTCGCCCAGGGCCCGTGCCAGCGCCAAGCCACCAATCATCAGGGCCATGTCGCTGAGCACCGTGTCGATCTCTTCAGGACGCCCGGCCAAAGCCGCGACCATCAATTCCACGTGCTCTTCCAGGGTCTGGCGGAAAGCTTCCGGCAGGTTGGCCACTTCGTTGAGCGAACTGGGAATCGGGCAACCCTCCTCCTCGGTATCGCGATGCTTGCGCGACAGGTAGAACTGCGCCGTCAGCGCGCGGCGCTCGGCGAAGCTCAACTTCGGATCGAAACGCTTGAGCCCTTCGCGACGCTTGGCGAGCAGCTCGCGGAAGGCTTCCAGCATCAGCGCATCCTTGCTCTCGAAGTGCGAATAAAAGCCGCCCACCGTCAGCCCCGCCGCCGACATCACCTCGCCCACGCTCGGGCCGACCGGGCCGCGCTGCAGCAGCGCGCTGGTGGCAGCAGACAGGATGCGTTCGCGGGTCTGGGCTTTCTTGTCGCTCATGGCGGGCCTCCGGCTGAAATATTATGGATAGAATATTATTCTCATAATAAAAATCGACAAGCAGAAATTGCGACCACCGGTCGGGAGAAAATTTTCGGGAGGGATAAAAACAAAAGGGCCACTGAAAGTCTCAGTGGCCCTATAGGCATCGCAGAGCGATAAAAATGGCGTCCCCTAGGGGACTCGAACCCCTGTTACCGCCGTGAAAGGGCGGTGTCCTAGGCCACTAGACGAAGGGGACATATCCTTCGAAGAAACCCACCAGGCGGTGGATTCTGGCTTCATCCCGTATGGGAATTTGGTGGAGCTAGACGGGATCGAACCGTCGACCTCTTGCATGCCATGCAAGCGCTCTCCCAGCTGAGCTATAGCCCCAGATGACTCTGGCTGACGACGCGAACGCATCGTCGCTGGAATAGTGGCGTCCCCTAGGGGACTCGAACCCCTGTTACCGCCGTGAAAGGGCGGTGTCCTAGGCCACTAGACGAAGGGGACGCAAAACCTTCGATTTCAGCCTTGCCCGGACCAGGCAAGACCTACTGGTAATTTGGTGGAGCTAGACGGGATCGAACCGTCGACCTCTTGCATGCCATGCAAGCGCTCTCCCAGCTGAGCTATAGCCCCAAAGTACCGCTGGATCTACCGTTCCGCTTCGCCCTGTCAGTTCAGTTCGTCGCTGGAACGGGGCGCATCTTAGGGGCGAGGCGAACCCCTGTCAACAACATTTTTTCAGATTTCTTATTTTTTTCTCCCACAGAACAATCACTTAAGTGACCACCGCGGTTTCCGGCCGGCGAAATCCGCGGCTCGGCTGCCCTCCCCCGGTACGTCCGCAATCAACGACGCGGGTATGAAAAAGGCCGGGGCTTTGCAGCGCCCGGCCTTTTTCAGTGTAGGAAAGAACTCAGGAGCCGATGGCGTCGCGAATCTTTTCCCACTCCTTGGCTTCTTTCTTCGACGCACCACCCAGCAGTTCCAGGGCCTGGCGCAAGCGATAGCGCGACAGGTCGGCACCGAGGATTTCCATGGCGTCGAGCACCGACACCGAACTGGCCGCGCCGGTGATCGCCGGGAACATCAGCGGCATCACGTCACGCAGCTTGAGACCCAGGTGTTCGGCCACAGCCTGGATGGTCGCGGTGATGCGATCCTTCTCCCAATGGCGCAGCGCTTCGAGCTTCCACAGGACCAGTTGCAGCACCTGGCGAACCTGGGTGGCATCGAGTTTCTTGTGCTCGAACAGCTTGGCGTCCAGCTGCACGCCGCCGCTGAAGAAGAAACCGGCCAGCGGAGCGATCTGGCTGAAGTTCTCCACGCGGCCTTGCACGTGCGGGGCGATCTTCATCAGGTACTCGGGGTTGAGCGCCCACTTCTGCACTTCCTTCGCGAAGTCCTCGACGGACAGCTCGCGGATCCACTGGCCGTTCAGCCAGGAGAGCTTCTCGATGTCGAAGATCGGCCCGCCCAGCGACACGCGGGACAGGTCGAAATGCTCGATCATCTCCGCGAGGCTGAACTTCTCGCGCTCGTCAGGCATGGACCAGCCCATGCGGCCGAGGTAGTTCAACAGCGCCTGGGGCAGCAGGCCCATGCGCTCGTAGAAGGTGATGGAGGTGGGATTCTTGCGCTTGGACAGCTTGCTCTTATCCGGGTTGCGCAACAGCGGCATGTAGCACAGCACCGGCTGCTCCCAGCCGAAGTACTCGTACAGCTTGATCAGCTTGGGCGCCGAAGGCAGCCACTCTTCGCCGCGGAGGACGTGGGTGATGCCCATCAGGTGGTCGTCGACCACGTTGGCGAGGAAGTAGGTGGGCAGGCCGTCGGCCTTCATCAGCACCTGCATGTCCATGCGGTCCCACGGGATTTCCACGTCGCCACGGAGCATGTCCGGCACCACGCAGACGCCCTCGGTCGGCACCTTCATGCGCACGACGTGGGATTCGCCAGCGGCGATGCGCTTGGCCGATTCCTCTTTCGGGATGTGCATGCAATGGCCGTCGTAGCGCGGGGTTTCCTTGCGCGCCTGCTGCTCGGAACGCAGCGCGTCGAGGCGCTCGGAAGAGCAGAAGCAGGGGAAGGCGTGGCCCTTCTCGACCAGCTCGTCGCTGTACTGCTTATAGATGGCGCCACGCTCGCTCTGCCGATACGGGCCGTGCGGGCCGCCGACGTCCGGGCCCTCATCCCACTCGATACCCAGCCAGCGCAGTGCGTCGAAGATCTGCTGTTCCGACTCGCGGGTCGAACGCACCTGGTCGGTGTCCTCGATACGCAGGATGAACTGACCGCCGTGCTGGCGGGCGAAGCAGAGGTTGAACAGCGCGATATACGCGGTGCCGACGTGCGGGTCACCGGTGGGAGACGGCGCGATACGGGTGCGGACTGTGGTCATGAAGGCTCTCGTGTGAAGCAATTCTTCGTGTGAAGCGGCGACAGCACGCGACGGCGCGCGCGCTCATGGGTGCGATGGTATCAGGCGGGCCGCCTTCGGCTCCAGCCAGCGACCGGGATCGATAGGCAGGTTGTTGATCAGGAAGTCGAGGAAGGCCTTCACCTTCATCGCCTGGAAGCGTCGCGACGGGTAGACCGCGTAGAGCTCGCCCACCGGCAACTGAATGTGTGGCAGCACCCGGACCAGGCGGCCGCTGGCCAGTTCTTCGTCAACGATGAGTTCCGGCAGCGAGGCGATTCCCGCCCCCGCCAGCACTGTCTCGCGGGCGAAGGTGATGTTGTTGCACGAGAGCACCCGGTGGCACGGCACGGTTTCTCCGCGCAGCGGCCAGTAGCGTTGGGAATCGGCCTGCAACAATACCGCTCGATGGCCGGCCAACTCCTCGACCGTCTCGGGTCGGCCATGCAGCGCCAGGTAGTCCGGGCTGGCGCACAGGCAGCGGTTAGTGGTGAGCATGCGCCGGGCGATCAGGGTCGAGTCTTCCGGCTGGCCGACCATGATGACGATATCCACACCCTCCTCCAGCGGATCGACGTTGCGCGAGGTCAGTTCGACCTCGGCGGTGATCTGTGGATAAAGGTTCATGAAATCGCCCAGCACCTTGGCCAGGTACATCTGGCCGAACTCGATGGGCGCGCTGATCCGCAACAATCCCGAGGGCGCCTGCTGCAACTGCATCACCGCCTGCTCGGCCTCGGCGAAGTCATGCATGATCTGCCGGCAACGGTCGTAGTACGCCTGCCCCACTTCGGTCAGGCGCAGCTTGCGCGTGGTGCGGTTGAGCAACCGCACGCCCAGGCGCTCTTCCAGCAAAGCGATACGCCGGCTCACTGTCGATTTCTGCATGCCCAGGCTTTGCGCCGCCTGGGTGAAACTGTGCAGCTCCACGACGCGGGTGAAGATCAGCGCATCATCCAGCCCCATGATTGTTCCCTATAAGCAACAAAGTTTCCGAAGTGTAGCGGCTACGTGCCGCCACGGAACACTGTTACATTGGCAAACATTTTTTTGGCCAACCAAACGCTCGTTTACCTATGCCCGCACAATTACAACGCCGCCTGACCGTGTTCTTCGTCATCCTCGCCGTGGTCGCCCTCGCCTTCCTGGCGCGCTGGTACTTCATCGGCCGCTTCGTCGAGACCACCGATAACGCTTACGTGCAGGGCGAGATCACCCGCATTGCCAGCCAGCTCGGCGCCCGCGTCGACGAGGTGCTGGTGCAGGACAACCAGCACGTGGAGAAAGGCCAGTTGCTGGTAAAACTGGAGGCCGCTGACTTCCAGCTCGCGCTGGACCGCGCCAAGGCCACCCTGGCCACCCGCGAGGCAGAGCTGGAGCAGGCGCGCAGCAAGCTCAAGGGCCAGACCAGCATGATCGCCGCCAGCGCGGCCGACGTGAACGCCAGCCAGGCCACCCTCGGCCGCACCGAAGTTGATCTCGGCCGCGCCCAGGCGCTGCGCAAGCCCGGCTATGTGTCGGAAGAGCGCGTCACCACCCTGGCCGCCGACTCCAACGTCGCCCGCTCCCAGGTGGCCAAGGCCCAGGCTGATCTGCAGGCCCAGCGCGTACAGCGCGAAACCCTGGGTACCGACATCCAGCGCCTGCAGGCGCAGATCGAGAGCGCCCGAGCCGACATCACCCAGGCCGAGATCAACCTCGCCCGCACCGAGATCCACGCGCCGGTCAGCGGCCTGGTCGGCCAGCGCGGCGCCCGCGTCGGCCAATACGTGCAGGTCGGCAGCCAGCTGCTGTCACTGGTGCCGGACGACGGCATCTGGGTACAGGCCAACTTCAAGGAAACCCAGATCGGCAAGATGCGCCCCGGCCAGACCACCCGACTGGTGTTCGACTCCTTCCCCGACACCCCCATCGAAGGCCAGGTGCAGAGCCTGTTCGCCGCCTCCGGCGCACAGTTCAGCCTGCTGCCGCCGGACAACGCCACCGGCAACTTCACCAAGGTGGTGCAGCGCATCCCGGTCAAGATCACCTTCGCCGACGACAACCCGCTCAAGGGCCTGATCCGCCCGGGCATGTCCGTCGAGGCCGAGGTCGAGCTGCGTGTCCGCTGATGCCCTGGTGCGGCCGGTCGGGGAACCGACCCGCCGCGACTGGATCGCCGTGTTCAGCGCCATGCTCGGCGCGTTCATGGCGGTTCTCGACATCCAGATCACCAACTCCTCGCTGAAGGATATCCAGGGCGCGCTGGCCGCCACCCTGGAGGAAGGCTCGTGGATTTCCACCTCCTACCTGGTGGCGGAAATCATCATGATCCCGCTCACCGCCTGGTTGGTGCAGCTGCTCTCGGCGCGCCGGCTGGCGTGGATGATCTCGGTCGGTTTCCTGTTCTCCTCGCTGCTCTGCTCGTTCGCCTGGAACCTGGAGAGCATGATCGTGTTCCGCGCCATGCAGGGCTTCACCGGCGGCGCGCTGATCCCGCTGGCGTTCACCCTGGCGCTGATCAAGCTGCCGGAGCACCACCGCCCCAAGGGCATGGCGCTGTTCGCCATCACCGCCACTTTCGCGCCCTCCATCGGCCCGACCCTGGGCGGCTGGCTGACCGAGAACTTCGGCTGGGAGTACATCTTCTACATCAACATCCCGCCGGGCCTGCTGATGATCGCCGGGCTGCTCTACGGCCTGGAAAAGAAGCCGCCGCACTGGGAACTGCTGAAAAGCACCGACTACGCCGGCATCGTCACCATGGCCATCGGCCTGGGCTGCCTGCAGGTGTTCCTGGAAGAAGGCCACCGCAAGGACTGGCTGGAATCGAACCTGATCGTCAGCCTGGGCAGCATCGCCCTGGTCAGCCTGATTCTGTTCGTGATCCTGCAGACCTCACGGCCCAACCCGCTGATCAACCTGGGCATCCTGCGCAACCGCAACTTCGGCCTGTCGAGCATTTCCAGCATCGGCCTGGGCATGGGACTGTACGGCTCGATCTACGTGCTGCCGCTGTATCTCGCGCAGATCCAGGGCTACAACGCCATGCAGATCGGCGAGGTGATCATGTGGATGGGTGTGCCGCAGTTGTTCCTCATCCCGCTGATCCCCAAGCTGATGAAGATCATCGAGCCGCGATTGCTGTGCGCCGTAGGTTTTGGCCTGTTCGGCATGGCGAGCTTCTTCTCCGGCGTGCTCAATCCGGACTTCGCCGGCCCGCAGTTCAATCAGATCCAGCTGCTGCGCGCCCTTGGCCAACCGATGGTGATGGTCACCATCTCGCTGATCGCCACCGTCTACCTGCAGCCGCAGGACGCAGGTTCGGCTTCCAGCTTGTTCAATATTCTGCGCAACCTGGGCGGCGCCATCGGCATCGCACTACTCGCCACGCTGCTGGATAGCCGCGCCAAGGTCTATTACGACTACCTGCGCGAAGCGGTGGTGCCGGTGAATGGCGCCGTGGATGAACGCCTGGCGCAGCTGACTTCGCAGTTGGGAACACAGCAGGCGGCACTGGGCAAGATCAGCGAGATCGTCCACCAGCAGGCGGCGATCATGGCCTACAACGACGCCTTCCATGCCATCGGCATTGTGCTGGCAGTCAGCATGGTGGCGGTGTTGCTGACGCGCCCGTTGCCGGCGGGCGTGGGTTCTGGAGCGGCGGCCGGGGCGCATTGAGTCCCTAGCCTCGCAAAACGCTGTAGGAGCGAGCTTGCTCGCGAACGCTCAATCAGCCGGCCACACCGGCATCAGGCAATTCGCGAGCAAGCTCGCTCCTACAAAGAGTCGATCAGCCCATCGATACGATGCGGTCGCGCAACTTGCCGATCTCGTCGCGCACGCCGGCCGCGGCCTCGAACTCCAGGTCACGGGCCAACTGGTACATGCGCTCTTCCAGCTGCTTGATGCGCTTGCCGATCTCGTCCGGCGTGCGCGGCTCGTTGTCGTAGCGGCCGCTCTCCTCCGCCACTTTCGCCAGTCTGCGGCGCTTGCCCTTGGCGCCCGGCACCACGGCACCTTCGAGGATGTCCTTGATATCCTTGGTGACGCCCTTGGGCACGATGCCGTTCGCTTCGTTGAAGGCCACCTGCTTGGTGCGGCGGCGCTCGGTCTCGTTGATCGCCCGCTGCATCGAACCGGTGATGTTGTCGGCGTAGAGGATCGCCTTGCCGTGCAGGTTCCGCGCGGCGCGGCCGATGGTCTGGATCAGCGAGCGCTCGGAACGCAGGAAGCCCTCCTTGTCCGCATCGAGGATGGCCACCAGCGCCACTTCCGGCATGTCCAGGCCCTCACGCAGCAGGTTGATGCCCACCAGTACGTCGAACTTGCCCAGGCGCAGGTCGCGGATGATTTCCACCCGCTCCACGGTGTCGATATCCGAGTGCAGGTAGCGCACGCGCACGTCGTGGTCGCCCAGGTAGTCGGTCAGGTCCTCGGCCATGCGCTTGGTCAGGGTGGTGACCAGTACGCGTTGATCCAGTGCCACGCGCTTGCCGATCTCCGAGAGCAGGTCGTCCACCTGGGTGGTCGCCGGGCGGATTTCCACCTCCGGATCGACCAGGCCGGTGGGGCGCACCACCTGCTCGATCACACGACCGGCGTGCTGTTCTTCATACGGGCCGGGCGTCGCCGAAACGAAGATGGTCTGCGGGCTGATCGCCTCCCACTCTTCGAAACGCAGCGGCCGGTTGTCCAACGCCGAGGGCAGACGGAAGCCGTACTCCACCAGGGTTTCCTTGCGCGAGCGGTCGCCCTTGTACATGGCGCCGACCTGGGGAACGCTGACGTGGGATTCGTCGATCACCAGCAGCGAGTTGGCCGGCAGGTAGTCGTATAGGGTGGGCGGCGGCTCGCCGGGACCACGCCCGGAGAGGTAGCGCGAGTAGTTCTCGATGCCGTTGCAGTAGCCCAGTTCGAGGATCATCTCCAGGTCGAAGCGGGTGCGCTGCTCCAGGCGCTGGGCTTCCACCAGCTTGTTGTTGGTGCGCAGGTATTCCAGGCGCACCTTCAGCTCGGCCTTGATGTGCTCTACCGCCTCCAGCAGCGTTTCCCGCGGGGTCACGTAATGGCTCTTGGGATAGAAGGTGAAGCGCGGCAGCTTGGTCAGCACCTCGCCGGTCAACGGGTCGAAGGCGGCGATGTTCTCCACTTCGTCGTCGAACAGTTCGACGCGGATGGCCTCCAGGTCCGATTCCGCCGGGAAGATATCGATCACGTCGCCGCGCACGCGGAAGGTAGCGCGGGCGAAATCCATGTCGTTGCGGGTGTACTGAAGACTGGTCAGGCGGCGTAGCAGCTCGCGCTGGTCCATCTTGTCGCCGCGGTCCAGGTGCAGGACCATCTTCAGGTAGGACGCCGGGTCGCCCAGGCCGTAGATCGACGACACGGTGCAGACGATGATCGCGTCCTCGCGCTCCAGCAGCGCCTTGGTCGCTGACAACCGCATCTGCTCGATGTGGTCGTTGATCGAGGAATCCTTCTCGATGTAGGTGTCCGAGGACGGCACATAGGCCTCGGGCTGGTAATAATCGTAGTAGGAGACGAAGTACTCCACTGCGTTGTTCGGGAAGAAGGTCTTGAACTCGCCGTACAACTGCGCGGCCAGGGTCTTGTTCGGCGCCAGCACCATGGTCGGGCGCTGAACCTGGGAAATCACGTTGGCGATGCTGAAGGTCTTGCCGGAGCCGGTCACCCCCAACAGCGTCTGGTGCGACAGGCCCGCTTCCAGCCCCTCAACCATCTGTCGGATGGCTTCTGGCTGATCGCCAGCGGGCTTGAAGCGCGAATCCAGCTGGAATAACGACATGGGAACCTCGCTTTGACGTGTGACGCTTCGGTCGCCAAAGCGTCATACCAGTCGAAAAGCATGCGCGACAACTCGCCGCCTGCCATAGAGGCCTATATAATACCGGCCCGTCGACGCAACCCCCAGCGCCGTGAGCGGGTGGGTTGCAATTGCACTTCACTCCCGCCTTAGAGCTGCTGCCAAAATGAGTCTGTTCTCCGCTGTCGAAATGGCCCCCCGCGACCCGATCCTGGGCCTGAACGAAGCTTTCAACGCCGATACCCGTCCGGGCAAGATCAACCTGGGCGTTGGCGTGTATTACAACGAGGAAGGTCGCCTCCCGTTGCTGCGCGCCGTCCAGGCCGCGGAGAAGGCCCGCATCGAAGCCCACGCTCCGCGCGGCTACCTGCCGATCGAAGGCATCGCCGCCTACGATTCGGGCGTGCAGAAGCTGCTGTTCGGCGCTGATTCCGAGCTGCTGGCCGAAGGCCGCGTGGTCACCACCCAGGCCGTAGGCGGCACCGGCGCGCTGAAAACCGGCGCCGACTTCCTCAAGCGTCTGCTGCCCAACGCCACCGTCGCCATCAGCGACCCGAGCTGGGAAAACCACCGCGCCCTGTTCGAAGCCGCCGGCTTCCCGGTGCAGAACTACCGTTACTACGACGCCGCCACCCACGGCGTGAACCGTGCCGGCCTGCTGGAAGACCTCAACGCCCTGCCCTCGCAGTCCATTGTCGTTCTGCACGCCTGCTGCCACAACCCGACCGGCGTCGACCTGACCATGGACGACTGGAAGCAGGTGCTGGACGTTCTGAAAGCCAAGGGCCACGTGCCGTTCCTGGACATCGCCTACCAGGGCTTCGGTGACGGCATCGACGAAGACGCCTCCGCTGTGCGCCTGTTCGCCCAGTCCGGCCTGAACTTCTTCGTCTCCAGCTCCTTCTCCAAATCGTTCTCGCTGTACGGCGAGCGCGTTGGCGCTCTGTCGGTCGTGACCGACAGCCGCGAGGAGTCCGCCCGCGTCCTGTCTCAGGTCAAGCGCGTGATCCGCACCAACTACTCCAACCCGCCGACCCACGGCGCCAGCGTCGTCGCTTCCGTGCTGAACAGCCCGGAACTGCGTGCGGTATGGGAAGAAGAACTGGGCGAGATGCGTACCCGCATTCGTGCCATGCGCGAAGCCATGGTCGCCCAACTGGCAGCCCAGGGTGCCAAGCGCGACTTCGGCTTCGTTGCCCAGCAGCGCGGCATGTTCTCCTACTCCGGCCTCACCGCCGAGCAGGTTGAACGCCTGAAGAACGAATTCGGCATCTACGCCGTCGGCACCGGCCGCATCTGCGTGGCCGCGCTGAACAACGGCAACCTGGACACCGTCACCCGCGCCATCGTCCAGGTGCTGTAAAAAATTAAGGGGAAGTCATCGCCTGATTGTTGACTTCCCCTTCTTAATCAGTAAGATACGCACCGTTGTTCCGCGATAGCTCAGTCGGTAGAGCAAATGACTGTTAATCATTGGGTCCCTGGTTCGAGTCCAGGTCGCGGAGCCAAATTCGAAGCCCTCGGCACACGCCGGGGGCTTTTTTATTGGGCGCTGGACTCTCTCCAGGGACTACGTCCCAGGTGATTCCCCCTTCGGGGCCGCGCTGAAGCGCGTTCGGCTGACGCCGTCGAGTCCAGGTCGCGGAGCCAAATTCAAAGCCCTCGGCACACGCCGGGGGCTTTTTTATTGGGCCTCTGGACTCTCGCCAGGGACTGCGCCCTCGGTGATTCCCCTTCGGGGCCGCGCTGAAGCGCGTTCGGCTGACGCCGTCGAGTCCAGGTTGCGGAGCCAAATTCAAAGCCCTAGGCATACGCCGGGGTCTTTTCCTTAGGATTCGAAAGAGCCCCAATGAAAAAGCCGGTCGACGACCGGCCTTTTCATTCCACCTGGCAATGCTCAGAGCGAAATCTTGTCGCGATTCTTGTCCAGCGTCCCCTTGCCGATGCCCTTCACTTCCAGCAATTGATCGACCGTGGTGAACGGCCCGTTGGTTGTACGGTAGTCAACGATGGCCTGGGCTTTCACCTTGCCAATACCTTTCAGGGAATGCTGCAACTCTTCAGCCGATGCGCTGTTGATATTCACGGCCGCCACCTGGGCAACAGGTGCCTTCTCGGCTGAAGCAGTGGTTTCGGCTGGAGGTTTAACGGCCGGGGCCCCATTGGTGGCCGCCAGAGCGGCGCCACCGAACGAGAGGCCCGCCAACAGAATCAGACGCGCAACGGAAAGCAGACTCTTCTTCATGGATCGTTCCTTGATGCAACAGGTTTCAAGGCAGGCGCGATTGCGCCGCCTGGAAAACATATCGCCAGGAATACTGATGAAAACGCCGGTTTAGAGAGTCGGCGGCAGATTCCGGCGCCGCCGACAGCTCACCAAGAAAGGACTGACATGACTCGCAGACGCAGCAGCGGCGCTGTCTGCTAGGTAGTACCCCGACTCAGGGTTCCATCCGCCGCTGCTGATGGATCAGGTCGACGATCTCGCCCTCGGGGCAATAGCCGCTGACGGTTTCCCGCAGCAACTGCCGCACACGTGCGTAATTGCCCTGGTCTACCGCCTTGAGCAGATCAGCCAGGACGAGCTTGAAGCCCTCCCAGTGCATCAGCTCCTCGTTGGCCTTCATGATCATCGGGTGTTCGGTGGCGCTGACGTTGTCGCCGATCAGCAGCTCCTCATAGAGCTTTTCGCCGGGCCGCAAGCCGCTGAACTCGATGGAAATGTCACCGTGCGGATTGCGCTCGGAACGGACGCTCAGGCCGGACAGGTGGATCATCCGCTCGGCCAGCTCGAGAATCTTCACCGGCTGCCCCATGTCCAGCACGAAGACGTCACCGCCACGCCCCATGGAGCCCGCCTGGATCACCAGTTGGGCCGCTTCCGGGATGGTCATGAAGTAACGGGTGATGCCGGGATGGGTCACGGTAACCGGCCCCCCGCGCTTGATCTGCTCGCGGAACAGCGGAATGACCGAACCGGAGGACCCCAGCACATTACCGAAGCGAACCATGGTGAACCGGGTCTTGTTGACCTGGTGCACGCCGGACTTGTCGCCGAACAGCACCGGTGCAGATTCCTGGCTCAAGGCCTGCAGAATCATCTCCGCCAGGCGCTTGGTGCTGCCCATCACATTGGTCGGGCGCACTGCCTTGTCGGTGGAAATCAGCACGAAGTGCTCGACACCGGCCTGCACCGCCACCTGGGCGGTATGCAAGGTGCCTATCACATTGTTCAGCACGCCTTCGGAAATATTGTGCTCAACGATGGGCACATGCTTGTAGGCCGCGGCGTGATAGACCGTTGCGACCTTCCAGGTGCGCATGACATCGAGCAGACGCTCAGCACTGCGCACGGAGCCGAGGATCGGCACCAGCTGCACCGCGAGGGACTCGCGCTTGACGCGGCTCTCCAGCTCCTGGTGCACCCGGTAGAGGTTGTATTCGCTGTGTTCGAACAGCACCAGCACGGTAGGCGACGAACCCAGGATCTGTCGGCAAAGTTCGGAGCCGATGGAGCCGCCCGCGCCAGTGACCATCACCACTTCGCCACGGATACAGTGTTCGAACAACTCCTTGCGCGGCTCGACCGGGTCACGCCCGAGCAAGTCGGCGATATCCACTTCCTGGATGTCATCCACCCGCACCCGGCCGTTGGCCAGTTCGATGAATCCCGGCACGCTTCGCACATGGACCGGGTAGGGCTCGAGCAAGCCGAGAATTTCGCGGCGGCGGGCGCGCGTCGCAGAGGGAACCGCCAGCAGCACTTCCTGCACGCCGGTTTCGTCGATCATCTGCTGGATATGCTTGGGCTTGTAGACGCGCAGGCCGGCAATGACACGGTTGGCGATCTCGTCATCGTCATCGATGAAAGCTACCGGGCGCATCGCGCGACCGAGGCGCAAGGCGGCCACCAGTTGGTTGCCGGCAGAGCCCGCACCATAGACGGCAACCTTCGGCAAGCCATCCTGTTGCTTGAGGAACGGAACGGCTTGCACGGTGCTGTACCAGTCCCCCATGAAATACTGGCGCATGGCCAGGCGCAATCCGCCGATCATCAGCAGGCTCAGCCACCAGTAATTCAGGACCAATGAACGCGGAACCGCCTCGATTACCGAGCGGTTCCAGTAAACCACCAGCGACAACAGCAGCGCCGAGATGGTCACCGCCTTCCAGATCGCGATCAGCGCGTCGTTGCCGAGATAGCGCATGACCGCGCGGTACATGCCGAAGCGGATGAACAGCGGAATTGCCACTGCCGGGGCGGCGAAGAACAACCAGCCGTGCACGCGGAACGGGTACTCCAGATCATCCGTACCCAGTCGCACGATGAACGCGAGCCACAGCGAAAACCACACCAGGCAAATATCGGTGGTGACCTGCAGTAACCGTTTGTTTCGTCTCGGAAGCCTCAGCAGGCGTTCTCGAAGCATCAGCGCTTGTCCTTTTCCCGAGCAGAGGAAATTTTCCACCCGCTACATTGACCACCCAATCCGGCGGAGTTCAGCTCACATCCTGTTCATCCGGACGACCTGCACCCAGATGAGCTACGACAAGCACCAAAGGAGCATAGGCCACAATCAGCGCCAGCAAGCCTGAAACATGCCCCAGCGCGACCAGCAATGCCAGCGGCAGGAGCCAGAATACGTTGATCGCGGTTACCGCCAGCGATACCCGCAGATGACTGCCGTAGCGCCGCGAAGCGCGCTGGTAGGCATGGCTGCGATGCGCTTCGTAGACGCGTTCGCCGCGCATCAGCCGATGAATCAGGGTGAACGTCGCGTCTACGATGAAAACACCCAGGAGAATCAACCAGCTCCAGATCAGCGGCGGGGCCACCGAGGAGGCCTGCAGCGCCAGACCGCCGAGGATCAACCCGAGGAAACCACTGCCCGCATCGCCCATGAAAATTCGCGCGGGAGGGAAATTCCAGACCAGGAAACCCGCCGCCGCCAGGCCCAGCAGCAACGGCAGCCAGACCAGCTCCGCAGCCCCGAAGGCCCAGCCGCAGAGGGCTCCGCCCAAACAGACGCTGATGGCCTCCAGGCCGGCAATACCGTCGATGCCGTCCATGAAGTTGTAAAGGTTGAGCAGCCACACCAGGAACACCAGTCCCAGTAGGTCGCCTGCCAGGCCCAGGTCCAGCGCGCCCCAGGGGAGCGGCAACACAGGCACGCCACCCAGCCAGCAGAGCAGCCACAGCGCAGCGACAAAATGCCCCAGCAGCCGCCAGCGTGCCGGAATATGGCGGTGATCATCGAGGAAGCCAATGGCCGCAACCAGGGCGCCGGCCGGCAGAAGAGCCACCAGGCTGGCCCCGCCGATCATCCCGAGCACGGCAGCCAGGGGCAGACAGCCGAGAAAGCCCAGCACAATTGCAACACCGCCACCACGCGGCGTGGGAATCCGGTGCGAACTGCGGGCATTCGGAATATCCATGATGCTGCGCGCCAGCGCGTAGCGACGAACCCCCGCCGTCATGGCCCAGGACGCAATGAACACAGCCAGAAGCAGCAATGCCGCACTCATCGTCCTTGCTCCTGACCACGCTCCTGCACCGTTTCCAGCAGGGCCTGTTCGACACTGACGGGAGGAGCCCAGCCCAGCCGGCTGCGAGTTGCGGAAATATCCACCTGCAGGGATCCCAGCAGGCGCTGAACCTGTTGGCCTCGCCCGGTCAGCAGCCCCAGCAGGCGCAGCAACCCCGCCGGAACCGGCAGCAGACGAGGGTGTACGCCCATGGCCCTGCTCAGGCTGCGACACAGCCGGGCCGTAGACAGGTCCTCCCCATCACTGACCAGGAACACCTGCCCTGCCGCCGCAGGATGGCGCGCGCACAGCACCAACAGGTCGACCAGATTATCCCGGGCCACCAGGCTGCGGCGATTGTCGATAGCGCCGAAGGGTAACGGCAGACGGCGCTGCAAGGCGCGCATCAGGCTGGCGAAGTTGGCCTTGACCCCTGGGCCGTAGACCAGTGGCGGGCGCACCACCACGACCTCCAGCCCTGTCTGCCGGGCAACCTCGAACAAGGCCTGCTCGGCCTCGAGCTTGGATTGGCCGTAAGGGTCCTGCGGTTGCGGCTCGGCATCGGCCGTGAACGGCCGACCTGGCGCCGTTTCCTCGCCATTGACCTTGATCGAACTGACAAAGACAAAACGCCTCACGCCAGCCGCCGCGGCCTGCTGCGCCAGATGCCGGGTCGCCTCGACGTTCACTGCGCGAAACTCGGCGAGCGGATCGGCAGCCCGCTCGTCCATGACGTGAACCCGGGCAGCGCAATGAATCACTGCATCGATCCCTTGCAGGGCCTGCGTCCAGGATTGCGCCACGCTCAACCCATCGATGAGCGCCACCTCGACATCTTCCGGGAGTTGCACGCTGGCGCTCCGCTGGGCGGCGCGAACCTGCACATCATCTTCCTGGCACAAGCGAGCCAGCACGCCTCGGCCGACAAAACCGGTCGCGCCCGTGAGTAGAACCTTCAATCCAGCACCTGCAGAACCTGACGCCAGCGGCGTCTTCCATGTTTGAGCGAACGCGTCAGAGCGGCGAAATGACCGGTCGCAGCGCATTCCAAGCGTGACAGCTGGGGCATTGCCAGTGCAGTTCGCGGCCGGCGAAACCACACTTGCCGCATCGATAGCGCGGCATTGTCTTATACAAACCGATGATTATTGGAGCGATTTTTCCGGCTGCCGAGTCTTTTTCGCCATCGTTTCCGACTACTTCAAGGTACTCGCCGACTCCTTGCCAGGAAGGATGACGCTCCACCCGCTCCAGCAGGCTCTCGCGCCAGCCGGACGCCCCCACCGGCTGCTCGCTTTGCGCCAGTAGCGCGAGGATTGCCGGCGGCACTTCCTCGCCGGTGGCCAGCCCCCGCAGGCAGGCGAGCAACTCGGGCCGGGCAAGGCCATCATGGCGACGCAATAGCGGCACGATCTCGCCGAGGAAGGCTTTGGCATCGCTCGCCAACTCACCGACGGTAGCCACGGCAGCGACCTGATCCTTGCGCCACAACTCGCAGTCCAGCCGCATCAGCAGAGCGCGGACGCAGCGCTTGTCCACACGGCGAGCCTCACGCAGCAGCTCCTGCATGGCACTGCGATCGCCGGTCCTGCCCTTCTCCTGGGCGAGTTCGCAGTAGTAGTTGGCCAACGCCGCGCTCAGCTCGGGGCGACTTGCGACCAGGCGAGAGGCCAACTCGATGGCGCGCGACCAGTTCTTCTCGCGCTCGCAGATCAGCCGTTGTTCATCCAGCGCTTCGAGGGAGATGGGTTCATCGCGCTGCTGCGTCAGGTCGTCCAGCAGCTCCTCGGCGCTACCCAACAGGCCGCCAGCGATGAAATCGCGCGCCAGCTCCAGGCGCACCTGCGCAACCAGCGAACCATCCTCGCCGGCACGGCCCAGCAGTTCCTGGTGAATGTGGATGGCTTTCTCGATATCGCCGCGACGGCGAAACAGGTTGCCGACGTGCAGGTGGCTTTCGAGAGTCTCCGGACTGACGACCAAGCCCTGGGACAGGCTTTCCAGTGCATCGTCGGAGTGTCGCTCCAGCAGGTTGTGCATGCTGTGGACACGGCTCCGCAGATGGGTTTCGGAGGCTTCCCGGGGCCGGGAAAGAGAACGACGCCCCATCCACCAGCCGATGGCCAGGGCGCAGAAGAAGAACAGCGTGGCGATGACGCTAGGCATGGTCCGTCAGCGACTTTTCACGCAGCGCGTCATTCTCCTTGCGGAAACGAGTGACTTCGGAGCGAAGGCCGCTCATGCGGGCATGCGCCTTCGCCCGGAAGGGGATGCTCAGCAGCAGGCCGATCACGCCACCAAGGATGAAGGCAAGGGAAATGAAGACCACCAGCGGCCACTGCGGCGACTGCCAGCCAAGGAAGGTCAGCTGCGCGGACTGCAGGTTCTCCAGGACGAAAACCACAACGATGGCGGCCAGGACGACCAACGCCAGAATCAGCAGGAAACGTTTTGCCCGAAGCATGGACACTCCTTCTTGAAGACGGATACCCCGGGGTCACTCGGGTTCGTTGACGCGGTCGCGCAGCTCCTTGCCGGGCTTGAAGTGCGGGACGAACTTGCCGTCCAGGCGCACGGACTCGCCGGTTTTCGGATTACGCCCCACGCGCGGTGCGCGGTAGTGCAGAGAGAAGCTGCCGAACCCCCGGATTTCGATACGATCCCCCGTCGCCAGAGCCTGGGACATTTGCTCAAGCATGGTCTTGATCGCCAGCTCCACATCCTTTGCGGAAAGCTGCCCCTGATGGGTGACGATTCTCTCGATCAACTCCGACTTGGTCATGGTTTTCCCTTCTTTTTCAAGCGGCTAGATCAGCTCTAGGTTCTTTTAGCATGCTGATCATGCTTTGAACAGCCCGAACGGAAAGGATGTGTTTTCTGCCGGTCAAGTAGCCGGCGAATAAAAAATGGCCGACTCCCAGGCAGGGAATCGGCCACGGTCGCGTCCAGGAGCGGGAGGACGCGCAAGCGGAAAGCGGGTCAGGCAATGGCGGCGAGCTGCGCCTTGGCCTTGGCCAGGCCTTTCTCGGCGAATTCACCGCCCATGTTCAGGCCTTCGGCGTGGATGAAGGTCACGTCATGGATACCGACGAAGCCCAGCGCCTGGCGCAGGTAGGGTTCCTGGTGATCCAGCGCGCCGCCGGCGTACACGCCGCCACGGCTGGTCAGGACGAAGGCGCGCTTGCCGGTGAGCAGGCCCTGCGGGCCGGTCTCGGTGTATTTGAAGGTCACACCGGCGCGCAGCACATGGTCGAGCCAGGACTTCAGCGTGCTGGGGATGGCGAAGTTGTACATCGGCGCGGCCAGCACCAGCACATCGGCGGCTTGCAGTTCGGCCGTCAGTTGGTTGGAGCGCTCCAGCGCGATGCGCTCGATCTCGCTGTGCTCCTGGGCCGGCTTCATCCAGCCACCCAGCAGGTGGGCATCCAGGTGCGGCACCTGTTCGATGGCCAGGTCGCGAACCTGGATCTCGTCGGCCGGGTGCGCAGCCTGCCACTGCGCGATGAAATCGCGGGTCAGCTGGCGGGAAACGGAACCTTCCTGGCGGGCACTGCTTTCGATGACGAGAACGCGGGACATGGACTGGACCTCCATCGGTCATTGAATGTGTCGATGGAGGCCATCCTAGAGATGAACAAATCGATAAAAAAGCGCAAATAATCGCTTCTAATTATCGAATAAATTGATTTCTCGCAAAACTGCTTCTAGTCTTGTCCGGCAGAATACTCAACCCGGCACGCAGGTGAGCTTGATGCGCAGCTTGATTACCGCGCGACTGAAGCTGGAAGTCAGGTTGGCTTCCTTGCCCGGCGCGATGGAAGCCTTGCGGACATGCGGAGTTTCCGGGCCATTGACGAAGACTGCGGTGCAGGTCGCCTGCTCCTGACCATTGTTGCGCAGCATGATGGCACCCATCTGGTCGCCTATGTCCTGGGTGTCATAGTCCACCTGGGTGCCCTTGAGGGATTTCTCCACTTCGATGGGATAGGCCAGGGCGGTCAGCGGCAACAGTGCCAGAACGGCACAACAGAATTTTTTCATGGCGGTCTCTTGTTGGTCTTCTGCGGACCGCCAGATTAGACAAGAGGAAGCGAGGATGAAAGCGCCCCGCGTTACCCTGGATCAGTGGAGAACCCTGCAGGCCGTGGTCGATCACGGCGGCTTCGCCCAGGCGGCGGAAGCCCTGCATCGTTCGCAGTCGTCGATCAGCTATACCGTGGCGCGCATGCAGGAGCAGCTCGGCGTACCGCTGTTGCGCATCGACGGGCGCAAGGCCGTGCTCACCGAGGCGGGTGAAGTGCTGCTGCGTCGCTCGCGGCAGTTGGTGAAATCAGCAGGCCAGCTGGAAGAGCTCGCCCATCACATGGAGCAGGGCTGGGAGCCGGAAGTACGCCTGGTGGTCGACGCCGCCTACCCCACCGTGCGCCTGGTGCGCGCCCTCTCCGCCTTTATGCCGCAGAGCCGCGGCTGCCGCGTGCTGTTGCGCGAGGAAGTGTTGTCCGGCGTGGAGGAAGCGCTGGTGCAAGGTCACGCCGACCTCGCCATCAGCGGCCTGAACATCCCCGGCCACCTGGGCGCCGACCTTTCCATCGTCGACTTCGTCGCCGTCGCCCATCCCGATCACCCGCTACACCGCCTGCAACGCGAAGTCACCCACCAGGACCTGGAAACCCAGATGCAGGTGGTGATCCGCGATTCCGGTCGCCTGCAGCCGCGCGACGTCGGCTGGCTCGGCGCCGAGCAACGCTGGACGGTGGGCAGCCTGGCCACCGCCGCCACCTTTGTCAGCAACGGCCTGGGCTTCGCCTGGCTGCCGCGGCACATGATCGAGCGCGAGCTGCGCGACGGCCAGGTCAAGCCACTGCCGATGAAACAGGGCGGCGTGCGCGAGAGCCGCTTCTATCTTTACCCGAACAAGGAAAAGCCCCTGGGCCCGGCCACGCAGATCCTCGTGGAACTGCTGACCACCTTCGCCAACGTGCCACTCGACGCCCATTTCGCCGCCCCCGAAAGCCCGGCCTGAATACACAGGCCGCACGGAAAAGGAGCCCGTCATGCCGTTCTTCGACCACGCCGGCCACCGTCTGCACTATGAGGAAAGCGGTTTTGGAACGCCGGTCCTGCTGGTGCACGGGCTCGGCTCCAGCACCCGCGACTGGGAGTTCCAGGTGCCGGAACTGGAAAAGCACCACCGGGTAATCGCCCTCGATGTACGCGGCCATGGCCAGTCGGACAAGCCGCGCCAGCGCTACAGCATCGGCGCCTTCGCCGAGGACGTGATTGCCCTGCTCGACCACTTGAGCCTGGGCCGCGTGCACCTGGTGGGCATCAGCATGGGCGGCATGATCGGCTTTGAACTGGCCACCCGCTGGCCGGAGCGGCTGAACAGCCTGACCATCGTCAACAGCGCGCCGGAGGTAAAGCCACGCAGCCCTCGCGAGTACCTCGAAGTGGCGCGTCGGCTGTTCCTCGCCCATGTGCTGGGCCTGGATACCGTGGGCAAGGCACTGGGCAAGATGCTCTTCCCCAAGCCAGAACAGGGCGATCTGCGCCGCAAGATCCAGCAGCGCTGGCCGCAGAACGACAAGCGCGCCTATCTGTCCAGCCTGCATGCCATCATCGGCTGGGGTGTGCAGGAACGCCTGGCGCGCATAACCTGTCCAACCCTGGTGATCAGCGCCGACCGCGACTACACCCCGGTTTCTCTCAAGCAGGCCTATGTCGGGCAGATGCCCAACGCACGCCTGGTGGTAATCGAGGATTCGCGCCACGCGACGCCGCTGGACCAGCCCGAACGCTTCAACACCACCCTGCTCGACTTCATCGAGCAGGTCGACCATCCCTAGAACCTCAGGAAACATCCACCAAATGACCCTGTTCAAACGCTTCCTGCTCGCTGCCTGCTCCCTGGTCCTGGCCGGCTCGGTGTTCGCCGCCGACAGCAAGAACCCGCATGTGCTGCTGTCTACCACCTCTGGCGAAATAGAAATCGAGCTGTACGCCGATAAAGCGCCGATTTCTGTGAAGAACTACCTGTCCTACGTCGACAGCGGTTTCTACAACGGAACCATCTTCCACCGCGTCATCCCCAACTTCATGATCCAGGGCGGCGGTTTCACCGAGGCCATGAAAGAGAAGGACACCCAGGCGCCGATCAAGAACGAGGCCGACAACGGCCTGCTCAACGAGCGCGGCACCCTGGCCATGGCACGCACCAGCGACGTGAACTCCGCCACCAGCCAGTTCTTCATCAACCTGACCGGCAACGACTTCCTCAACCACGGCGCCCGTGACTTCGGCTATGCCGTATTTGGCAAGGTCGTACGCGGCATGGGCGTGGTCGACCAGATCGCCGGAGTGAAGACCGGCAACCGCGGCATGTTCCAGGACGTACCGACCACCTCGGTGGTCATCCTCTCCGCCAAGCGTCTGTGATTCTGCGCAATCACGGCTGACGGAGGCCATTCAAGGCGGGGCCAGGACGGCCCCACCGACAACCCGAGACCTATCATGCTTTACCGTCGTTTCGAGCGTCTGATCGATCCCTTCCGCGACGTCCCCGAGCGCATGCCGCCGTCCGATGTCATCCGCTTCTACGTCTATTACCTGCGCCAGGTCTGGCCGGTCTTCCTCGCCCTGCTCTTCGTCGGCCTGATCGTCGCCCTGATCGAAGTCGCGCTGTTCAGCTACCTGGGGCGCATCGTCGACCTCGCGCAAGGCACCGCGCCCGCGGACTTCTTCACCCTGCACGGCCGCGAGCTGATCTGGATGGCCGTCGTCGCGCTCATCCTGCGCCCGGTGTTCAACGGCCTGCACGACATGCTGGTGCACCAGAGCATCAACCCCAGCATGACCAACCTGATCCGCTGGCAGAACCATCGCTACGTGCTCAAGCAGAGCCTGGGCTTCTTCCAGAACGACTTCGCCGGGCGCATCGCCCAGCGCATCATGCAGACCGGCAACTCCCTGCGCGATTCCGCCGTGCAGGTGGTGGATGCCATCTGGCACGTGGTGATCTACACCGTCAGCGCCCTGGTGCTGTTTGCCGAGGCCGATTGGCGCCTGATGATCCCGCTGCTGCTGTGGGTCGTCGGCTACGTCGGCGCGCTGGGCTACTTCATTCCCCAGGTGAAGCATCGGTCGGTGGTCGCCTCGGACTCGCGCTCCAAATTGATGGGCCGGATCGTCGACGGCTACACCAACATCACCACCCTCAAGCTGTTCGCCCACACGCGCCAGGAAGAGGACTACGCCCGCGAAGCCATCGACGACCAGACCCGCAAGGCCCAGCAGGCCGGACGCGTGGTGACCTCCATGGACGTCACCATCACCGTCTTCAACGGCCTGCTGATCGCCGGTACCACCGGCCTTGCCCTGTGGCTGTGGACCCAGTCGCTGATCTCGGTCGGCGCCATCGCCCTGGCCACCGGCCTGGTCATCCGCATCAACAACATGTCCGGCTGGATCATGTGGGTGGTCGGCGGCATCTTCGAGAACGTCGGCCAGGTGCAGGACGGCATGCAGACCATCGCCCTGCCCCGCCAGGTGAACGACCAGCCCGGCGCCAAGCCGTTGGTGGTGAGCCATGGCGAAGTGCGCTTCGACCAGGTGGATTTCAGCTACGGCAAGGGCGGCGGCCTGATCAGTGGGCTGGACCTGACCGTACGCCCCGGCGAGAAGATCGGCCTGGTCGGGCCGTCCGGCGCCGGCAAATCCACCCTGGTGAACCTGCTGCTGCGCCTGTACGACCTCGAGAGCGGGCGCATCCTGATCGATGGCCAGGACATCGCCCACGTGACCCAGGAAAGCCTGCGCGCGCAGATCGGCATGGTCACCCAGGACACTTCGCTGCTGCACCGTTCGATCCGCGACAACCTGCTCTATGGTCGCCCGGACGCCAGCGAGGCGGATTTGCAGGACGCCATCCAGAAAGCGCGCGCCTTGGAGTTCATTCCGCAACTGAGCGACGCCGAGGGTCGCTTCGGCCTTGACGCCCACGTCGGCGAGCGCGGCGTGAAGCTCTCCGGCGGCCAACGCCAGCGCATCGCGATCACCCGCGTGCTACTCAAGGACGCGCCGATCCTGATCCTCGACGAGGCCACCTCGGCGCTGGACTCCGAGGTGGAAGCGGCGATCCAGGAAAGCCTGGAAACCCTCATGCAGGGCAAGACGGTAATCGCCATCGCCCACCGGCTTTCCACCATCGCGCGCATGGACCGGCTGGTAGTGCTGGAGCACGGCCGCGTGGTCGAGAGCGGCAGCCATGCCGAGTTGCTTGCCCATGGCGGGCTCTACGCGCGGCTGTGGCGGCACCAGACGGGCGGGTTCGTCGGGGTGGATTGAAGCCCGAGGGTCACGCGCGACCCTTTCGCGAACAGCCCCGCGTCGGGTTTTGTTCGCGAGCAAGCTCGCTCCTGCAGGGAGCAGTCCTGCACCGGGCTCGTTTTTCTGTAGGAGCGAGCTTGCTCGCGAACCCGCACGGCAAACCTGTTCAACCGCAGAAGCACCCATAAAAAAGCCCGGCACAAGGCCGGGCACGTCCAAATTCAGGACAGCTCAGTGTGTGTCCAGTAACGCCAGCGCCTCGCGACTCAGGCGTTCGACCGTAGCCCAGTCGCCGCTGTCGACGGCGGCCTTGGGCAGCATCCAGCTGCCGCCCACGCACATCACGTTGGCCAGGCGGTAATAGTCATTCAGGTTGTCCGGGCCGACGCCGCCAGTGGGGCAGAAACGGATGTCCGGGAACGGCCCGCCGAAAGCCTTGAGCGCCTCCACGCCGCCGGCGACCTTCGCCGGGAACAGCTTGAAACGACGCAGGCCATGACGGTATGCCGCCATGATTTCCGAAGCGGTGGCCACCCCCGGCAGCAACGGCACCGGGCGAGTCACCGCGTACTGCAGCAACTCCTCGGTGCAGCCGGGCGTGACGATGAACTTCGCCCCCGCCTCTTCCGCCTGGGCGAAAGTTTCCGGGTCGAGCACGGTGCCGGCGCCAACGATCAGCTCCGGGCGTTGCTCGCTCAACTGGCGGATCGCGGTGAGACCCAGCGCCGTCCGCAAGGTCACTTCCAGAACGGTGATGCCGCCGGCTGCCAGAGCATCCGCCATGGGCAGGATGTCTGCCTCGCGGTCGATGGTGATCACCGGCAGGATGCGCGCACGCTGCGCCAGGGCATCGATCTGCTGGATGTGTTGTTCAGGCATAGCGGTAACTCCGTGCTTCAGGGGCACCAGTGGATCGAAAGAGGTGAACGCAGGAATGCATTGACCGGCATGCGCTGGTCGTCGTTATCGCTGAGCGCCTGACTCAGCGTGGCCAGCTTGGATTCGCCCTGGATGGCCAGGATCTGCACCCGCGCGCCCTGCAACACGGCTCGGGTGAGCGTCAGGCGCTGATGCGGCACGGTCGGCGCCCACATCGGCAGGCATCGCCGTGTGCCGGCAGGGTCAAGCGCCTCGACCAGGTTGGTGCTGCCTGGGAACAGCGAAGCCGTGTGGCCGTCGTCGCCCATGCCCAGCACCAGCACATCGATCGGCAGCGTCAGCTCATGGAGGAAACGATCGGTCTTGTCGGCCGCCTCCTCAAGGCTGCTCGCCGGCTGATACAGGCCGATGAACTGCGCCTTGCCTGCCGCGCCCTTGAGCAGATGGCGGCGCAGCAGGCCAGCATTGCTGTCAGGGTGCGACTCGGGCACCCAGCGCTCGTCGGCGATGCTGACGGCCACTTTCGACCAGTCCAGTACCGCGCCGCTCAGGGCTTCGAGGAAAGCCACCGGACTGCGCCCGCCGGACACCACCAGCAATGCGCGGCCGCGCTCGATCAGCGCCTCGCGCAGCGCGTCGGCTACCACTTCGGCGAGGCCGCGGGCCTGCTCGGCGGCGTTGTTCCAGGTCTTCCAGGCCATGCCTTCTTTCAGTGTCGGTTCAAAGATCGCCATACCAGTCCCTCCCGTCGCGAGCGATCAGGGCAACCGAGGCCTGCGGTCCCCAGCTTCCAGCCGGGTAAGGCTTGGGCTCCTCGCCCAGTCGGCCCCAGCCGTCGATCAGGCCATCGCACCATGTCCAGGCGGCCTCGATCTCGTCCTTGCGGACAAACAGGTTCTGATTGCCCTGGGTGACTTCCAGCAACAATCGCTCATAGGCATCCGGCGTACGGGCGGTCTGGAAGGTTTCGGAGAAATTCAGTTGCAGCGGGCCGGTGCGCAGTTGCATGCCCTTGCCCAGGCCCTGGTCCTTGGTCATCACCTGCAGGGAAATGCCCTCGTCCGGTTGCAGGCGGATGATCAGCCGGTTGCTGATCAGCGAACGCTGCTCCGGGGCGAAAATGTAGTGCGGCGGTTCCTTGAAGTGGATGACGATCTGCGAGTGCTTCTGCGGCATGCGCTTGCCGGTGCGCAGGTAGAACGGCACGCCGGACCAGCGCCAGTTGCGGATATCCACGCGCAGGGCGACGAAGGTCTCGGCGTCGCTGTTGGGGTTGGCATTTTCCTCGGCGAGGTAGCCCGGCACGGGCTTGCCGTCGATGTAGCCGGCCGTGTACTGGCCGCGCACCACGCGGGTCGCCAGTTGCTCGGGAGCGATGGGCTCCAGCGCGCGCAACACCTTCACCTTCTCGTCGCGGATGCTGTCGGCGGTGAGGTTGGCCGGCGGGTCCATGGCGATCAGGCAGAGCAGTTGCAGCAGGTGGTTCTGCACCATGTCGCGCAGCTGGCCGGCCTTGTCGAAGTAGCCCCAGCGGCCCTCGATACCGACCTTCTCGGCCACGGTGATCTCCACGTGGGAGATGTGGTTCTGGTTCCACTGAGTCTCGAACAGGCTGTTGGCGAAGCGCAGCGCGATGAGGTTCTGCACCGTCTCCTTGCCCAGGTAGTGATCGATCCGGTAGATGCGGTTTTCCGGGAAGAAACGTGCCACGGCGTCATTCACCGCACGGGACGATTCCAGGTCGTGGCCGATGGGCTTCTCCAGCACCACCCGGGTGCGTTCGGCAAGGCCGGCAGCGGCAAGGTTCTCGCAGATGCCGCCGAACACCGAGGCGGCGGTGGCGAAGTAGGCAACCAGGGTCTTCTCGTCGCCCACCAGCTCGGCCAGCGCCTGGTAGGAGCCGGCATCGAGGAAGTCCATGCTCAGGTGATGCAGGCGCGCCTGGAAGCGGGCCCAGACCTGTTCATCCCACTCTTTCGCCGGGACATACTGGCGCAGACGGCGTTCAATGGTTGCCAATGGCTCTTCCGTGGCGCCGTCATCGCGGGCCAGGGCGAGAATGCGGGTATCGCGGTGCAGCAGGTCTTCGCGGTCGAGCTGGTAGAGCGCCGGCAGCAGTTTGCGCAGGGCGAGATCACCCAGGGCGCCGAACAGCGCAAGGGTGCAGGGCAGAACGCGGACTTCAGGCATTTGTTGTTACCAACCAAATTTTGAACGATAGTTAGCCTTCTACGCCGGCATTAAGACAAATATGTAGTAATTAAACAACATAATTCTGCCGTCTCGCGCCGTTGTTGGTCGCTTGCCAGCCTGACGTTAGGATAGCGCCGCTGGCCGCACCTACCCGGTCAACCGTCGATTGCCCAAGGAGCACGGATGAAAAACCTGCTGGAGCAGATCCAGAGCCGTCTGGAAGAGCTGAACAAGGCCGAGCGCAAGGTCGCCCAGGTGATCCTGCACGACCCGCAGCAGGCCACGCGCTTCAGCATCGCCGCGCTGGCCCAGGCATCGAGTGTCAGCGAGCCGACGGTGAATCGCTTCTGCCGCTCCTTCGGCATGAGTGGCTACCCGGAGCTGAAGATCCAACTGGCACAAAGCCTCGCCAGCGGCGCAGCCTTCGTGACCCAGGCCGTGGCGGCCGACGACGGCCCCGAGGCCTACACGCGCAAGATATTCAGCAGCACCATCGCCTCGCTGGACAGTGCCCACAAGCTGCTCGACCCGAAGGTGATCGACCGCGCCGTGGACCTGTTGATCCAGGCCCGGCAGATCCACTTCTTCGGCCTTGGCGCGTCCAGCTCGGTGGCCCTCGACGCGCAGCACAAATTCTTTCGCTTCAACCTGGCGGTGTCAGCGCAGAGCGATGTGCTGATGCAGCGGATGATCGCCTCGGTAGCACACACCGGCGACCTGTTCGTGGTGATTTCCTACACCGGGCGCACCCGCGAGCTGGTGGACGTGGCCCACCTGGCGCGACAGAACGGCGCCTCGGTACTCGGCCTGACCGCCGCGGACTCGCCGCTGGCCCGCGCCAGCACCTTGAGCCTGGACATCCCGCTGCCCGAGGACACCGACATCTATATGCCGATGACCTCAAGGATCATCCAGCTCACCGTGCTCGACGTGCTCGCCACCGGCGTGACCCTGCGCCGCGGCGTGGATTTCCAGCCGCACCTGCGCAAGATCAAGGAGAGCCTGGTGCCGACCCGTTACCAACTCGACGAGGAAAGTTGAGGGCGGCACCGCCCTCGGCTCTGGAAAAGCCCGCTCCTGCAATCGCGCGCAGAACCATCACCTGCTGTAGGAGCAAGTTCACTCCTACGGAGAACAGCTCAAGCTGCCGTCAGTCATCCGCGTTCGGATCGAGCCCGGGGAACAGCACCTCGGTGAAGCCGAATTTGCTGAAATCGGTGATACGCGACGGATACAGCCGGCCGATCAGGTGGTCGCACTCGTGCTGCACCACCCGCGCATGGAAGCCCTCCACCGTACGGTCGATGGGCTGGCCCTGGGGATCGACGCCCTGGTAGCGGATAGCCCGGTAACGGTCCACCGCACCACGCAGGCCGGGGACCGAGAGGCAGCCTTCCCAGCCCTCCTCCAGCTCGTCGCCGATAGGCGTGATCAGTGGGTTGAGCAGGATGGTCGGTGGTACCGCCGGTGCATCCGGATAGCGCTCGCTGCGCTCGAAACCGAAGATCACCAACTGCAGGTCCACGCCGATCTGCGGCGCGGCCAGGCCAACGCCACCAACGTGATGCATGGTCTCGAACATGTCGTCGATCAGTTGCTGCAACTCGGCGCTACCGATCATCGACTCGGGCACTGGCGGGGCGATGCGCAGCAGGCGCTCGTCGCCCATCCTGAGAATCTCGCGGATCATCTTGGCCTCGTCGCCAGGGAGTGAGACCGGCATCCTCTGCCCTCCCACGCCGCCTGGCAAGCCCGCGACCGCCCGGCAGCGCCCCGCGAGCCACGCCAGCCCGGTGTTAGACTGGTGCACGACGACATTCTTCGAACGCCGGAGATTTGCCGGGAAACGCGGCAGATCACGGACGAAACCCTGGGGGGATCTTTTATTTCCGAGGGGCGCGAGGTTCGTCATGAACAGGCATTACTACATCAGCGACAACCTGGACGACCTGGAACAGGTCGAGCAGGAGCTTTCCGAAAGCGGCATCGGCATCGAGCAGATGCATGTGCTCAGCGACAGCGACGCGGAACTGGAAGAGCACCGCCTGCATGAAGTGCCGTCGGTGATGAAGAAAGACGTGGTGCACTGGGGCAAGATCGGCCTGGTGATCGGTGCCGCACTGGCCGTGCTGGTACTGGTTGTCGGCTACCTGAGTGGCTGGACGCAGACGGCGGCCGGCTGGATCCCCGTGGTCTTCCTCGCCGCGGTGCTGCTGGGCTTCAGCCTGTGGGAAAGCAGCTTCTTCGGCCTGCAACGCCCCAGTGGCGACGTGCGCCGCTTCCAGGGCAACCTGCAGCAAGGCCGCCACGTGTTCTTCGTCGACGTGAAGCCCGAGCAGGAACCGGTGCTGGACATGGTGGTGCGCCACCACCCGCGCCTGGAGATCGCCGGCTTCGGCAGCGCCATGCCGGCCTGGTGGCTCTCCGTCGAGCAGGCCTGGAATCGCTTCCGCCACATGATGTAGCGGCAAGCGCCAGTCTCTTCTCCGCGGCTCTGGTGACCCGCGGCCTTCGCCCTGCGCGCTGTTGAACCGCAACAGAACTCGTTCAGGGTCGGTTCAGAAACCGTTAGCTTGCTATTGATATACATCAGCCGAGTGCCTCCGAGCGGATTCGAAAATATGCGAATCCATTCACATTCAGGAGGCTGGGAAATGACCACATCGCCCAACCAGAAACTCGGCCTGGCTGCACTCACCGCCCTGGTGGTCGGCTCCATGATCGGTGGCGGCATCTTCTCGCTGCCGCAGAATGTCGCGAAAAGCGCCAGCCCCGGCGCTGTTCTCATCGGCTGGGCCATCAGCGGTATCGGCATGCTGATGCTCGCCTTCGTCTTCCAGAGCCTGTCCAACCGCAAGCCGGAACTCGATGCCGGCGTCTACGCCTACGCCAAGGCGGGCTTTGGCGACTACATCGGCTTCAATTCGGCATGGGGCTACTGGCTCAGTTCCATGCTCGGCAATGTCAGCTACTTCGTGCTGATCTTCAGCGCGCTGGGCTACTTCTTTCCGGTGTTCGGCGAGGGCAATACCGCCATTGCCTTCGTCTGCTCATCCCTGCTGCTGTGGAGCCTGCACTTCCTGATCCTGCGCGGGATCAAGCAAGCGGCCTTCATCAATCAGATCACCACGGTCGCCAAGGTCGTACCCATCGTCCTGTTCATCCTGATCGGCCTGGTGGCGTTCGACATGGACCTGTTCACTGCCGATTTCTGGGGCCACGGTCATGTCGATTTCGACAGCGTGATGAGCCAGGTACGCAACATGATGCTGATCACCGTCTGGGTGTTCATCGGCATCGAGGGCGCCAACCTGTACTCAGGCCACGCGAAGAAGCGCTCGGATGTCGGCACCGCCACGGTGATCGGCTTCGTCTCGGTAATGGCGCTGCTGGTGCTGGTGAACGTGCTGTCCATGGGCATGATGAACCAGGCGCAACTGGCCGGCTTGCCCAACCCGTCCATGGCCTACGTGCTGGAGCACGTGGTCGGTCACTGGGGCGCCGTGCTGATCATCGCCGGGCTGGTCGTCTCGCTGTTCGGCGCGCTACTGGCGTGGATTCTGCTGAGCGCGGAAATCATGTTCGCCGCTGCCCAGGACCACACCATGCCCAGGTTCCTCGCCCGGGAGAGCAAAGCGGACGTGCCGGTCAACGCGCTGTGGCTGAGCAACGCCACGGTGCAGGTATTCCTGATCGTCACCCTGTTCGCCGCCAGCACCTACACCAGTCTGGTGTACCTGGCCGCATCCATGGCGCTGCTGCCTTACCTGTTCTCCGCCGGCTACGCCGTGCTGCTGTGCCTGCGCGGAGAAGACTATGAAGGCCTGCTGCGCGAGCGCCGCAAGGACCTGGTAATCGGCGCCATCGCCCTCATCTACAGCCTGTGGCTGGTGTATGCCGGCGGCATGGATCACCTGCTGCTCTCGGCGCTGCTCTACACCCCGGGCGTGGTGCTGTTCATCATGGCCAAGCGCGAGCGCGGCGAACGCGCGTTCAGCAAGGCGGAAGGGCTGATCTTTGCCGTCCTGCTGGCCGCAACGCTGGGCGCCGGCTACGGTCTCTATTCCGGACAGCTGAGCCTCTGAGCCCAATATCGAACGCCCGCGGCTTCGGTCGCGGGCTGGCGTTACCAGGAGAAAAAATGACCGTTCCCGCTCAGGTCACCATCCACTCCACCGCCGGCCTCGATCGGCAGCAGTACCGAATTCGCATGAGCTACGTCGTGGAAAATGCCGCCAGCCGTGATGCGACAGTGAAGTTCGAGCTGGATGGCGAAATCGACGGCCAGCCCTTCAATGACGGCTTCGAACTCCCCGGCGACCTCGCCTTCAACTTCGCCGGCAGCGCCACGCGCATTTTGCGACGGCACGGCCTGCGGGTCTGCAGCGGGCCGGTACTGCGCTTTCGCAAGGAGCATGACCGGGTGTTCGACGACCTGCGTCGCCAGCTGAAGGCCGAGCCGGGCACGCCGGTCGACCTGCAGCGCATGGGCTCGCTGGCCCCGGCCGAGCCGCGTTGCGCGGTGGCCGAGTCCATCGTCCGCGGGCGCGGCTGAGCCGTCAGGCCAGCTCGATGCGATCGTCGTGGATGACGATCAGGCCCTGCTTGAACAGGCCGCCGATGGCCTTCTTGAAGTTGCCCTTGCTGACGCCGAACTGCTGCGCGATCAGCTCTGGCGGGCTCTTGTCGCTGATCGCCAGCTTGCCGCCGGCATCGCGCAGAGCCTGGAGGATCTTCTCGCTCAGGGCATCCGAGAGCCCCGCGCCGGCCGGCTGCAGGCTCAGGCTGATCTTGCCGTCGGCGCGCATTTCCTTGATGTAGCCCTTCTCACGCAGGCCGCCACGCAGGAACTTGAACGCTTCGTTCTTGTGGATCAGCCCCCAGTGCTTGCCTTCGATGATCGCCTTGTAGCCCAGGTCGGTGCGCTCGACGACCAGCAGGTCGACTTCCTGGCCGGCCTTGTAGTTCGCCGGGGTGTTGTCCAGGTAGCGGTCCAGGCGCGCGGTGGCGGTGATGCGGCGGCTGCGCTCGTCGAGGTAGACGTAGACCACGCAGTAATCGCCAACCTGCAGCGGACGTTTCTCTTCCGAGTGCGGCAGGAGCAGGTCCTTGGGCAGCCCCCAGTCGAGGAACAGGCCGATGCGATTGACCTCCACCACCTTGAGGCTGGCAAAACCGCCGACCTGCACCTTGGGCTTCTGGGTGGTGGCGATCAGACGGTCTTCGCTGTCCAGGTAGATGAACACGTTCAGCCAGTCGCCCACCTCGGTGGGTTCGTTCTTCGGCACGTAGCGCTTGGGCAGCAGGATTTCGCCGTGGCTCTCGCCATCCAGGTAGAGACCGAAATCGGTGTGCTTGGCCACCTGCAACGAATTGAACCGACCTATGACTGCCATGACGCTTACCTCGTGAACGGGGCGAGCATTCTACGCGCATTGGCGCAAGGATGCGCCTCAAGCCGCCGAACGCCGGCTTTATGTAGGACCGAGGGGGGCGCCCAGCCCTTGCTCGCGAACCAGGCTGTGCAGCAGCTCCGCAGTTAAGCAGTTCGCGAGCAAGCTCGCTCCTAAAGGCTGTGTTCCTTCTGGCCGAACTGGAGTTCGGCAAGGCGCGCATACAGGGGGCTGCTGACCACCAGTTCGGTGTGCCGCCCCAGCGCCACCAGGCGACCGTGCTCGATCACCGCGATGCGGTCGGCATTGAGCACCGTGGCCAGGCGGTGGGCGATCACCAGCGTGGTGCGGTCACGCATCAGCCCCGGCAACGCCTGCTGGATCAGGTGTTCGCTCTCGGCGTCCAGCGCGCTGGTGGCTTCGTCCAGCAACAGGATAGGCGCGTCCACCAGCAACGCACGGGCAATCGCCAGGCGCTGGCGCTGCCCGCCGGAAAGCCCCTGGCCGCTCTCCCCCAGATGAGTCTGATAACCCTCGGGCAGACGCAGGATAAATTCGTGGGCGTGGGCTGCACGGGCGGCAGCCTCCACTTCGGCATCGCTGGCGCCGGGGCGGCCGTAGCGGATGTTCTCCTCCACCGTGCCGAAGAACAGCGCCGGGTTCTGCGAAACCAGCGCGAAGCTTCGGCGCAGGTCCGCCGGATCAAGCCGTGCGATCGGCTGCCCGTCGATCAGGATGCGCCCCTGCTGCGGGTCGTAGAAGCGCAGCAGCAGATCGAACAGGGTGGACTTGCCCGCGCCCGACGGCCCCACCAGCGCCAGGGTTTCGCCCGGTTCCACACGCAGGTCGATGCCATCGATGGCCCATTGCTCCGGGCGCGACGGATAGGCGAAATGCACGCCCTGCAGATCGATGCTGCCGACAATGCGCTCGGGCAAACGCAGCAGGTCGCTGGCCGGTGCGTGGATTTCACTGCGCGCCCGCAATAGCTCGGCGATGCGCTCGGCCGCACCGGCAGCGCGCTGCAACTCTCCAATCACCTCGCTCAGCGTGCCGAAGGCCATGCCGACGATCAGGCTGTAGAACACGAAGGCAGCGAGGTCGCCGGGGCTGATGCGCCCGGCGATCACGTCCATGCCGCCGACCCAGAGCATCACCCCCACTGCGCCAAGTACCAGCAGGATCACCACGCTGACCAGCCAGGAGCGCTGCATGATGCGCTTGCGCGCGGTGTCGAAGGCGTCTTCCACCGTGCGCCCGAAGCGTGCGCGGTCCTGCGCCTGGTGGTTGTAGGCCTGCACCGTCTTGATCTGACCGAGGGACTCGCCGACGTAGCTGCCGACGTCCGCCACGCGATCCTGGCTGAGCCGCGACAGGCTGCGCACGCGGCGGCCGAACAGCAGGATCGGCGCGATCACCAGCGGCAGCGATGCAACCACGATGCTGGTCAGCTTGGCGTTGGTGAAGAACATCAGGATCACCCCGCCCAGCAGCATCAGCACATTGCGCAGCGCCATCGACAGCGAGGAGCCGATCACCGACTGCAGCAGCGTGGTGTCGGCGGTCAGCCGCGACTGGATTTCCGAGGCGCGGTTGTTCTCGTAGAAGCCGGGATGCAACTCGATCAGGTGGTCGAACACGCGCTGGCGGATGTCCGCGACGAACCGCTCGCCAATCCACGACACCAGGTAGAAGCGCACGAAGGTGCCCACTGCCAGGCACAGCACCAGGGCGAAGAAGATACCGATGGCGCGGGTGAGCAGCTGTTCGGACTGGGTGATGAAGCCCTGGTCCACCAGCAGGCGGATGCCCTGCCCCAGGGACAGGGTGATAGCGGCGGTGAACAGCAGCGCCAGCAACGCGCCAAGGGCACGCCAGCGGTAAGGTGCGAGGAACGAGCGAGCCAGGCGCAAGGCATTGCGCTGGCGGGACGACAGCAGGGACATGGCAGGCTCTGAAAGGCCGGAGTGCGCAGAGGGTAGCACTGCCGCCACACCGCGCGCGAAGGACGATTCACGCAGCCGAATGGGACCGTTCGTTCCATGACCGCCCCGAAAGCTGCTCGTTTGATGTACAATGGGCGGCCAATTTGCGCAGACAGGTATGGCAGATATGACTACCAAGCCCTCCACCCGCCAGAAAGCCGCCCCCAAGGCTCCCGCCGCTACCGCGACCAGCGAAGCCCTGGAAGCCCAGATCGCCGCCTTCCTGAACTCCGGCGGTGAGATCCAGCAGATCGCCAAGGGCGTGACCGGTCAGAACTACGGCGCACCGAGCCGCCACATCAGCCTCGGCAAGAAGTAATACCCGCTGGCAAGCCTGCCGAACCTCGGCAGGCTGCCCGCCTCCCCCGCTCCACCTCCGCGCTTTTCACGATCCTCCCCGCAATACCGAACTTCCTTTATTGCCTGAACACCTTGCACTCGGGCAGAGTCCGCCGATAGTTAAGGACTGGGCCACGTCGCGCCCGCTGCAAGGAGCACCCCATGCTGCCCTCCCCGGAAAAGCTGCTGTCGCGCAACCTGCTCGATGTGCTGATCCGCGCCGGCCTGATCCTGTTGCTGGCGCTGTTCTGCTTCCGCATCTTCCATCCCTTCCTCGACCTCATGCTCTGGTCGGTGATCCTCGCCATCACCCTCTACCCGCTGCATCAGTTGCTCAGCGGCTGGCTAGGCGGACGGCCCAACAGCGCGGCAACGCTGATCGTGATCCTCGGCCTGGTGATCCTGCTGGTGCCGGTGGTGGTGATCGGCATGTCGATGGCCGATTCGGTGCGCGACCTGGTGCACGCGATCCAGAACCGAACCCTGCAGATACCTCTGCCGCCCGACTCGGTGCAGACCTGGCCGGTGATCGGCCAGTACGTCTATCCCTTCTGGACACGCGTGGCCACCGACTTCATGGGTGTGGTGCACCAGATGGCCCCGCACCTGCAGGGCGTCGCCAAAACCCTGGCGGGTCAGGCGGCGGGTGCGGGCATGGGCCTGATGCAGTTCCTCGCCGCGTTCGTCATTGCCGGGGTGATCATGGCCTACGGCGAACTGGGCAGCCGAACCTCCTGCGATATCGCCATCCGTATCTCCGGCCCGGACCGCGGGCCGGGGCTGGCCGAGTTATGCACCGGCACCATCCGAGCGGTAGCCCAGGGCGTGGTCGGCGTGGCCTTCATCCAGACCATGATCCTCGGCCTGGGCTTCGTCGTCATGGGCATCCCCGGCGCCGGCCTGCTGGCCCTGGGCGTCCTGTTGCTGGGCATCACCCAGTTGCCGGTGGTGCTGATCACCATCCCGGCGATCATCTATGTGTTCATGACCAACGATTCGCTGCTGGTCGCCATCCTGTTCACGATCTGGACCATGGCCGGCGGCCTCTCCGACAACGTCCTCAAGCCGCTGATGTTCGGCCGCGGCGGCAAGGTGCCGATGCCGGTGATCCTGATCGGCGCCCTGGGCGGCATGCTCAGCAATGGCATCATCGGCCTGTTCGTCGGCCCGGTGGTACTGGCGCTGGGCTACGAGCTGTTCATGTCCTGGGTCCACGAGCGCGAGGCGCCCGTCGCTCCGCCCATCGAGCCACCAGTTCAGGACGCCCCCTGAAACCTCTCGCCCGCGGCGCGCGCCGCGGGATTTCCTCCTGCAATGGAATGCACAAGATGTCGAAACGCTGCTCCCTCACCGCTGCCCTGCTCGCCGCCGGCCTGCTGCTCTCCCCGTTGGCCTTCGCCGACGACACCGCGATCGTCTGGCCCGCCGTGGTCAACGCTGCCGACCAGCAGCGCCTGACGACCCTCGATGGCGAGGTCAAGCGCCTGCTCGACCAGCTCCAGCAGAGCGAAGACGAGACCACCCGCAACGAAGCGCTGAATCTGTACCGCATCGTGCTGGAAGATCCCGAACCACTGGCCGACGCGGCCCTGACCGGGAACTGGAAATGCCGCTCGGTGCAGATCGAAACGGAAGCGCTGTACGGCTACCCGAACTTCAAGTGCTCGGTGCGGCAAACGCCCAAGGGCCTGTACCTGGAGAAGACCAGCGGTTCGCAGCGCATCAGCGGCTATCTGCAACGCCTGGACGACAAGCAGCTGGTATTCGTCGGCGGCGCTTCGGTGAACGACGACCCGCAGGTGGGTTACAGCGGCCTGGAGCAGGCGGCGGCGCGCGAGACCGACGTGGTCGGCGTGGTGCGCAACTCGCACGACGGTTTCGTGCTGCTGGTACCCGAGCAACTGGGTGGCTACAACCTGTTCCGCTTCACTCGCTGAGCCCTGCCACACCAGCAAAGGCCTAGAGCAGCGCCACCATTTCCTTGAGCGTCACCGCCCAGGTACCTTTCGCGTTGAGGTAGCGATAACCGAAGCGCGAACCATTGGCCTGGGTGGTGAGCACCGCGTTCCAGGCCAGCCCGCGCTGCAGGTCGTGCGCCGGGTCGAGAAGGAAAAAGGCGTCGTCGCTCATCCCCACCGCCAGGCACCAGTGGCGGATATCGCTGTCCTTGCGGCCGTGGAAGCCCAGCACCACCGGGATATTCTCGTCGAGGTGCCGCCGGGTCAGCTCGACCATCCGCGTACCGTTGCCGCGTTCGACGCGGTATTCCTTGTCGCTGATGACCTTGAGCAGCTCCAGCAGATCCGCGCCGGTGGTGCCAACGCGCACCAGGGTCTCGTGCGCGTTCAACGCCTCCATCAGCCGCCCGTAGCGGGTGCGCGAATCCACCGGCGCCAGGCCCTTGGCCGCGCGCCGGCCGAGCTGGTTGCGCGCCAGCATCGCCATCACCAGGCAGTACGGCCCGCACGCGCCGTCCATGTCGCCCTGGCGCAGGTGCACCTTCTCGCCACGCTTGTTGATCAGGCCGCCGCTGCCGTGTTCGTCCAGGTCCCAGCCCAGGCCGTCGATCAGGGTGATCCGCATCGCGCTTCCTCATTGCTTGCTCTGGAGTTGTGACCGGAAGCCGCGCGGATCATTCCACCGGCTTGCGGTTACAATGATCGCTTTCCCCTGCCTGGTTACCCGAAATGTCCGAAGCCATCCGCCTGTCCAAGCGCCTCGCCGAGCTGCTGCCCTGTTCGCGCCGCGAAGCCGAGCTGTACATCGAGGGCGGCTGGGTCACGGTGGACGGCCAGCGCGTGGAAGAACCGCAATTCAAGGTCGACGCCCAGCGCATCGAACTGCTGCCGGGTGCCTCCGCCGACCCGATTCCGCCGGTGACCATCCTGGTGCACAAGCCGGTCGGCCTGGGCAGCGGCAACGGCGCCAACTCCGCCCAGCAACTGCTGACGCCGGACAAGCGCTGGGCCGAGGACAACCTGCAGCAGCGCCTGCTGCGCAAGCACTTCGGCCACCAGTTCAACACCACGGTGCTGGAGACCGACGCCAGCGGCCTGCTCGTCTACACCCAGAGCCGCGGCGTGCAGCGCCGGCTGGTGGACGAGGCGGACAACATCGAGCACGAGTACGTGGTCGAGGTCAGCGGGCAGATTGCCGACAATGGCCTGAAGCGCCTGTGCCGTGGCCTGGTCATCGACGGCCGCGAGCTGCCGCCGCTGAAGGTCAGTTGGCAGAGCGAGAACCGCCTGCGCTTCGCCGGCAAGCAGTTCCGCCCCGGCCAGATCGGCGCCATGTGCCGCGCCGTAGGCCTGCATGCCCTGTCGATCCGCCGCCTGCGCCTGGGCGGCGTGGCCATGGGCAAGCTGCCCGCCGGCCAGTGGCGCTTCCTGCAGCCGGGCGAGAAGTTCTGAGCGTCTACGAGACCAAGGTCGCAGGCGCCCGAAATTAGCCAGGGTGCCTCTCTAAACTGCGGCTTCCAGCCGTTATCGATAACGTCGATAGTCACCAGTCGACGCATTCAGTTCTCTTGATAGTCCGTGCGCGGCATCTTTGCCCCATCAACTCGCTGGCAGGAGATTCGCCGGCCCCGCAGTCGGGCCGCAGGGGCGAACGAGCTACTCGCGAGACGCCCCCAACGGATCGTCAAGAGGACACCACCATGCAAGTCATTCTCGATTTCCTGCTGCTCGTTGGCTCCCTGGTGGAGCTGCTGCTTTACGTCGCCCTGGCCAGCATCGTGCTCGCCGCCGTCGTGCTGCTCAGCGTCATTGCCGTGCTGACCCTGCGCTCGCCGGGCTCGGCCGTGGTCATCCCCGACCGTCGCCCCTCGGTCAGCCGCCAGCCGCGTCCGGCGGTCAAGCATCAATTGGCCCGGCCGATACTGGTCGCCGTGGCGAACGAGCCGATCCTGGCGAAGACCGCGTGACGCCGTCCTCGCCAGCGATTCAGCCCGGGTAGCGCCCGAGCGCAGCCCCCAGGTCGCGTTCGAGCTCCCCGTCCCGCTGGCCACCGTTGTCCATCATCCAGCGCACCCGCTCCACCGTTCCGGGTGCAGACATGTCACCGACGAAGCGCTGCGATTCCTCCGCCAGCGCCGCCTGATCCGCCGCCGTCACCTGATCCACCACCGCCTTCACATGGGCGATGCCCGCCGCCGGGAAGGCCGCGATCCGTCGCGCCAGGGCCTCGCAGAATCCTTCCAGTTCCGCGTCCGCCAGTGCCCGGTTGATCCAGCCGTAGCGCTCTGCCGTGTCCGCATCGAAGTCCTCGCCACCCAGGCAGACCTCCAGCGCCCTGCCCCGCCCGAGCATCTGTGCCAGGCGCACCGTACCGCCCGCGCCAGGCAACAAACCAACCGCGACCTCCGGCTGGCCGAGCAGAGCGCGCTCCCGGGAAGCGAAGCGCATATCCAGCGCCAGGAGGAATTCGCTGCCGGCGCCACGCGCGCGGCCGCGCAACTCGCCAATGGTCACCTGCGGCAGCCGGCTGAAGCGGCTGAACAGCGCACTGAGCGGGCTGGCCATGCCGACGGGCAGCTTCATCGGCGGCGCGTCGAGCTGGCTGCCGAGGTCGTAATGGGCAAGGAAGAAGTCCGGGTTGCTGCTGCGGAACAACACCACGCGGATATCGGCATTGCGCTCGAGCTCATCGGCCAGGTGCAGCAGGTCGATGACCATGGCGCGGTCGATCAGGTTGATCGGCGGGTGACGGAAGCTCACCACGGCTACGCCGTCGCGGTCCTCCCGGATAAAGGTGCGGTAGTCGCTCATCGATGGGGCCTCCGTTGCGAAGACCCGAGGATGCGCCGGGGCGGGCAGCCCGCCCCAGCACTATCGATGCGCGGAATGGCCCGTCAGTGGTGGCCGATACCCTGGTCTTCCAGGTGGTCAGCCTCGAACAGGGTTTCCAGTTCCTTGCGTGCCTCGCGGGCAGTCTGGACCACGGCTTTCTCGTCGTCGTAGACGCGGTACTGGGCCATCAGCACCGCCTCGTCGTGGCGCTTGAAGCGGCGGATGCGCGCGCCGACCTGCTCTTCGTTCAGGCCCAGGCCGGTGAGCAGCAGGCGGCTCATTTCCAGGCTCGAGTGGAAGGTTTCGCGCACCGGCGTCGCGTCGGCGTCCAGCAGGTGATAGACGTGCTGGCGGTTACGCGCCCGGCCGATGACCTTGATGTGCGGGTAGAGCTTGCGCACCAGGCGCGCGGTCTCGATGTTGGTCTGCGGGTCGTCGGTGGCGACGACGAAGAACTCGGCCTTCTCCACCTGGGCTGCCCGGAGGATTTCCGGGCGCAGCGGGTCGCCGTAGAAGATCGGGATATTGCCGTAGCTGCGGGTCAGTTCGATGGTGTCCACCGAGGTATCCAGCGCGACGAAGGGCACGCCCTGGGCGCGCATGATACGGGCAACCACCTGGCCCATCCGGCCCATACCGGCGATCACCACGCGCGGCGCGTCGTCCGGCAGTTGGCTGTACTCCGGCGGCGGCTCTCGCAGTACCTCGGGCTTGGGTTTGATGCTGCGTGCGAGGGCCAGCACCATCAGCGGCGTCATCGCCATGGACAGGGTGATGCCCAGCACCAGCAGCGAATGCATGTCGGCATCCATCAGACCCTGCGCCGCCGCCAGCTTGAACACCACGAAGGCGAATTCGCCACCGGCACCGAGCAGCACGCCCAGGCGCAGCGCCGATACCTTGTCCAGGCCACCGGCCAGACGGCCGATGACGAACAGCAGCGGCAGCTTGATCGCCACCAGCAGCAGGGTCAGGCCAATGACCCGGAACGGCTCGTTCTTGAGCAGGCCGAGGTCAGCACTCATGCCCACGCTGATGAAGAACAGCCCCAGCAACAGGCCCTTGAAGGGTTCGATCTGCGCTTCCAGTTCATGGCGGTACTCGGAATCCGCCAGCAACAGGCCGGCGAGGAAGGCGCCCAGCCCCATGGATACACCGGCCTCCTCCATCAACCACGCCGTACCGACCACGACCAGCAAGGCAGTAGCGGTGGACAGGTCAGCCTGACCGGTGCGCGCCACCGAGCGGAACACCGGGCGCAGCAGGAAGCGCCCGCCGATCACCACCACGGCGATGCTGCCCACCACTTCGATCACATGGGCGACATCGCCACCGGGAGCGAGGGTGTCGGCGCGGGCGCCCAGCAGCGGGATCATGGCGATCAGCGGGATCGCGGCGATGTCCTGGAACAACAGGATGGCGAACGCCAGGCGTCCATAGGGACTGTTGAGTTCCTTGCGCTCCGCGAGGATCTGCAGGCCGAAGGCAGTGGACGACAGCGCCAGGCCGCCGCCGATCACCACGGCGGTATTCACCGGCAGCTCAAACACCAGCACGGCGAGGCTGCCCAGTGCCAGGGCGGTCAGCAGCACCTGTGCCAGGCCCACGCCGAATACCTGCTTGCGCATCACCCAGAGGCGCTTGGGCGACAGCTCCAGGCCGATGATGAAGAGCAGCAGCACCACACCCAGCTCGGAAAGACTGGCGACGCTTTCCGGGTTGTCGATCAGGCCCAGCAGGTACGGCCCGATGATCACCCCAGCGAGCAGGTAACCCAGCACAGCGCCGAGCTGCAGGCGCTTGGCCAACGGCACCATGAACACCGCGGCGATCAGGAAGACCACCGTGGATTGCAGGTAATTCGTCCCATGTTCCATGTATCAAGACTCCTTGGAAGGGTTGGGGCGAAGCGAATATCCACCCACGTCGTTCGTATCACACATCCAGCGCCACGCCCTCGGCCAGCAAGTGCCGCTGGAACTGCCCGGCCAGGGCGTCAACCTGGTCCCAGGGCTGCTCGTACCGCTCATCCAGCGCCACGTGGCTGGTGGCGCGCACGCGGGCGTCGAGCCCACAATTCTCGTAGAAGGCGTTCACCGCATCGACCATCGGCTCGCGCTGGTTTTCCATCAGGATCGCGCCGTGGGCCAGGACCACATAGCGCCCGTCGCTGGGCCGGCGGCGCCAGCGCTGGGCGGTGCCCACCAACTTGCGACCACCCAGGTTGACGTTGTAGCGGCCATCGCAGAAGGCGCCCTCCACTTCCCCCAGGCCCGGATCGAGGCCGAGGGCGGCCAACCAGTCGCACAGCGGCTGGCACAGGCGCAGATAGGCGGTTTCGATACGCGTCTGCTCGTTATCGCCCGGCGGGATCGCATAGACCAGTGCGACATTGAGCACGCCAGGGGACTGCGGTACCGGTTCGCCACCGGTGTCGCGCAGGGCTATCGGCCACCCCAGCCCGGCACACGCGGCCTCGGCGGCAGAAAAGCCTTCCAGTCGACTCAGCCGGCGCGGCATCACCAGGGACTGCTCCTGTGGGCGCCAGAACAGCAGGCCGCTGTCACGCTGGCCGGCAAAGGTGGCGTCCAGCAGGGCGCGCTCGGCATCCAGGCCCTGCTCCGTCGGCAGTCTTTGCACTCTATTCATGACGCATATCCTTGAGCGATCCGGGTTGCGGACTATGCCCGCAGAGGGCTTATCCGACAATGTTCCAGGCCAATTCGTTGCCAGGGTCGGAAATTTATCGATAGCGGCCTGTGACTCCCTCAATGCAAGGCCAGGTCACGTCAGGCTCGATCGCCACGACAGCGTGGCAGCGGCTGACTATTCTGCAACTGCCCGGCACTTTGCGCAGGAGGCCAGAGCCCGTGTCCAGGACGTTGCTCCAGCGACTGCACCACGCCATCGCGGTCAACGACGCGCTGGCGCTGCCGATCGCCCGGGAAAACCTCAGGCGGCTGTATCTGTCGGCACCGCTGGCCGTGCTCTTCGATCTGATCCACATCATCGTGTTCAAGCTCAATCTGCAAGGGGCGAGCGCGGCGCACGACGGCTGGAGGATGGACATCATCCGCGTGCATGCCACGGTCGCGGTACTCTTCTCCCTGCTCGGGCTGCTGGCATGGCTCGCCTTACCACCCAGGCGCAGCGCGCCGCTGTGGTACATGCAACTGCTGACCATCCTGGGCAGCGCCTTGCTGCTGGGCTTCGGCGTCGCCATAACCGGCGCAGACCAACAGGTCACCAGCAGCATCACGCCCTTCCTGATGGCCTCGGTGGCCGCCGCCCTGATCCTGCTGATGCGCCCCCGACTGGCGGTCACCCTCTACATTCTCGCCTTCGCCGCCTTCGAACTGACGATCGGCCTGACCCAGGCCGATCCGCAGCTGCGCCTGTCCAACCAGATGGGCGGGCTGACCATCTGTGGCATCGGCGTGATCCTTTCGCTGATCCTCTGGCACGGCCATGTGCGCAACCTGCGCCAGCGCGAGTTCCTCCGCCAACAGCGGCTGGAACTGGAGGAAAAGAACCGCCAGCTGGAATACCTCGCCGGCCACGACCCGCTGACCGGGTTGTTCAACCGCCGCCAGTTCGACCAGCTGGTGGGCATGGAACTGTCCCGCGCCGCGCGCCAGCCGGCGCCCATCAGCCTGCTCATGGTGGACCTGGATCATTTCAAGTTCATCAACGACCGCTATGGCCATCCACTGGGCGATGAAGTGATCCGCCATACCGCCACGCTCCTGCGCAACTACACACGCACCGGCGACAGCGTGGCGCGTCTGGGTGGCGAGGAGTTCCTGCTGCTGTTGCCCGACACCTCGCAGCCGCAGGCGCGCACCATCGCCGAAAAGGTGCGCCGTCTGCTGGAGGAAACTCCCTTGCCGATGAAGGACGGCCTGCTCTATCTCACCGCCAGCTTCGGCATTGCCTGCCTGGAAGCCGGCATGCCGGGAACCTACGAGGGCCTCTACGCGGCGGCGGACAAGGCGCTGTACAAGGCCAAGGCCAGTGGGCGCAACCGGGTGGAAGTGATAGAGCTGGGGACGGAGATGGGGACGTTCGATTGAGCGCCGCCTCGGTGGAACCTGTAGGAGCGAGCTTGCTCGCGCACGAGACTCCCGGCGACACCGGCGTCAAGCGGTTCGCGAGCAAGCTCGCTCCTACGAAAAGCCCGCGTTATTGCGCGTACTTGCGCGTCAGCCCCGGCGGCACGCCGCTGCTGTCGGTCTCGGTCCACGGGCCTTGCGGGCCGACGCCCCAGTACCAGCCGTTGTCCCAGTGGTAATAGGTCCGCTGGCGGTAGTAGAGGTCCTTCTGGCCCTGGATCACGTAGACGCCCAGGCTGGCATCCCAGCGCCCCTTGCCACCGGGCGGCGGGGCGAACTGGGTCGGGCGCTTGGCAGCCGGTGCGGAGCTCGGCTGCGGGGTGATCGGCGAAGACGACTGCTTGGGCGGCGGTGTCGGAGTGGTCGGATGCGCGGGCGGAGGCGTCTGTTGTGGCGGCTGCTCAGGTTGCTGCGGCTGCACCACACAACCACCCAATACCAGCATGGCGCCCAGCGCCAGCACTCTGCCCTTCATCGCTCAACCCTCTCTTGTTCGTCTTACTTCTGATCCGGGCTGTCGATGGTGACGCTCTGCTCGCCCGCGTTGGCAGTAGACAACGCTTCGCTGCGTCCGATCCATTCGCCGGTGATGGCATTGCCGGCGCGGGAGATCCGCGCGACGAGCTGCACCTGCGGATGCTGCGAGAGCTTGAGCTGCGGCATCATCGCGTCGGCATCACTGAGGGAAACCTCGCTGGGCAGGTCGGAGACCTTCAGGCGCTTCACCGCCAGCGGCATCGGCGGCCCGCTCACAGCGCGGGCGAAAACGAACACGCTGTCGTCCGGCTTGACCTGGCCCTTCACGGCGGCGGTCAGGTCGACCTTCACCTTCAGGGTCACACCGGCGGTCTGCGCAGCGGCAGGCGCCTCCGGCGGGGTCTCGCCCTTCTCGACCATGCGCTGGCGGGCGCGCTCGACGCCACCGGCAATGGCGCTGCGGGACGGATCGTCCTGCGGCAGCACGGCAACCAGGCGGCCCCAGTAGTCGATGGCGTCGGCGTACTTCTCGTCCTCGAAGGCGGCGATGCCGAGCAGACCGAGGGTGGTGACTTCCTGTGGGTCCTTCTTCAGGGCTTCGTCGGCCAGCTCGCGGACCTGCTGGGTCAGCGCCTTGTCACCGGCGAAATACAGCGCCTGGGCCCACTGGCCGAGCACTTCCGGTTGGCGACCGGAGAGGCGCGCGGCCTGCTCGAAGGCCTTGGCGGCGTCGCCGGCGCGGTTCTGGGTCATGTAGGTGCGGCCGAGGAAGTACCAGCCCTCGGCGGAATCCGGCTGGGCCTGCACCGCGCGCTCCAGGCGAGTGGTCATTTCTTCCATGGAATGCGGCGCGGTGGCGAATTCGCGGGCCAGGGCGACCTTGTCGCTGGCGCCCCAGTGCAGATACAGGCCCAGGGCAAGGAACGGCAGGACCAGCGCGACGATCATCGGCGCCGCACGGCCCAGGCGCGAGCGACGGTCCTCGCTGGCACCTTCGGTATCGGAGAGCAGCTCGCGGGCCGCTTCGGCGCGGCCGGCTTCGAGCTGGGCGTCGTCGAGAGTCCCGGCGTCACGCTGGGCGGTCAGCTCTGCCAGGCGTTCCTGGTACAGGGCGACGTTGAGGGCGGTACGGTCTTCCTCGGCCTGGGCCTTGCGGCCACGCAGCAGAGGGACGAGGAGAAATGCCAGGGCTACCAGCAACAGCAGGCCGGCGGCGAGCCAGAAATCGATCATTTGTCTTGGTTATCCAGCAATTGGTCGAGACGCGCCTGCTCCTCGGCGGACAGCGTGGTGGAAGTGGCAGCGGCCGGGCGACGGCGGCGCACGACGATGGCGCCGATGATGATCACGCCCAGCCCCAGCAGCGCGGCGGGGCCGAACCAGAGCAGCCAGGTGCGCTCGCTGACTTCGGGCTTGTAGCGCACGAACTCGCCGTAGCGGTCGACCATGTAGTCGACGATCTGCTGGTTGCTCTTGCCGGCCGCCATCTGGGTGTAGATCTGCTTGCGCAGGTCGGCGGCGATCGGCGCGTTGGAGTCGGCGATGTCCTGGTTCTGGCACTTGGGGCAACGCAGCTCGGTGGTCAGGTCGCGGAAACGTTCGCGCTCGGCGTCGTTGGCGAACTCGTAGGTGTCGATGGCCGCGTGGGCGATACCAGTGAGAGCCAGGCCCAGCGCTGCGGCGGCAAGAAGTCGCTTCATTTACCTTGCGCCTCGTCGACCAGCCCCTGGTAGATCGGCGCCAACTGCTCGCGCCAGACCTTCTCGTCGACGGCGCCAACCAGCTTGTGGCGGATGATGCCGTCCTTGTCGATGATGTAGGTCTCCGGCGCGCCGTAGACGCCCAGGTCAAGGCCGAGGGTGCCCTGTGCGTCGGCGATGTTCAGCAGGTAGGGGTTGTGCAGCTCCTTGAGCCACTTCTGCGCGGCGGCGCCGTCATCCTTGTAGTTGATGCCGTAGATCACCACGCCCTTGGCGGCGAGGTCGGTCAGCACCGGATGCTCGAAGCGGCAGGTCGGGCACCAGGTGCCCCAGACGTTGACCAGCGCCGGCTTGCCCTTGATATCGGCCTCGGTGTAGGTCTTGCCCGGCTCGGTGACGCTGGGCAGGGAGAACGCCGGGAACGGCTTGCCGATCAGCGCCGAGGGCAGCTCGCTGGGGTCCAGCCACAGGCCACGGAAGAGGAATACCGCGACGACCAGGAAGATCGCCAGGGGCAACAGCAGGATCGCACGCTTCACACTCAGGCTCCCTGTCCGGCGAGGCCCAGGGCCTCGCGTACACGCGTTTTCACTTTCAGCCGGTAGCGACGGTCGAGCGCCGCCAGCACGCCGCCCAGGGCCATCAGCAGGCCGCCGAGCCAGATGAAGCGCACGAAGGGCTTGATGTGCACGCGCACGGCCCAGGCACCGTCGTCCAGCGGCTCACCCAGGGCGACGTAGAGGTCGCGGGTCAGGCTGCCGTGGATACCGGCCTCGGTCATCATCGAGTTCTGCACGCTGTACAGGCGCTTCTCCGGGTGCAGCACGGCCACTTCCGAGCCCTTGCGGGTGACGCGGATGGTGCCCTTGTCGGAGGTGAAGTTCGGACCTTCGAAATGGTGGGTGCCTTCGAAGCGGAACTGGTAACCCGCCAGCTCAACCGACTCGCCCGGCGCCATGCGCAGGTCGCGCTGGGCGCTGAACTGGCTGGTCAGCACCACGCCGATGGCGCAGATGGCGATACCGAAGTGCGCCAGCTGCATGCCCCAGTAGCTGCGGTTCAGGCCCGCGGCACCGGCGATCACGCCCTTGTGGCGGACCTTGTCGAAGAAGTCACGCACACCGGCCAGCACCACCCAGGCCGCCAGCATGAACACGGTCAGCACTTCCCAGTGCAGCTCGCCATACAGGAAGCTGCCGAGGCCACCCAGCACCACGGTGCCGATCAGCACCGGGGTGAGCATGTTGCGCAGCCAGCGGGTCGGAGTGTCCTTCCAGCGCACCAGCACACCGACCGCCAAGGCCAGCATGAGGATGGCGATCAGCGGCACGAACAGCGCGTTGAAGTACGGCGGGCCGACGGACAGCTTGGCGCCGCTGATGGCATCGAGCACCAGCGGGTAGAGGGTGCCCAGCAGGATCATCGAGGCGGTGACCACCAGGATCAGGTTGTTCAGCAGCAGCAGGGTCTCGCGGGACCACAGGGCGAAGCCGACCTGGCTCTTGACCACTGGCGCGCGCAGGGCGAACAGCGTCAGCGAGCCGCCGACCACCACCAGCAGGAAGGCCAGGATGAACACGCCGCGCTCGGGGTCCGAGGCGAAGGCGTGCACCGAGGTCAGTACACCGGAACGGACCAGGAACGTGCCCAGCAGGCTCAGCGAGAAGGCCGCGATGGCCAGCAGCACGGTCCAGCTCTTGAACACGCCGCGCTTCTCGGTCACCGCCAGCGAGTGGATCAGCGCGGTGCCCACCAGCCAGGGCATGAACGAGGCGTTTTCCACCGGGTCCCAGAACCACCAGCCGCCCCAGCCCAACTCGTAGTAGGCCCACCAGGAGCCCAGCACGATACCGACGCCGAGGAAGGTCCAGGCCACCAGCGTCCAGGGCCGCGACCAGCGCGCCCAGGCGGCGTCAAGGCGGCCGCCGAGCAGCGCGGCAATAGCGAAGGCGAAGGCCACCGAGAAGCCCACGTAGCCCATGTAGAGCATCGGCGGGTGGATGATCAGGCCCGGGTCCTGCAGCAGCGGGTTGAGGTCGTTGCCGTCGGCCGGCACCTGCGGCAGCAGGCGGCTGAAGGGGTTGGAGGTGATGATCAGGAACAGCAGGAAACCGGTGCTGATCATGCCCATCACGGCCAGCACGCGGGCCAGCATCACTTCCGGCAACTGGCGGGAGAACACCGAGACAGCGAAGGTCCAGCCGCCGAGGATCAGCGCCCAGAGCAGCAGCGAGCCTTCGTGGGCGCCCCACACGGCGCTGAACTTGTAGTACCAGGGCAGCGCGCTGTTGGAGTTGCTGGCGACGTAGGCCACCGAGAAATCATCGTGGAGGAAGGCCCAGGTCAGGCAGCCGAAGGAGAACAGCAGGAAGGCGAACTGCCCCCAGGCTGCCGGGCGCGCCAGGCTCATCCACTGGCGATCGCCGCGCCAGGCGCCGATCAGCGGGAAGAACGACATCACCAGCGCCATGCACAGCGCGAGGATCAGCGAGAGGTGGCCGAGTTCGGGGACCATCGTCAGTTGCTCCCTTGTTGCGGCGCGGCATTACCGTTCTGGCTGGCTTCGTAGTGCTCCAGCTTGCCGCTGTCCTTGAGTGCCTTGGTGACTTCCGGCGGCATGTATTTCTCGTCGTGCTTGGCCAGCACTTCATCGGCGGTCAGCACGCCGGCCTCGTTGATCTTGCCGAGGGCGACGATGCCCTGCCCTTCGCGGAACAGGTCCGGGAGGATGCCGCGGTACTTCACCGTGACTTCCTTGGCGAAGTCGGTGACCACGAATTCCACGTCCAGCGAATCCGCCGAACGCTTGAGCGAGCCCTTCTCCACCATGCCGCCGGCGCGGATGCGCGTGTCATGGGGCGCCTCGCCGTTGGCGATCTGGGTCGGGGTGTAGAACAGATTGATATTTTCCTGCAGGGCCGACAGCGCCAGGCTGACGGCGACACCGACACCGGCAACGATGGCGAGAACGATGTACAGACGCTTCTTGCGGACCGGATTCACTTGCTGGCCTCCCGGCGCAGACGACGCGCCTCTTCTTGCAGGTAACGCCGGCGCGCCACGATGGGCGAGACGACGTTGATCGCCAGGACCACCGCGCAGATGGCGTAGGCGGACCACACGTAAGGGCCATGGTGACCCATGGCGAGGAAATCGGAGAAAGACTCGAAACTCATAGCACGCGCTCCACCTCGGCCTTCACCCAGCTCGCGCGGGCTTCGCGCTTGAGCACTTCCAGGCGCATGCGCATCATCAACACCACGGCGAAGAAGCAGTAGAAACCGGCGACCATCATCAGCAGCGGAATCCACATCTCCGGCGGCATCGGCGGCTTTTCGGTCAGGGTGAAGGTGGCCGGCTGGTGCAGGGTATTCCACCAGTCCACCGAGTACTTGATGATCGGGATGTTCACCACGCCGACGATGGCCAGCACGGCGCAGGCCTTGGCGGCGCTGTCGCGGTTGGTGATGGCCTGGCCCAGGGCGATGATGCCGAAATACAGGAACAGCAGGATCAGCATCGAGGTCAGGCGTGCGTCCCAGACCCACCAGGCGCCCCAGGTCGGCTTGCCCCAGATGGCCCCGGTGACCAGCGCGACGAAGGTCATCCAGGCACCGATGGGCGCGGCGCACTGCACGGCGACGTCGGCAATCTTCATTTTCCAGATCAGGCCGATGGCGCCGGCCACGGCGAGCATGACGTAGCAGGACTGGGCGAGGAACGCCGCCGGTACGTGGATATAGATGATCCGGAAGCTGTTGCCCTGCTGGTAGTCCGGCGGTGCGAAGGCCAGGCCCCAGACGGTGCCGGCAGCCATCAGCACGATTGCAGCGACGGCGAACCACGGCAGCCAGCGTCCGCTGATCTCGTAGAACCACTTGGGCGAGCCAAGTTTGTGAAACCAAGTCCAGTTCATCATCAGGCTCTGTATTTCAAAGCTCTAGTCTGCCGCCGGTGCCGCTTCCCAGCCCGGCGATCGTTCGTTCACTCGCCAACGCTGATCTTCAGCCCGGCGGCGATGGCAAAGGGCGTCAGCGTCAATGCTAACGCCGTCAGGCTGGCCAGCCACAACAGGTGCCCGGCGGTGGGCAGCCCCTGCAGCGACGCCTGAAGCGCTCCGCTGCCCAGGATCAGCACCGGAATGTAGAGCGGCAGAATCAGCAAGGCCAGCAGCAGGCCGCCACGCTTGAGCCCGACGGTGAGTGCAGCGCCCACGGCGCCCAGCAGGCTCAGCACCGGTGTACCCAGCAGCAGCGACAGCAGCAGGTCCGGCAGGCAGCGCGCCGGCAGGCCCAGCATCAGGGCGAACAGTGGCGAAAGCAGCACCAGGGCCAGCCCTGAAACCAGCCAGTGTGCCAGCACTTTGGCCAGGACCAGTAGTGGCAGGGGGTGCGGCGAAAGGACCCACTGTTCCAGAGAACCATCCTCGAAATCGCTGCGGAACAGGCCGTCCAGCGACAGCAGCACCGCCAGCAATGCCGCGACCCAGACGAGGCCGGGCGAAAGGTTCTTGAGCATTTCCGATTCGGGGCCGACCGCCAGCGGGAACAGCGCGATGACGATGGCGAAGAACACCAAAGGATTAGCCAGCTCCGCCGGACGGCGGAACAGCAGGCGCGCTTCGCGGGCGAGCAGCAGGGTGAAGACGTTGCTCATCGCGCCGCCTCCCGTGCGTGCTGACCCAGGTCGAGGGCGCGATAGCCTGAAGGCATGCGCTCCAGGGTGTGGTGGGTGGTCAGCACCACCAGCCCGCCGCGCTCGCAATGGCCGGCAAGGTGTTCTTCGAGTTGCGCCACGCCCTGTTTGTCCAGGGCGGTGAAGGGTTCGTCGAGGATCCACAGCGGCGGCGCGTCGAGGTACAGGCGCGCCAGGGCCACGCGGCGCTGCTGGCCGGCGGACAGGGTATGGCAGGGAACGTCCTCGAAACCGCGCAGGCCGACGGCCTCCAGCGCTTGCCAGATGGCATCGCGGTTGGCCGGCTGGTGCAGCGCACAGAGCCAGGCGAGATTTTCTTCGGCGGTGAGCAGGCCCTTGATGCCGGCGGCGTGGCCGATCCACAACAGCAGCCGGGCCAGTTCGTGGCGTTGCTCGGTGAGCGGCTTGCCGTTGAGCAGCACCTCACCGGCGGTGGGCTGCATCAGCCCGCTGAGCAAGCGCAGCAGGCTGGTCTTGCCGCTGCCATTAGGGCCGACGATCTGTAGCATTTCGCCCGCGCCCAGTCGCAAATCGAGACGCTCGAACAGCATGCGCCAGTCCCGCTCGCAGGCGAGCGCCACGGTTTCGAGGAGGGGATGGTTCAAGGGCATCGGCAACCGTCGGGCAGAAAACAGTCAGTGGTGCAAAAACGCGGCCATGCCGCGCGGGCCGCCAAGCACGGCCTCGGGCGGCGCATTATACACAGCCGTTCCTACACCCGACGTCAGGTTTTTCGACAGCTTGTAACGTCAAATCAGCGCACCCTGCCAGCCTCAAGCGCCCTGCCCCGCGGCCGCCGGACGGTCTAAAGTCCCTGCAGTCGCCGCCGATACACTGGCCGTAATCCCGTCACGCCGCCTACAGGACCCCGATGCCGAGCGAAATTGGCGCTTCCCGTCCGCTACCGCCTACGCCGTCGCTGCGCAGCACGCAGAACGCCGCCGAGCTGACGCTCAAGCTCGCGCAAAGCCTGGGCGACCTGCTGCCGCCGGGGGACAAGGCCCATGCGGAAGTGCTGGCGGTACGTGACGGGCAGGTGAGTTTCCAGTTGCTGCTGCGCCTGACCATGGCCAGCGGCCAGCAGGCGCTGGTGGTGGCAGAAAGCTCCCAGGCGCTGCCCAAGGGCAGCACCCTACAGTTGTCGACACTGAACCAGACCAGCCTCGCCGCCACCCTGCTGACCCAGCCAAGCCTGGGCTCGCTGGGCCTGGGCGGCACTAGCCAGACGCCGCTGGGCAGCCTCGACCTCGACGTGTTGCCGGTCGGCACGCTGATCCAGGGCAAGGTCGATGCCAGCCAGTTGGTCGTCCTCGGCAAGGCCGAACAGGTGGTTTACAAGGTCCTGGTGACGCTGCTCAACACTCCGCTGGCCGGGCGCCAGCTGAGCATCGAATCGCCCAACCCGCTACCGCTCAACAGCCTGCTCAGCGCCCGTGTGCAGGACCAGCAGGCCTTGCAGTTCCTGCCGATGAATGCCCGTCTGGAACAGCTCGACCTGAGCCTGCAACTCAGCGCCCAGCAGAGCCGCCAGGGCCCGCTGGACGGGCTGCTCAAGGCGCTGCAGGGCGCCGGCAGCAACCCGGACGTTAGCCCCGAGCTGCGTCAGTCGGTGGATAAGTTGCTCGGCGCACTGCCGGACATTCGCCAGCTCAGTGACGCCAAGGGCGTGGCCCAGGCCTTCCAGCAGAGCGGCGCGTTCCTCGAAGGGCAGATGCTGCGCGGTGTCGAAAGCCTTCCCCTGGACCTCAAGGCCAACCTGCTGCGGCTGATCGCCCAGTTGCTGCCTGCCGTACAAGGCGGCACGGCGGCGGCCGTGCTGAACAATCTGCCGGGCAACGCCATGGCCGGTGCCAGCAATCTGGCGCAGGCCATGCCGGCCTTCGTGCGCAACGCCCTGGGTGTCATCGGCCAGACCAGCGGGCGCACGCCGTCACCGATCAGCTTTCCGCTCCCCAGCCGGCTTGCCAGTGAGCTGGAGCAGGAAGGTGATCTCGAATCGCTGCTCAAGCTCGCCGCGGCCGCGGTTTCGCGTCTGCAGACACACCAGCTGGGCAGCCTGGCGCAAAGCGACGTTCTCCCCGACGGCACCGTGGTGAATACCTGGCAACTGGAAATCCCCCTGCGCCATCAACATCAGATGGTGCCGATCCAAGTGCGTATCCAGCAGGAAGAAAAGGACAGCCAGGCCAGCGAGCGCGAGCAGCAGACCCGCGACATGCTCTGGCGCGTCGACCTCGCATTCGACCTGGACAGCCTCGGCCCGCTGCAGGTCCAGGCCACCCTGGCCCACGGCAGCATCGGCACCCAGCTGTGGGCCGAGCGCGGCACCACCGCCAACCTCATCGATGGCGAACTGGGCACCCTGCGCCAACGCCTGAGCGACGCCGGCCTGACCGTGGGCGAGCTGAGCTGCCGCCAGGGCAAGCCGCCTCAGGGGGCGCGGACGGCAGTAGAACAGCGCTGGGTGGATGAGACCGCATGAAGAAGGCCAGGAAAGCCCCGCGCCAGGTCATCGCGCTCAACTATGACGGGCAGAGCGCGCCGACCCTCACCGCCAAGGGTGACGACGAACTGGCGGAAACCATCCTCGCCATCGCCCGCCACCATGAGGTGCCGATCTACGAGAATGGCGAACTGGTGCGCCTGCTGGCGCGCCTGGAGTTGGGCGACGCGATTCCCGAGGCGCTCTACCGCACCATCGCCGAAATCATCGCCTTCGCCTGGTATCTCAAGGGCAAGAGCCCGCTGAACGACACGCCAGGGGCGCCGCCGGACGCGATGCCCCTGTTGCTGGAAGGGCCGGACTCCCGGCGCCAGTGACCTGCCTCAGCCGCGGCACTCGCAGCCGGGCTTTGCCGGCGGAAGATCGCCTGCCGGAGCGAAGTCGCAGAACTCACGCACCGATTGACGGATCGGCTGCCGGTCCTCGCTGTGATAGAGCACCATGCCGCTGGTCACTTCGCGCAACTGCGCCAGCGACAACGGCTTGTCCAGAACATCCAGCAGCGGCACGCGGTTGGCCCAGGCCCATTGCATCAGCCCGCGCTTTTCCTCGGCACTATAGTGCCCGACCAGCAGGAACTGGCGGAAGGTATTGCTCTGGCTCAGCGCCTTGAGGCTCAGCAGTTCGCTGGGGCCCGGGCGGAAGTCGTCATGGATGAACAGGCTGTAGCGTTGCCGGGTGGCGAGCGCCTTGCGTACTTCGTCCAGGTTCAGGCACAGGCTCAGGTGATAGAACTCCAGACGATTGAGCAGCACGCTGTAGTTCAGCAGCCGACCGGGATGCGAGCACAGCACCATGGCACGTCGGGAAATGGTCGCCATATCGATGGCCTCGGGAGAAATTTTTGACGAGGCCAATTTAGCGACGATTTGCCGCCTTTCTTATCAGACGAGTCCTAATCGCACGTAGTGAAACTCCTACAAACCAGGAATCCCGACAAACGGCTGAGATCGCGGAAAAGTCGTGCGGACAAGGGACGGTGCGCACTCAGTCGCGGGCCTTGCCCTCATGCAGGCGGGCGACCTGGCTGAAGGACAAGCTGGTGGGGTCGCGCTGCTCAATGCGCACCAGGCGCTCCGGCAGCGGCGCGACCTGTTTGGTCAGCTCGCGCAGCT
>NZ_LZDG02000057.1:0-172950 GCF_001672555.2 Pseudomonas sp. AU11447 | reverse complement strand
CCCGGTGCCAGCGCAGGTCTCGGGCTGACCGGCATTGGCTTCTCGTTGCACTCGGACATTGTCGCTCCGTACATCCTTCATTACGGCAGCGAGGAATTGAAGCAGCGCTACCTGCCCAAGCTGGTCTCCGGCGAGATGGTCTCTGCGATCGCCATGACCGAGCCGGGTGCCGGCTCCGACCTGCAGGGCGTGAAGACCACCGCTGTGCTGGACGGTGACGAGTACGTGATCAATGGATCAAAGACCTTCATCACCAACGGCTGGCTGGCCGACCTGGTGATCGTGGTCGCCAAGACCGACCCGAAGGCCGGCGCCAAGGGCACCAGCCTGTTCCTGGTGGAAGCCGGCACGCCGGGCTTCAGCAAGGGCAAGCGCCTGGAAAAGGTGGGCATGAAGGCTCAGGACACCTCCGAGCTGTTCTTCCAGGACGTGCGTATCCCCAGGGAAAACCTGCTGGGCAAGGACGGGCAGGGCTTCATCTATCTGATGCAGGAGCTCCCCCAGGAACGCCTGACGGTTGCCCTCGGCGCGCTGGCCTCGGCAGAGGCGGCATTGAAGTGGACGCTGGAATACACCCGTGAGCGCAAAGCCTTCGGCAAGTCCGTGGCGGATTTCCAGAACACCCGCTTCAAACTGGCCGAGATCGCCACCGAGGTGCAGGTAGGGCGCGTCTTCGTCGATCGCTGCCTGGAGCAGCACCTGGAAGGCAAACTGGACGTGCCGACGGCGGCGATGGCCAAATACTGGACCACCGACCTGCAGTGCAAGGTGCTTGATGAGTGCGTGCAACTGCACGGCGGCTACGGCTACATGTGGGAGTATCCGATTGCCCGCGCCTGGGCCGATGCGCGCGTGCAGCGCATCTATGCAGGCACCAACGAGATCATGAAGGAAATCATCGCCCGCGCCTTGTGATGGGACATTTCTTGTAGGAGCGGGCTTGCTCGCGAACGGTCTGGCGCCGGATTTCCCGGCGAAATCTGTTCGCGAGCAAGCCCGCTCCTACAAGAGCAAAGCGCTACGGTGCTGGGTTCGGCTGGTCCTTGTGGATCGCCTCGATGCCAGCCAACAGCTCGTCGGAGAGCTTGAGGTCGAAGCTGCCGAGGTTGGCCTCCAGTTGCTCCAGGTTGGTGGCGCCAATGATGTTGCTGGTCACGAACGGCCGGCTGGTGACGAAGGCCAGGGCCATCTGTGCCGGGTCCAGGCCATGCTCGCGGGCCAGGGTTACGTAGCGGTCGCAGGCGCTGGCGGTCTGCGGGTTGGTATAGCGGGTAAAGCGGCTGAACAGGGTGATCCGCGCATTGGCTGGGCGCGCGCCGCCGAAGTACTTGCCCGAGAGCATGCCGAAGGCCAGGGGCGAATAGGCCAGCAGACCGATCTGCTCGCGGATGGCAATTTCCGCCAGGCCGACCTCGAAGCTGCGGTTGAGCAGGTTGTAGGGGTTCTGGATCGACACCGCGCGCGGCCAGCCGCGCTCCTGGGCGATCTGCAGGAAGCGCATGGTGCCCCAGGGCGTTTCGTTGGACAGGCCGATATGGCGGATCTTGCCGGCGCGAACCTGCTCGTCGAGTGCTTCCAGGGTGTCTTCCAGCGCGGTGAAGCTCTCTTCCTTGTGCTGATAGCCCAGTTGGCCGAAGAAATTGGTGCTGCGCTCGGGCCAGTGCAGTTGGTACAGGTCGATCCAGTCGGTCTGCAGGCGCTTGAGGCTGCCATCCAGTGCCGCAACGATGTTCTTGCGATCGAGTTTTGGCTGGCCGTCACGGATGTGGCTGATGGAGTTGCCGGGGCCGGCAATCTTGCTGGCCAGTACCCAATCGGTGCGATCGCCGCGCTGGGCAAACCAGTTGCCGATGATCTGCTCGGTACGGGTGTAGGTTTCCGCACGTGGCGGGACGGGGTACATCTCGGCGGTATCGATGAAATTCAGACCGGCGGCCTTGGCCCGCTCGATCTGGGCGAAAGCTTCGTCCTGCGTGTTCTGCTCGCCCCAGGTCATGGTCCCCAGGCAGAGGGCGCTGACTTTCAATTCGGTGCGGCCGAGCGGGCGGTACTCCATGCGGGTCTCCTCGTGAAAACAAGTGCGTCATACAGTTGAAAATTCTGCCGGAATCTGCATAATTCCGCAGCCTTTCATCGGTGGGGGATGCCAAAGCCTGCCGATTGATACATCTAGTCGTTACGGACGCACACCGACCCGAGCCCCAATTCGTGTCTGTCTTCGGCTGTCCTTGACTTGTCAAGGCAACCACTGTCCAGTAAGATTCGCCGTCTTATTTTCAGGCGGCCCCTGAGGCTATAACGAATGAAAACTTATACCGCGAAACCAGAAACTGTTAAGCGCGACTGGTTCGTCGTCGACGCTGCTGGCCTGACCCTGGGTCGTCTGGCTACCGAGATTGCTACCCGCCTGCGCGGCAAGCACAAGCCGGAATACACCCCGCACGTTGACACCGGCGACTACATCGTCGTGATCAACGCCGAGCAGGTTCGTGTCACTGGCGCCAAAGCTACCGACAAGATGTACTACCATCACTCGGGCTTCCCGGGCGGTATCAAGTCGATCAACTTCGAGAAGCTGATCGCCAAGGCTCCTGAGCGCGTCATCGAGACTGCCGTCAAAGGCATGCTGCCGAAGAACCCGCTGGGCCGCGACATGTACCGCAAGCTGAAAGTGTACAAGGGTGCCAACCACCCGCACACCGCTCAGCAGCCTCAAGAACTGAAGATTTAACGGGATAGCTCATTATGTCGGCGACTCAAAATTACGGCACTGGCCGTCGTAAGACCGCTACCGCTCGCGTCTTCCTGCGTCCGGGCACTGGCAAGATCTCCATCAACAACCGCTCCATCGAGCAGTTCTTCGGTCGTGAGACCGCTCGCATGGTTGTCCGTCAGCCGCTCGAGCTGACCGAGAACACCGAGAAGTTCGATATCTACGTGACCGTCGTTGGCGGTGGCGTAAGCGGTCAAGCTGGTGCGATCCGTCACGGTATCACCCGCGCTCTGATCGAATACGACGAGACCCTGCGCAGCTCGCTGCGTAAAGCCGGCTACGTCACTCGCGATGCCCGCGAAGTTGAACGTAAGAAAGTCGGTCTGCGTAAAGCGCGTAAGCGTCCGCAGTACTCCAAGCGTTAATACGACGCTTCGAAAAAAACGCCCAGATCCTTTGGACTGGGCGTTTTTTTATGTCTTCAATAAGTTCGTGCGGCAAGGTGTCGCATCCGCGCAAGCCGCGCCGTGCAAGGGTTTCAGGGGTTGCGTAACAGGCTATTACCTTGTCATCACAAGGGCTTTTCTTTACCATTTGGCGAATTTTTTGCGCGGCTCGAATTTTTACTTAAAAGCCTGATTTGAACAGGCTTGAAGCTGATGGGAGACGACTGAATGAGTAATGACGGCGTGAATGCAGGCCGGCGTCGCTTCCTTGTCGCGGCCACTTCGGTGGTTGGTGCGGCAGGAGCGGTCGGAGCTGCGGTCCCGTTCGTGGGGTCATGGTTCCCTAGTGCCAAGGCGAAGGCCGCTGGCGCGCCGGTGAAGTACAACGTGGCCAAGATCGAGCCAGGTCAGCAGGTGATCGCTGAGTGGCGCGGCAAGCCCGTGTTCCTGGTGCATCGCACCAAGGAAATGCTGGATGCGCTGCCGACCCTCGATGCGCAACTGGCCGACCCCGAGTCGAAGGCATCGGACCAGCCTGCCTACGTCGATCCCAAGGTGCGCTCGATCAAGCCTGAACTGGCCGTGATCGTCGGTATCTGCACCCACCTGGGCTGCTCGCCGACCTTCCGCCCGGAAGTCGCTCCCGCGGACCTGGGCCCGGACTGGAAGGGTGGTTATTTCTGTCCGTGCCACGGCTCCCATTACGATCTCGCCGGCCGCGTTTACAAGGGACAACCCGCGCCCCTGAACCTGCCGATTCCGCCCTATTCGCTTGATGGTGATGAATTGACCATCGGTGTGGACCAGGAGAAAGCCTGATGAACAAGTTCATGGCTTGGGTCGATGCCCGCTTCCCCGCGACCAAGATGTGGGAAGACCATCTGAGCAAGTACTACGCCCCGAAGAACTTCAACTTCTGGTACTTCTTCGGCTCCCTCGCACTGCTGGTCCTGGTTAACCAGATCCTCACCGGTATCTGGCTGACCATGAGCTTCACCCCGTCGGCCGAAGAAGCTTTCGCGTCCGTCGAGTACATCATGCGAGATGTAGATTACGGCTGGATTATCCGCTACATGCACTCCACCGGTGCATCGGCGTTCTTCGTGGTCGTCTACCTGCACATGTTCCGTGGCCTGCTGTACGGTTCGTACCAGAAGCCGCGCGAGCTGGTGTGGATCTTCGGCATGCTGATCTACCTCGCCCTGATGGCCGAGGCCTTCATGGGCTACCTGCTGCCCTGGGGCCAGATGTCCTACTGGGGTGCCCAGGTGATCATCTCGCTGTTCGGCGCCATTCCGGTGGTCGGCGAGGACCTGGCACAGTGGATCCGTGGTGACTTCCTGATCTCCGGCATCACCCTGAACCGCTTCTTCGCCCTGCACGTGATTGCCCTGCCGATCGTCCTGCTTGGCCTGGTCGTGCTGCACATCCTGGCGCTGCACGAAGTCGGCTCGAACAACCCCGACGGCGTGGACATCAAGAAGAAGAAGGACGAGAACGGCATCCCGCTGGATGGCATCCCGTTCCACCCGTACTACACCGTGAAAGACATCGTCGGTGTCGTAGTCTTCCTGTTCGTCTTCTGCACCGTGATCTTCTTCTTCCCGGAAATGGGCGGTTTCTTCCTCGAGAAGCCCAACTTCGAGATGGCGAACCAGTTCAAGACCCCCGAGCACATCGCTCCGGTGTGGTACTTCACCCCGTTCTACGCCATCCTGCGCGCCGTTCCGGACAAGCTGATGGGTGTCATCGCCATGGGCGCCGCCATCGCCGTGCTGTTCGTGCTGCCGTGGCTGGACCGTAGCCCGGTTCGCTCGATCCGCTACAAGGGCTGGCTGAGCAAGATCTGGCTGGTGATCTTCGCGGTTTCCTTCGTGATCCTCGGCTACTACGGCTCGCAAGCGCCGTCGCCGCTGGGCACCACGCTGTCGCGCCTGTGCACCATTCTGTATTTCGCCTTCTTCATCCTGATGCCGTTCTACACCCGGATGGAGAAAACCAAACCGGTTCCGGAAAGGGTGACTGGCTGATGAAAAAGCAATTCGCTGCATTTGTTCTGGCTCTGCTGCCCGTCTTCGGCTTCGCTGCCGAAGGCCATGGCCCGGCCCTCGACAAGGTCGATATCGACCTGACCGACAAGGCTGCCATGCAGGATGGCGCACGTACCTTCGCCAACTACTGCATGGGCTGCCACAGCGCCAAGTTCCAGCGTTATGAGCGTGTCGGCCGTGATCTGGGTATTCCGGAAGAGTTGATGCTGAGCCACCTGGTGTTCACCGGCGCGAAGATCGGTGACCACATGGATATCGGCATGAAGCCGGCTGACGCCAAGGTATGGTTCGGTGCTGCTCCGCCGGACCTGACCCTGGTAGCTCGCGTACGTGGTGCCGACTGGCTGTACACCTACCTGCGTTCGTTCTACGAAGATCCCAAGCGTCCGTGGGGCGTGAACAACAAGGTCTTCCCGAACGTCGGCATGCCGAACGTGCTGGTGAGCCTGCAGGGCCGCCAGGTCATCGGTTGCAAGCAGGTTCAGGTCGTCGAGGATGGCAAGAAGCAGTACGATCCCCTGACCGGTACCCCGCTGACCCACGAGGCTTGCGACCAGCTGACCATCGTGCCGAAATCCGGCCAGCTGAACGAAGCTCAGTTCGACGAGAAGGTGAAGAACCTGGTGACCTTCCTGGCTTATTCGGCTGACCCGAACAAGCTGGATTCTCACCGCATCGGCACCTACGTCCTGCTGTTCCTGGCCTTCTTCTTCGTGTTCGCCTACCTGCTCAAGCGCGAATACTGGAAGGACGTGCACTAAGCACCACCCGTCGTAGTAACAAGCGCGCGCCCTACGGGGCGCGCGTGCGTTTTTCTACCTCCCACAAGAAAGTCCTGCGAGGAGGCGCGCGGCATGGCCGCTATCAACAAGCTCACCTGCTTCTCCGACCCTGCCTGCCACTACAGCCATCGCGTGCGCCTGGTGCTGGCAGAGAAGAGCGTCGTTGCCGACATCATCGACGTCCCTGCCGGCAACATCCCGGCCAAACTCGCTGAAGTGAACCCCTATGGCAGCTTGCCGACCCTGGTGGACCGCGATCTTGCGCTCTACGAGTCGACGGTGGTCATGGAGTACCTCGATGAGCGTTATCCACACCCGCCGCTGCTTCCGGTCTACCCGGTGGCCCGCGCGAACAGCCGCCTGCTGATGCATCGCATCCAGCGCGACTGGTGCAGTCTGGTGGATAGAATCCTCGATACCCGTCGCAAGGACGCCGAGCGCGCCTTGGCGCGCAAGGAATTGCGTGAGAGCCTGACGGGTGTATCGGCGCTGTTCGCCGACAAGCAATTCTTCCTCAGTGACGAGCTGAGCCTGGTGGATTGCTGCCTGCTGCCGATCCTCTGGCGGCTGCCGATCCTGGGCATCGAGCTGCCGCGGCCGGCAAAGCCCCTGCTGGATTACATGGAGCGACAGTTTGCACGGGAAACTTTCCGTGCCAGCCTGTCCTCTATCGAACGTGATATGCGCTAAGGAGCCCGATGATGAACTCCAGTCGTCCCTACCTCGTGCGAGCCCTCTATGAGTGGATCGTCGATAACGGCTGCACGCCGCATATCCTGGTGAATTCCGAGTATCCCGGCGTGCGAGTGCCGCCGGGTTATGCCAGTGACGGACAGATCGTGCTCAACGTTTCCCCGACCGCTGTGCGCCACCTGCAGATGGACAACGAAGCGGTCAGCTTCGAGGGTCGCTTCGGTGGTGTTGCCCAGGGCCTGTACATCCCGTCTCAGGCTGTAATGGCCATCTATGCGCGGGAGAACGGCCAAGGCATGGTGTTCGACCTGGAGCCGCCGGTGCCCACCGATGACGAGGATCTGCCGGATGACGGCCCGTCCGACGAGCCGCCACGTCCCAGTGGTCGCCCGAGTCTCAAGGTGGTGAAGTAATAAAAAAAGGCGACCCGAGGGTCGCCTTTTTCATGCCTGCAATAAATGGCCCGCTCAGTCGATGTACTCGAACAGGCGGACGATCTTCTGCACGCCGTCCACGCCCTGGACCACCTGGGTAGCCAGATCGCCTTCCTTGCGGGTCACCAGGCCCAGCATGTAGACGATGCCGTTCTCGGTCAGCACCTTGATGCGGGTGGATGGCACGTTGGCGTCAGCGAGCATCTGGCTCTTGATCTTGGTGGTCAGCCAGGTGTCGTTGCTGCGGGCGGCCAGGGAAGAGGGCTGCAGGATCTGCAGCTCGTTGTGCACGGTCTTGACCTTCTGCACTTCCTTGGCGGCCTGCTCGGCCTTGTTCTTCAGGTCGGCGCGCGGGGTCTGGCCGGCCAGCAGTACCACGCCGTTATAGCTGATCACCACGACATGGGAATTGCGGTCGAGGTCCGGATCGGCCTTGGCGACGTTCACCGCCACCTTGGTTTCGATCAGCGAGTCGTCGATCTTGCTGCCCAGGGTACGGGTACCCTTGTCATCGTCGATCGGCTTGTCGCGGGTGGCGCTGACGAAGCTGCTGCAGCCACCCAGTGCCATGGTCACGGCCAGTGCGGCTGCGATCAGAGGGGTACGGGTCATTCTTCACTCCCGAACAGTTGACGGTCGATAAGGTCGCAGAGGCAATGGATGACCAGCAGGTGGACTTCCTGGATGCGTGCGGTGACCTTGGCCGGAACGCGGATTTCCACGTCTTCGGGCAGCAGCAACGATGCCATGTTGCCGCCGTCGCGGCCGGTCAGAGCTACGACAACCATTTCGCGATCATGTGCGGCCTGGATCGCCTGAATGACGTTCGCCGAGTTGCCGCTGGTGGAAATCGCCAGCAGCACGTCGCCCGGTTGGCCCAGGGCACGGATCTGCTTGGAGAAGACCTCGTTGTAGCTGTAGTCGTTGGCGATCGAGGTGATGGTCGAGCTGTCGGTGGTCAGGGCGACCGCTGGCAGGCTCGGGCGTTCGCGCTCGAAGCGGTTCAGCAGTTCGGAGGAGAAGTGCTGCGCGTCGCCGGCGGAGCCGCCGTTGCCGCAGGAGAGGATCTTGCCCTCGTTCAGCAGGGCATTGACCATGACCATGCTGGCCTGCTCGATATGCGGGATGAGCACCTCGGTAGCCTGTTGCTTGGTCTCGATGCTGGCATGGAAGAGCTGGCGGATACGGGATTGCATGTCCATCAGGTGTGACCTTTCGTCGGGCGTCTGATCAGGTGTCAAAAGCGTTGGGAATCCAGTTCAAGTGCCCTGCGGAGCCTGGGGTACGAATGTCGATGGCGACGATGTCGAACCGGCAGGGGTGACTGCTCCAGCGGGCGTTCTGTTGCAGGAAGAGTTCAGCGGAAATGGCCAGGCGTTGACGCTTGCGCATGTCCACGCTCTCCAGCGCTCCTCCCCAGGCGGAATGCCGGCGGGAGCGAACTTCGACGAATACTACTGTATCGCCGTCCAGCATGACCAGATCGAGCTCACCTCGGCGGCACGTCCAGTTCTGCGCCAGGAGGCGCAATCCATGCTGTTCCAGGTGGGCCAGGGCGGCGGCTTCGGCCCGCTGCCCGGCCTTCTGGGTGGGACTGTTGCCGATCAAATACCGCTGTTCTCCAGCGGCTGCACCTGACCATTCTTGAATTCCGCCCAAGGCAGGCGGCGCTCCACGCGTTGGCCGGCGCTGACGCTCAGGGTGCCGGTCAGGCCATCCACCTGCATGCTCGGCACCGCCTTGAGCTCCGGCAGGCGCGGGGCCAGCTGGTAGGCGTCGGCGCCCATGGCGTACAGGCGGCCGAGGCTGCCGTTGGCGGCCGGCCACTGCGCGGCGACCTGCTGGCGCAGGGCATTGTTGGGGTTCAGCAGCCAGGGGGTTTCGCAGAAGCGAATGCCGTTCAGGTCCTGGTCCTGTGCCGGGTTGTTTACGCCGGTGTACAGGTTGGAGGTGGCGTAGACCGGCAGGTCGCCAGCGTACTGGAAGGCCAGGGTCGGCTTGATCTGGCGGGCCTGCTGCGGGGTGGCGGCGAGGAAGATGAAATCAATGTCCTGGCGGCGCGACGGCTGGGTGTCGACGCTACTGTCGAGCACGCCCTGCAAGCGCTTGGCGCGACCTTCGCTCTGGCGCAGTTGCAGCAGGTCGGCGATCTGGCGAGCCAGCTCGACGGGCTGGTCGACGTGTTCGGCGGCGATCAGGGTGCCGCCGGCGGCCTGCCAGTTGCGGCTGAACGAGGCGAGTACGCGGTCGCCCCATTCGCCGCGCGGCACCAGGGCCACGGCGCGGCGCATGCCGTCGTTCCATGCGCGGTTGGCGACTTCGCGGGCCTCGTCCTCGGCAGACAGGCCGAATTGGAACAGCTGGGCAGGACCTTCCTGATTGCCGTCGGCGTAGTTCAGGGCCAGGGTGGTGATGGGCAGTTGCTGTTGGCTGCTCATCTGCTTGACCAGGTTCTTCTCCAGCGGGCCAACGACCAGTTGCACGCCATCGGCCTGGGCCTGGCGGTAGAACTCATCCAGCGAGCGTACCTGGGTGCTGTCGTAGAGCTTGATGTCCGGCTGCTGGCCGCCATTGTGCTGGGCCTGGTAGTGGGCGGCGAGGAAGCCGTCCTGCAGGGCGCGGGCGACGGAGGCCAGCTGGCCTTGCTGCGGCAGCAGCAGGCCTATCTTGTTCAGCGGCTGGGCAGCCAGGGATTTCAGCTTGGTCAGCGCGTCGGGCAATTGCTTGGCCGCCGGGTGGTCGGGGTTCTGCGCAACCCAGTTGTCGATGTTCGACTGCTGTTCTTTCAGGGTCGACGAGGATTTGGTGATGCGTGCCAGTTCCAGCCAGCCGTTCAGATCGCCTTCGTTGCTGCTGGCCTGCATCTGCTCGAGCGGCAGGCTGGAAACCAGTTTCCAGATTTCCTCGTGGTTGGCCTTGCTCGCCTCTGCATTAAGCAGCGGGTCGATGAAGACGCGTTCGCGGGCGGCGCTCAGGGTCTGTCCGTCGGCGGCCAGGGCGAGGGACTTGACCATGCCGGCGCGCGCCTGCAGGTCCACGGGCATTTCGCCCAGGCGCTGGAAGCTGGGGTGGTCGAAGGCCTTCAGGGCGGCCTTGGTCTTGTTGCGGGCCAGTTCGAGCTGGGCGCGCAGGGTGCTGGCGAAGACCTGTTGGGCGGGCTTCAGGCTCTCCAGCGGAATCTGGTCGAGGATCTGCGTGGAGCGGCCGAGGTCTTTCTGCTTGTAGGCCAGGTCGGCGGCGGAAAGGCGCAGGACTGCGGCTTCATCCGGCTTGGCGGTGGAGGCCTGCTGCAGCAACTGTTCGATGCTGGCGTCCGGGGTGCGCGGCAGTTCGCCGAGATTGGACGACGGGGAGGATGCACAGGCGGCGAGCATGCCGGCCAGGAACAGAGCGGATAGCGGACGCAGGCGAGCGATCATATCGGGCTTCTCGTGACGCATTCAAAGAGCTGCCGATTGTACCGAAGCGGCAAGGGGGACGCGATGGCGGCTGCCGGAATCGGGATACAATGCGGCTTTTTCAGATACTTCCGGCGAGGTTGGCGCGTGACACTTGGCACTCTTTATGTGGTGGCTACCCCCATCGGAAACCTGGACGACATCAGCGCCAGAGCGCTCAAGGTGCTGGCCGACGTCTCGCTCATCGCTGCCGAAGACACCCGGCACTCGGTGCGTCTGCTGCAGCATTTCGGCATCCAGACGCCGTTGGCGGCGTGCCACGAGCACAACGAACGTGAGCAGGGCAGTCGTTTTCTGACCAGGCTGCAGGCCGGCGAAGACGTTGCGCTCATTTCCGACGCGGGCACCCCGCTGATCTCCGATCCTGGCTATCACCTGGTGCGCCAGGCGCGCGCAGCGGGTATCCCGGTGGTGCCGGTGCCGGGAGCCTGCGCGCTGATTGCCGCACTTTCCGCGGCGGGGCTGCCGTCGGATCGTTTCGTCTTCGAAGGCTTCCTGCCGGCCAAGGTCGCCGGTCGCCGTGGGCGCCTGGAGGCGCTGGTGGATGAGCCGCGCACCCTGATCTTCTACGAGGCGCCGCACCGCGTGCTCGAGTGCATCGAGGATATGGCCGCGATCTTCGGCGACGAACGGCCTGCGCTGCTGGCCCGCGAGCTGACCAAGACCTTCGAGACCCTCAAGGGGCTGCCGCTGGGCGAGTTGCGCGAGTTCGTTGCGTCCGACAGCAATCAGCAGCGGGGCGAGTGCGTGCTGCTGGTGGCCGGCAAGCCTGCGCCGGAGGGCGATGTGGCGGTCGATGCGCAGACCCTGCGGGTGCTCGACCTGCTGCTGGCGGAGATGCCGGTCAAGCGTGCGGCGGCGCTTGCCGCGGAAATAACCGGGGCGCGCAAGAACCAGCTCTATCAGATCGCGCTGGAGCGCCAGGGCAAGGCTTGAGCTTGTCCTGAGCGTCGTCAACCGCTAACCTTGCCGACTGAGAGTCGATTGGACAGTCGCTGTTCCGTGGTGTTCCATCACGGGGTGGAGGAAAGTCCGGGCTCCACAGGGCAGAGTGCCAGGTAACGCCTGGGAGGCGCGAGTCTACGGAAAGTGCCACAGAAAATAACCGCCTAAGCGCGCAAGCGCCGGTAAGGGTGAAAAGGTGCGGTAAGAGCGCACCGCACGGCTGGCAACAGTTCGTGGCTAGGTAAACCCCACTCGGAGCAAGATCAAATAGGAACCCATTGGCGCGGCCCGCGTTGGGTTCGGGTAGATCGCTTGAGGCATGCAGTGATGTATGTCCCAGAGGAATGGCTGTCCTCGACAGAACCCGGCTTACAGATCGACTCTCACCACTTTTCCTCCACTTCTTCCCACATGACCATTTGTCGCTGACCGGAAGAAGTGCAGAACTTAAGAAATCACTTTAAGTATGAAAGCCCAGTGTTTTGAAAACACTGGGCTTTTCTCTTTTCTAGCGCGTCAAATTCCCTCCCCGAACCTCGCAAAAGCACGCTAAATCTCGGTCCTGTAAGGATTTTTCCCCTCCGGCTTACCTTGACGGTGGGGAGCGCGGATTTCTATAGTGTGCGGAAGTGGTATGAAGTGGGTAAAAGTGGGATCAACAGGCATGGATAGCCAACCACAGGGGAAGCGCTGACGTGTTTCGCGGAGCTAACGCCATCAGTCTCGACGCCAAAGGGCGCCTCGCGATGCCGAGTCGGTATCGTGACGAGCTCGTTTCGCGTTGCAATGGCCAGCTCATCGTCACCATCGATGCCGTCGACACCTGCCTCACCGTCTACCCCCTCCCTGAATGGGAACTCATCGAAGCCAAACTGCGCGAGCTGCCCTCGCTGCGTGAAGAAACGCGGCGCCTGCAGCGTTTGCTGATTGGTAATGCCGTTGACCTGGAGCTCGATAGCGCCGGGCGTTTTCTCGTTCCGCCGCGCCTGCGCGAGTACGCCGGCCTGGACAAGAAGGCGATGCTGGTCGGCCAGCTGAACAAGTTCCAACTGTGGGACGAAGACAAGTGGAATGCGGTTGCCGAGGCCGACCTCGCAGCCATCAAAGAGCCCGGCGGCCTGCCGGATGAATTGCGCGACCTTATTCTGTGAGCCTGCCTGTGACCAGTACCTTCCAACACATCACCGTTCTACTCGAGGAGGCCGTCGAAGCGCTGGCCCCCCTGGAGGACGGCCGCTATGTGGACGGAACCTTCGGAAGGGGAGGGCATAGCCGGGCCTTGCTCGGGAAGCTCGGCCCGGGCGGTCAACTGCTCGGGTTCGACAAGGACCCGCAAGCCATCGCGACGGGAAAAACACTGGCGGCCGAAGACGGCCGCTTCGTCATTGTGCAAAGGTCCTTCGCCGAGATGGGCGAAGAGTTCTCCGCGCGCGGCCTGCAGGGCAGCGTGAACGGTGTACTGCTGGACCTGGGCGTGTCTTCGCCGCAGCTGGATGACCCGGAGCGCGGCTTCAGCTTCCTCAATGACGGCCCGCTGGATATGCGGATGAACCCGGGCCAGGGCGTCAGCGCTGCGCAGTGGATCGCCAGCGCCGCGGAAGACGAGATCGCCCGCGTGTTCAAGGATTACGGCGAAGAGCGGTTCGCCAAGCGCATGGCTCGTGCCATCGTCCAGCGTCGTGCGGAGAAGCCTTTCGAGCGTACCGCCGACCTGGCTGCCGTCATCACCGAGGCCAACCCGGCCTGGGAAAAGGGCAAGAACCCTGCCACGCGCGCCTTCCAGGGCCTGCGCATCTTCATCAACAACGAGCTGGGCGATCTGGAGCGTGGCCTCGAGGCCGCGCTGGAAGGCCTGGCCGTGGGCGGTCGTCTCGTGGTGATCAGCTTCCACTCGCTGGAAGATCGCATCGTCAAGCAGTTCATGCGCAAGCAGGTGAAAGGCGAAGCGGACAACCTGCCGCGCAACCTGCCGATCCAGGTCAAGCCGTTCGATCCGCGCCTCAAGCTGATCGGCAAGCCTGTCTACGCCTCCGAGGCGGAGCTCAAGGCCAACCCGCGCTCGCGCAGCGCGGTCATGCGCATTGCGGAGAAGCTCAGATGAGCCGTCTCTTCTCCAAGCGCCTGCCCACCGGCAGCTTCTTCATGCTGCTGCTGTTCATCGGCGTGCTGCTGTCGGCCATCTCCGTTTCCTACAGCGCTTACTGGAATCGCCAGTTGCTCAACTCGCTGTACACCGAGCTCAACGTGCGCGACAAGGCGCAGGCCGAGTACGGCCGCCTGATCCTCGAGCAGAGCACCTGGACGGCCCATAGCCGTATCGAAGGCCTGGCGACCGACCAGTTGAAGATGCGCGTGCCCGATCCGACCGAAATCATCATGGTGGCACCATGAGAGACCTGGCCGGCGCTCGCTACCCCTGGCGCTTCCGCGTCGTCATCGCCCTGCTGCTGGCGATGGTGGCGGCGATCGCCTGGCGGATCGTCGACCTGCACGTGATCGACCATGACTTCCTCAAGGGGCAGGGCGATGCGCGTAGCGTTCGCCACATCACCATCCCCGCGCACCGCGGCCTGATCACCGATCGCAATGGCGAGCCGCTGGCCGTCAGTACGCCGGTCGCCACCCTCTGGGCCAACCCCAAGGAACTGGTGCTCGAGCGCGAGAAGTGGGACTTCCTCGCCGACGCGCTTGGCCAGCCCAAGGCCGCGCTGTCCGAGCGATTGGACGCGAACGCCGACAAGGAATTCATCTACCTGGTCCGCGGCCTGACCCCGGAGCAGGGCGAGGCGGTGATGGCTCAGGTTAAGGCCCATCGCATCCCTGGTGTCTATTCGGTCGAGGAGTTCCGCCGCTTCTATCCGTCGGGCGAGGTTGCTGCACAGGTCGTGGGCTTCACCGATGTCGACGACCGTGGCCGTGAAGGCGTCGAACTCGCCTTCGACAGCTGGCTGGCCGGCGTGCCGGGCAAGCGCCAGGTGCTCAAGGATCGCCGTGGCCACCTGATCCGCGACGTGCAGGTCACCCGCAATGCCAAGGCCGGCAAGACCTTGGCGCTGTCCATCGACCTGCGTCTGCAGTACCTGGCCAACCGCGAACTGCGCAATGCGCTGGTGGAGAACGGAGCCAAGGCCGGCAGCCTGGTGATACTCGACGTGAAGACCGGCGAAGTGCTGGCCATGGCCAACCAGCCTACCTACAACCCGAACAACCGCCGTAACCTGCAGCCGGCGATGATGCGTAACCGCGCGATGATCGACGTGTTCGAGCCCGGTTCGACCATGAAGCCGTTCTCCATGAGCGCGGCGCTGGAGACCGGCCGCTGGAAGCCCACCGACAAGGTCGAGGTCTACCCCGGCACCCTGCAGATCGGCCGCTACACCATTCGCGACGTTTCCCGTACCGAAGGCCCGGTGCTGGACCTGACCGGCATCCTGATCCGCTCCAGTAACGTCGGCATGAGCAAGGTCGCCTTCGACATCGGCGGCGAAGCCATTTACAGCGTGATGCAGAAGGTCGGCCTGGGTCAGGACACCGGCCTGGGCTTCCCGGGCGAGCGTGTCGGCAACCTGCCGAACTACCGTGAGTGGCGCAAGGCCGAGACCGCGACCCTGTCCTACGGCTATGGCCTGTCGGTAACCGCCATCCAGTTGGCCCATGCCTATGCGGCGCTGGCCAACAATGGCCGCAGCGTGCCGCTGACCATGGTGCGTGCCGATCGTCCGGCCGATGCCGTCCAGGTCATCCCCGAGCCGGTCGCCAAAACCATGCAGGGCATGCTGCAGCAAGTCATCGAGGCGCCGAACGGCGTGTACCGCGCCCAGGTGCCGGGCTATCACGTGGCCGGCAAGTCCGGCACCGCGCGCAAGACCGCGACTGGTACCAAGGGCTATGCCGAGAACTCCTACCGTTCCCTGTTCGCCGGGTTCGCGCCGATGAACAACCCACGCTATGTCGCCGTGGTGGTCATCGACGAGCCCAGCAAGGCCGGTTACTTCGGTGGCCTGGTGTCCGCGCCGGTGTTCAGCAAGGTGATGTCCGGCACGTTGCGCCTGATGAACGTGCCGCCAGACAACCTGCCGACGACCCCGCAGCAACAAGCCGATGCTGCGCCCGCTGCCAAAGGAGGGCGTGGCTGATGCCGATGAGCCTGAATCAACTGCTGCCGCAAGCCGAAAGCGGCGAGCTGATCCGTGAGCTGACCCTGGACAGCCGCACCGTCAAGCCGGGCGACCTGTTCCTGGCCGTGCCGGGTGGCCGCCAGGATGGCCGCGGGCATATTGCCGCCGCGCTCTCCCAGGGTGCTGCCGCGGTTGCCTACGAAGCGGAGGGCGCTGTCGACCTGCCGCCCAGCGATGTGCCGATGATCGCCATCAAGGGCCTGGCCAAACAGCTTTCCGCCATTGCCGGACGCTTCTATGGCGAGCCAAGCCGTGCCGTTGAGTTGGTCGGAGTGACCGGCACCAATGGCAAGACCAGCGTCAGCCAACTGGTGGCCCAGGCGCTCGACCTGCTGGGTGAACGTTGCGGCATCGTCGGAACCCTCGGTACCGGTTTCTATGGTGCGCTGGAAAGCGGCCGCCACACCACGCCCGACCCGCTTGCCGTACAGGCGACCCTGGCGCGCCTGAAACAGGCCGGCGCCAAGGCCGTGGCCATGGAAGTATCGTCCCATGGTCTGGAACAGGGCCGCGTCGCCGCTCTGGGGTTCGATGTGGCTGTATTCACCAACCTGTCCCGCGACCACCTGGACTACCACGGCTCGATGGAAGCCTACGGCGCCGCCAAGGCCAAGCTGTTCGCCTGGCAGGGGCTGCGTTGCCGGGTGATCAACCTGGACGACGACTTCGGCCGCCAGCTGGCTGCCGAGTCCCACGAATCGCGCCTGATGGGTTACAGCCTGAGCGACTCGTCAGCCTACATCTATTGCCGCGAAGCGAAGTTCAGCGATGCCGGCGTGCAGGCGCAGATCGTCACCCCGCAGGGCGAAGGCCTGCTGCGCAGTTCGCTGCTGGGCAAGTTCAACCTGAGCAACCTGCTGGCCGTGGTCGGTGCGCTGCTGGGCCTGGACTACCCGCTAGGTGATGTCCTCAAGGTACTGCCGCAACTGGAAGGCCCCATCGGCCGCATGCAGCGCCTGGGCGGCGGCGACAAGCCGTTGGTGGTTGTCGACTACGCGCACACCCCGGATGCCCTGGAAAAGGTCCTGCTGGCCCTGCGCCCGCATGTGCACGGCCAACTGCTGTGTCTGTTCGGTTGCGGTGGCGATCGTGACCGCGGCAAGCGTCCGATCATGGCGCAGATTGCCGAGCAGCACGCCGACCGCGTGCTGGTCACCGACGACAACCCGCGTACCGAGCAGAGCGCGGCGATCATCGCGGATATCCGCGCCGGTTTCGCCAAGCCCGACGCCGTCGAGTTCGTCCCGGGCCGTGGCGAGGCAATCGCCCGCCTGATTGCCTCCGCCGGTGTCGATGATGTCGTGCTGCTGGCTGGCAAGGGGCACGAGGATTACCAGGAGATCGACGGCGTACGCCATCCGTTCTCCGATCTTGATCAAGCCGCCAAGGCGCTGGCTGCCTGGGAGGTGAAGCGTGCTTAAGCCCCTGTCGCTCAACGAAGTCGCTGGCGCGCTGCAAGGCCGTTTGGTCGGTGCCGATGTCACTTTCGCCGCCGTGAGCACCGACAGCCGCGCCATCGAGCCGGGCCAGCTGTTCATCGCCCTGACCGGTCCGCGCTTTGACGGCCACGACTATCTGGCCGATGTCGCCGCCAAGGGCGCTGTTGCTGCGTTGGTCGAGCGTGAAGTCGCCGGTGCGCCGCTGTCGCAGCTGGTCGTGAAAGACACCCGCATCGCGCTGGGCCAGCTCGGCGCGCTGAACCGTGCTGCCTTCACCGGCCGTGTCGCTGCCGTGACCGGCTCCAGCGGCAAGACCACCGTGAAGGAAATGCTCGCCAGCATCCTGCGGACCCAGGGCGACGTCCTGGCGACCCGCGGCAACCTGAACAATGATCTCGGCGCGCCGCTGACCCTGTTGCAGTTGGCCCCCGAGCACCAGAGCGCAGTCATCGAACTGGGCGCCAACCGTGTCGGCGAGATCGCCTACACCGTTGCGCTGACCCGTCCGCAGGTTGCCATCATCACCAACGCCGGCACCGCCCATGTGGGCGAGTTCGGCGGGCAGGACAAGATCGTCCTGGCCAAGGGCGAGATCCTCGAAGGCCTGGCGGCCGATGGGGTCGCCATTCTCAATCGCGACGACAAGGCCTTCGATACCTGGCAGGCCCGTGCTGACGGTCGTCGCGTCTCCAGCTTCGGCCTGCACGATGTCCGAGCCGACTTCCACGCCAGCGACGTCAAGCGTGACGCCCGTGGTTGCCCGGGATTCACCCTGCAGGGCCCAGCCGGCGAGGCTGCCGTTCAACTGAACCTGCTGGGTGAGCACAACGTCACCAATGCGCTGGCCGCCGCTGCGGCCGCCCACGCCCTCGGTGTGCCGCTGGTCGGGATCGTTTCCGGGCTGCACAACCTGCAGCCGGTCAAGGGGCGCGCCGTAGCCCAGCTGGCGACGAACGGCATGCGCGTGATCGACGACAGCTACAACGCCAACCCGGCTTCAATCTGCGCGGCGATTGATATACTCGCCGGCTTTTCCGGCCGGACCGTCCTGGTCCTCGGGGACATGGGCGAGCTGGGTGCCTGGGCGGAATCCTCCCACCGCGAAGTGGGAACCTATGCCATTGGCAAAGTCACCGCCCTGTATGCGGTCGGACCGCTGATGAGCCACGCCGTACAGGCGTTCGGTTCCGCGGGCCGGCACTTCGCCGATCAGGCCAGCCTGATCCAGGCCCTGGCCGAAGAAGCTTCGACAACCACCATTCTGATCAAGGGTTCCCGCAGCGCGGCGATGGACAAGGTCGTCGCGGCGCTCTGTAGTTCCTCCGAGGAGAGTCACTAAATGCTGCTGCTGCTCGCCGAGTACCTGCAACAGTTCTACAAGGGCTTCGGCGTCTTCCAGTACCTGACCCTGCGCGGCATCCTGAGCGTGTTGACCGCGCTCGTCCTGTCGCTCTGGCTGGGCCCGTGGATGATTCGCACCCTGCAGATCCGCCAGATCGGCCAGGCCGTGCGCAACGACGGCCCGCAATCGCACCTGTCCAAGAAAGGCACGCCGACCATGGGTGGCGCGCTGATCCTCACGGCCATCGCCATCAGCACCCTGCTGTGGTCCGACTGGTCGAACCGCTATGTGTGGGTCGTGCTGGTGGTAACCCTGCTGTTCGGCGCCATCGGCTGGGTAGATGACTACCGCAAGGTGATCGAGAAGAACTCCCGCGGCCTGCCGAGCCGCTGGAAGTATTTCTGGCAGTCGGTATTCGGTCTGTGCGCGGCGGTCTTCCTCTTCATGACCGCCGAGACGCCGGTCGAGACGACGCTGATCGTGCCGATGCTGAAGAACGTCGAGATCCCGCTGGGCATCGGCTTCGTGGTGCTGACCTACCTCGTGATCGTCGGCTCCAGCAACGCGGTGAACCTCACTGACGGCCTCGACGGCCTGGCCATCATGCCCACTGTGATGGTTGGCGGCGCGCTGGGGATCTTCTGCTACCTGTCGGGCAACATCAAATTCGCCGAATACCTGTTCATCCCGAGCGTGCCGGGCGCGGGTGAGCTGATCATCTTCTGCGGCGCCATCGTCGGTGCGGGGCTGGGCTTCCTCTGGTTCAACACCTATCCGGCCCAGGTCTTCATGGGTGACGTCGGCGCGCTGGCGCTCGGAGCCGCGCTGGGCACCATCGCGGTGATCGTCCGCCAGGAAATCGTCCTGTTCATCATGGGCGGCGTGTTCGTCATGGAAACCCTGTCGGTGGTGATCCAGGTCGCCTCCTTCAAGCTGACCGGCAAGCGCGTGTTCCGCATGGCGCCGATCCACCACCACTTCGAACTCAAAGGCTGGCCTGAACCGCGCGTGATCGTGCGTTTCTGGATCATCACGGTAATTCTCGTGCTGATCGGCCTGGCCACGTTGAAACTGCGTTGAGGACTGATCGAGGATGAGCCTGATCGCTTCCGACCAATTCCGCATCGTTGTCGGCCTCGGCAAGAGCGGCATGTCCCTGGTGCGCTACCTGGCGCGCCAGGGCGTGCCGTTTGCCGTGGCCGATACGCGCGCGAATCCGCCGGAGCTGGCGACCCTGCGCGAGCAGTACCCGCAGGTCGAGGTGCGCTGTGGCGACCTCGACGCCGATTTCCTCTGCCGCGCCCAGGAGCTCTACGTGAGCCCCGGCCTGTCGCTGCGCGTGCCCGCGCTGGTGGAGGCTGCGGCTCGCGGCGTACGCATGTCCGGCGACGTCGACCTCTTCGCACGTCACGCGAAGGCTCCGATCGTCGCCATCACCGGTTCCAACGCCAAGAGCACCGTCACCACCCTGGTGGGCGACATGGCCAAGGCTGCCGGCAAGCGCGTCGCCGTGGGCGGCAACCTCGGCACTCCGGCGCTGGACCTGCTGGCCGATGACGTCGAGTTGTACGTGGTGGAGCTGTCCAGCTTCCAGCTGGAAACCTGCGAGCGCCTGAACGCCGAAGTCGCCACCTGCCTGAACGTCAGCGAAGACCACATGGACCGCTATGACGGCATGGCCGATTACCACCTGGCCAAGCACCGCATTTTCCGCGGTGCGAAGCAGGTCGTGGTAAACCGCGCCGACGCGCTGAGCCGCCCGCTGATCGCCGACAACGTACCGTGCTGGACTTTCGGCACCAACAAGCCGGACTTCAAGGCCTTCGGCCTGATTGAAGAAGACGGTGAGAAATGGCTGGCCTTCCAGTTCGACAAGTTGATGCCGGCCCGCGAGCTGAAGATTCGTGGCGCGCACAACCAGTCCAATGCCCTGGCCGCGCTGGCCCTGGGGCATGCCGTTGGCCTGCCTTTCGAGCCGATGCTGCAGACCCTGCGTGAATTCGCCGGCCTCGCCCACCGCTGCCAGTGGGTGCGCGAGCGTAACGGCGTGAACTACTACGACGACTCCAAGGCCACCAATGTCGGCGCCGCCCTGGCCGCCATCGAAGGCCTGGGCGCCGATATCGACGGCAAGCTGGTGCTGATCGCCGGTGGCGACGGCAAGGGCGCCGACTTCCATGACCTGCGTGGCCCCGTTGCCCAGCACTGCCGTGCTGTAGTGCTGCTGGGCCGCGATGCCGAGCTGGTGAGCGCTGCCATCGGCAATGCCGTACCCAAGGTTCGTGTGAATACCCTCGAGGAAGCCGTCGAGCACGCTGCCGACCTCGCCCTGCCGGGCGACGCTGTGCTGCTATCGCCGGCCTGCGCGAGCCTGGACATGTTCAAGAACTACGAAGAACGCGGACGCCTGTTCGCCAAGGCCGTGGAGGACCTCGCCTGATGTTCTCCTTCCTGCGCCCGTACCCGTCCCCGCTGATCAGCCGCAACGGCATCGATATCGACTTCCCGTTGCTGGCAGGTTGCCTGGCGCTACTCGGCCTGGGGTTGGTGATGGTCACTTCGGCATCCTCCGAAGTCGCCGCGGCGCAGTCCGGCAACCCGCTGTACTTCTCGGTCCGCCACCTGATCTACCTGGCCATCGGCTTCGTCGCCTGCGGCGTGACCATGATGGTGCCGATGGAAACCTGGCAGCGCTGGGGCTGGAAACTGCTGGCCGTGGCCTTCGTGCTGCTGGTCATGGTGATCACCCCCGGCATCGGCCGCGAGGTGAACGGCTCCATGCGCTGGATCGGCTTCGGCCTGTTCAACATCCAGCCCTCGGAGATCGCCAAGGTCTTCGTGGTGATCTTCATGGCCGGCTACCTGGTTCGTCGCCAGGAAGAAGTGCGCGAGAGCTGGCTGGGCTTCTTCAAACCGTTCGTGGTGCTGCTACCCATGGCCGGCCTGCTGCTGCGCGAGCCGGACTTCGGCGCCACCGTGGTGATGATGGGCGCCGCTGCCGCGATGCTGTTCCTTGGCGGTGTGGGCCTGTTCCGCTTCGGCCTGATGGTCGCGCTGGCGGTCGGCGCCGTGGTGCTGCTGATCCAGACCCAGCCTTACCGGATGGCGCGCCTGACCAACTTTACCGACCCCTGGGCCGACCAGTTCGGCGCGGGCTACCAGCTCAGCCAGGCGCTGATCGCCTTCGGTCGTGGCGGCTGGACCGGCATGGGCCTGGGCAACAGCATCCAGAAGCAGTTCTACCTGCCCGAAGCGCACACCGACTTCGTGTTCGCCGTACTCGCCGAAGAGCTGGGCATCGTCGGCGCCATGGCCACCGTGGCCCTGTTCGTCTTCGTCAGCCTGCGTGCGCTGTACATCGGCATCTGGGCCGAGCAGTCGAAACAGTACTTCTCTGCTTACGTCGCTTACGGCCTGGCCTTCCTGTGGATCGGCCAGTTCCTGATCAACGTGGGTGTGAACGTCGGCCTGCTGCCAACCAAGGGCCTGACCCTGCCGTTCCTCAGCTATGGCGGTTCGTCCCTGGTGATCTGCTGCGCCCAGCTGGGAATGCTGCTGCGCATCGAATGGGAACGCCGCACGGTGATGGGCAGCGAGGAATATGAATTCAGCGAAGAGGACTTTGCCGATGAAAGGTAACGTCCTGATCATGGCGGGCGGCACCGGCGGACACGTGTTCCCGGCCCTGGCCTGCGCCCGTGAGTTCCAGGCGCGCGGTTACAGCGTGCACTGGCTGGGCACTCCGCGCGGCATCGAGAACGACCTGGTACCCAAGGCCGGCCTGCCGCTGCACCTGATCAACGTCAGCGGCCTGCGTGGCAAGGGCCTGAAGTCGCTGCTGCGCGCACCGTTCGACCTGCTCAAGTCGCTGTTCCAGGCTATCGGCGTGGTTCGCCAGCTCAAGCCGGTCTGCGTGCTTGGCCTGGGCGGCTACGTCACTGGTCCGGGCGGACTGGCCGCCAAACTGTCCGGCGTGCCGCTGGTGATCCACGAACAGAATGCCGTCGCCGGCACCGCCAACCGCAGCCTCGCGCCGCTGGCCAAGCGCGTCTGCGAAGCCTTCCCGGATACCTTCGACAGCAGCGCCAAGCGCCTGACCACCGGCAACCCGGTGCGCGCCGAGTTGTTCCTAGAAGAGGGCGCCCGCGCGCCGCTGGCCGGTCGTCGGGTCAACCTGCTGGTACTGGGCGGCAGCCTGGGCGCCGAGCCGCTGAACAAGCTGTTGCCTGAAGCGCTGGCGCAGGTACCCGCTGAGATTCGCCCGGCCATTCGCCATCAGGCCGGTCGTCAGCACGACGAAATCACGGCGGAGCGTTATCGCACCGCGGGTGTCGAAGCGGACGTAGCTCCGTTCATCGCCGACATGGCCGCGGCCTACGCCTGGGCCGATCTGGTCATCTGCCGCGCCGGTGCACTGACCGTCAGCGAGCTGACCGCCGCCGGCCTGCCGTCCTTCCTGGTGCCGCTGCCCCACGCGATCGACGACCACCAGACCAAGAACGCCGAATTCCTGGTGCGGGAGGGCGCGGCCCTCCTGCTGCCGCAGAAATCTACCAGCGCTGCCGAACTGGCCGCGCAGCTGTCCGAGGTATTGATGCATCCCGATTCCCTGACCCGCATGGCCGCTCGCGCCCGCAGCCTGGCCAAGCCCGAGGCTACCCGCACGGTAGTCGATGCCTGCCTGGAGGTGGCCCGTGGTTAAAGAACCCACCGGCGTCACCCGCACCATGCGGCGCATCCGTCGCATCCACTTCGTCGGCATCGGCGGCGTGGGCATGTGCGGTATCGCGGAAGTGCTGCTCAACCTCGGCTACGAAGTCTCCGGCTCCGACCTCAAGGCGTCGCCAGTCACCGAGCGCCTGGAAAAGTTCGGCGCGGAAATCTTCATCGGTCACCGCGCGGAAAACTCCGACGGCGCTGATGTGCTGGTGGTGTCCAGCGCAGTGAACAAGTCGAACCCTGAAGTTGCCGCTGCGCTGGATCGCCGCGTGCCGGTGGTGCCGCGCGCCGAGATGCTCGCCGAGCTGATGCGTTACCGCCACGGCATCGCCGTCGCCGGTACCCATGGCAAGACCACCACCACCAGCCTGATCGCCTCGGTATTCGCCGCCGGTGGCCTGGACCCGACCTTCGTCATCGGCGGCCGGCTGAACGCTGCCGGCACCAACGCGCAGCTGGGCACTAGCCGGTACCTGGTGGCCGAGGCCGACGAGAGCGACGCCAGCTTCCTGCACCTGCAGCCGATGGTCTCGGTGGTCACCAACATCGACGCCGACCACATGAGCACCTACGGCGGTGACTTCAACAAACTGAAGCGCACCTTCGTCGACTTCCTGCACAACCTGCCGTTCTACGGCCTTGCCGTGGTCTGCGTGGACGACCCGGTGGTGCGCGAGATCCTGCCGCAGGTGGCGCGTCCGACCGTGACCTACGGCCTGAGCGAGGACGCCGACGTCCGCGCCATCAACATCCGCCAGGAAGGCATGCGCACCTACTTCACCGTGCTGCGCCCCGAGCGCGAGCCGCTGGACGTCTCGGTGAACATGCCCGGCCTGCACAACGTGCTGAACTCCCTGGCGACCATCGTCATCGCTACCGACGAAGGTATCTCCGACGAAGCCATCGTCCAGGGTCTGTCCGGCTTCCAGGGTGTTGGCCGGCGCTTCCAGGTCTATGGCGACCTGCAGGTGGAAGGCGGCAGCGTGATGCTGGTCGACGACTACGGCCACCACCCGCGCGAAGTCGCGGCGGTGATCAAGGCCGTGCGTGGCGGCTGGCCGGAGCGTCGCCTGGTGATGGTCTACCAGCCGCACCGCTTCAGCCGTACCCGTGACCTCTACGACGATTTCGTACAGGTGCTCGGCGAGGCCAATGTGCTGATGCTGATGGAGGTCTACCCGGCCGGCGAAGAGCCGATCCCCGGCGCCGACAGCCGTCACCTGTGCCACAGCATCCGCCAGCGCGGCCAGCTCGATCCGATCTACCTGGAGCGCGGTGGCGACCTCGCCTCGCTACTCAAGCCGCTGCTGCGTCCGGGCGACATCCTGCTTTGCCAAGGCGCCGGCGACATCGGCGGGCTGGCTCCGGCACTGATCAAGAATCCGATGTTCGGCGCCGCTGCTGCGGGCGCCGAGGGGAAGAAGCAATGAGTGACGCCCTCAAATCCGCCCTCGAGCCCCGCGCCTTCGGTCGCGTCGCCGTGCTGTACGGCGGCAAGAGCGCCGAGCGCGAGGTGTCGCTGAAGTCCGGCGCCATGGTCCTGCAGGCCCTGCAGGGCGCGGGCGTGGATGCCTTCGGCATCGACGTGGGCGACGATCTGCTGGAGCGTCTGACCCGCGAGAAGATCGACCGCGCCTTCATCATCCTCCACGGTCGTGGCGGTGAAGACGGCACCATGCAGGGCATGCTGGAAATCGCCGGCATCCCCTACACCGGCAGCGGTGTGCTGGCGTCCGCGCTGGCCATGGACAAGCTGCGTACCAAGCGCGTATGGCTGAGCCTCGGCCTGCCGACGCCCGACCACGCCGTGCTTGCCAGTGAAGAAGACTGCCGCGCCGCTGCGGCAAAGCTTGGCTTCCCGCTGATCGTGAAGCCGGCCAGCGAAGGTTCCAGCATCGGCATGGCCAAGGTGAGCAGCGAGCAAGAGCTGATTGCCGCCTGGGCTGCTGCCGCGAAGTTCGATCCGCAGGTGCTCGTCGAGCAGTGGATCAGCGGCCCCGAATTCACCGTCGCGATCCTCCGTGGCCAGGTGCTGCCGCCCATTCGCCTGGGCACTCCGCACACCTTCTACGACTACGACGCGAAGTACCTGGCCAACGATACCCAGTACCAGATTCCCTGCGGCCTGGATGCCGACAAGGAGCAGGAGCTCAAGGACCTGACCGCGCGCGCCTGCGATGCCCTCGGCATCCAGGGCTGGGGTCGGACCGACGTGATGCAGGACGCCCAAGGGCGCTTCTGGCTGTTGGAAGTGAACACCGCACCGGGCATGACCGACCACAGCCTGGTGCCCATGGCAGCGCGCGCGGCCGGCCTGGATTTCCAGCAGTTGGTGCTGGCGATCCTCGCCGACAGCGTCGAGGCAAGGGGGTAAGTCATGAACGGCGCGCAGCTTCGTCACCAGAATCCCGGAATCGGCCGTGCTCCCGCACGCAAGCCGGTGCCGCGGGGCGCCAGCCGTCTGGTGGCCAAGGAGCCGCTCAGCGCCCGCATGCCCAAGCCCAGCTTCGGCTTCCTGAAAGTGTTGCTGTGGCCTCTGGTGCTGGGCGTGCTCGGCGGCGGTGCCTACTACGGCGCGCAGTACGTGCTGCCTTATGCAGACCGTCCGATCGCCAAGGTCAGCGTGGAAGGCGACCTCAGCTACATCAGCCAGGCGGCGGTGCAGCAGCGGATCAGCCCCTACGTGTCGGCCAGCTTCTTCACCATCGACCTGGCCGGCATGCGCCAGGAGCTGGAACAGATGCCCTGGATCGCCCATGCCGAGGTGCGCCGTGTATGGCCTGACCAGGTGGTTATCCGCCTGGACGAGCAATTGCCCATCGCCCGTTGGGGTGACGAAGCCTTGCTGAACAATCAGGGTCAGGCTTTTGCACCGCGGGAAGTGGCCAACTACGAGCACCTGCCGCGCCTTTCCGGCCCGCAGCGCGCTCAGCAGCAAGTGATGCAGCAGTACCAGATTCTCAGCCAGATGCTCCGCCCGCTGGGCTTCACCATCGCCAGCCTGGACATGAGTTCGCGCGGCGCCTGGACCCTGGGCACCGCGCAAGGCGTGGAGATCATGCTGGGCCGCGACCACGCGGTAGAACAGATTCGCCGGCTCGTGACCATCTACGACAAGGCGCTGAAAGAACAGATTACGAAAATTGCCCGCATCGACATGCGCTACCCCAACGGCCTGGCCGTGGCGTGGCGTGATCCGGTGCCGGAAGCGACGGTGGCTCAGACCACCACCGCGCAGTGAGTTGAGGAGACTTCTATAAACATGGCAAGCGTGCAGAGCGGCAAAATGGTCGTCGGCCTGGACATCGGCACCTCCAAGGTGGTGGCGCTGGTGGGCGAGGTGGCGGCTGATGGCAAGCTGGAAATCGTCGGCATCGGGACGCATCCGTCGCGCGGCCTGAAGAAGGGCGTGGTGGTGAACATCGAGTCCACCGTGCAATCGATCCAGCGCGCCATCGATGAAGCCCAGCAGATGGCGGGCTGCCGTATCCACTCGGCCTTCGTCGGCATCGCCGGCAACCATATCCGCAGCCTGAACTCCCACGGCATCGTGGCGATCCGCGACCGCGAAGTCAGCGGCGCCGATATCGAGCGCGTGCTGGACGCGGCCCAGGCCGTGGCCATCCCGGCCGACCAGCGTGTGCTGCACACCCTGGCCCAGGACTACGTGATCGATAACCAGGAAGGCGTGCGTGAGCCGCTGGGCATGTCCGGCGTGCGTCTGGAAGCCAAGGTGCACGTGGTGACCTGCGCGGTGAACGCCGCCCAGAACATCGAGAAGTGCGTGCGCCGCTGCGGCCTGGAAGTGGACGACATCATCCTCGAGCAACTGGCTTCGGCCTACTCCGTGCTCACCGAGGACGAAAAGGAACTGGGTGTGTGCCTGGTGGACATCGGCGGCGGTACCACCGACATCGCCATCTTCACCGAAGGCGCCATCCGTCATACCGCGGTGATCCCGATCGCCGGCGATCAGGTCACCAACGACATCGCCATGGCGCTGCGCACCCCGACTCAGTACGCTGAGGAAATCAAGATTCGCTACGCCTGTGCACTGGCCAAACTGGCCGGCCCCGGCGAAACCATCAAGGTGCCCAGCGTTGGAGATCGTCCGCCGCGGGAACTGTCGCGCCAGGCGCTTGCCGAAGTGGTCGAGCCTCGTTACGACGAGCTGTTCACCCTGGTTCAGGCCGAACTGCGTCGCAGCGGTTACGAGGACCTGATTCCTGCCGGGATCGTCATGACCGGCGGCACCGCCAAGATGGAAGGTGCTGTCGAGCTGGCCGAGGAGATTTTCCACATGCCGGTACGCCTGGGCGTACCGCATAGCGTCAAGGGACTGGCCGACGTCGTGCGCAATCCCATCTATTCCACGGGTGTGGGGCTGCTCCTGTACGGACTGCAGAAACAGTCCGACGGCATCTCCATGTCCGGCAGCAGTTTCAGCAGTGACGAACCCAAGACACCGGTACTGGAAAAGCTTAAACGCTGGGTCCAGGGCAATTTCTGATTTACCACCGCGGTAAACGTAGGCGACACAACTAGAAAGGAAGGAGAGGGGAAATGTTTGAACTGGTAGATAACGTCCCGCAAACAGCAGTCATCAAGGTGATCGGCGTAGGTGGTGGCGGCGGCAATGCCGTGAACCACATGGCCAAGAACAACGTTGATGGCGTCGAATTCATTTGCGCCAACACCGATGCGCAGGCGCTGAAGAACATCGCCGCGCGCACCGTGCTGCAGCTCGGCCCGGGCGTGACCAAGGGCCTGGGCGCTGGCGCCAACCCTGAAGTAGGCCGCCAGGCCGCCATAGAGGACCGCGAGCGTATCGCCGAGGTTCTAGAAGGCGCCGACATGGTCTTCATCACCACCGGCATGGGTGGCGGTACCGGTACCGGTGCTGCTCCGATCATCGCCGAAGTGGCCAAGGAGATGGGCATCCTCACCGTTGCGGTGGTGACCCGTCCGTTCCCGTTCGAGGGTCGCAAGCGCATGCAGATCGCCGATGAAGGCATCCGCTCGCTGGCTGAAAGCGTTGACTCGCTGATCACCATCCCGAACGAAAAGCTGCTGACCATCCTGGGCAAGGACGCGAGCCTGCTGGCCGCCTTCGCCAAGGCTGACGATGTTCTGGCCGGTGCCGTTCGCGGTATCTCCGACATCATCAAGCGCCCGGGCATGATCAACGTCGACTTCGCCGACGTGAAAACCGTCATGAGCGAAATGGGCATGGCCATGATGGGTACCGGCTGCGCCAGCGGCCCGAACCGTGCTCGCGAGGCGACCGAAGCCGCGATCCGCAACCCGCTGCTGGAAGACGTCAACCTGCAGGGCGCCCGTGGCATCCTGGTGAACATCACCGCCGGTCCGGACCTGTCCCTGGGCGAGTACTCCGACGTGGGTAACATCATCGAGCAGTTCGCTTCCGAACACGCCACCGTGAAGGTGGGCACCGTGATCGACCCGGACATGCGCGACGAGCTGCACGTCACCGTCGTTGCCACCGGTCTGGGCGCTCGCCTGGAAAAACCGGTCAAGGTCGTCGACAACACCGTCCAGACCCAGGCCGTCAGCACCCAGGCTCCGGTTCAGCGTGAGCAGCAGTCGGTGAACTACCGTGACCTGGACCGCCCGACCGTCATGCGCAATCAGAACCACGGCGGCGCTGCCACCGCGGCCAAGCTGAACCCGCAGGACGATCTGGACTACCTGGATATCCCGGCCTTCCTGCGTCGCCAGGCCGATTGAGTCGATTTATCAGGAGTATCAATGTGATTGGTGTTCAGCAAAGGGCGGTTCTGCTATCATCGCCGCCCATTGTTGACAACAGTTCGCAACTTGCGCGAAAGCGGCCAAAGCCATGATCAGACAACGCACCTTGAAGAACATCATCCGGGCGACCGGTGTCGGCCTGCACTCCGGGGAGAAGGTTTACCTGACCCTGAAGCCGGCTCCCGTCGATACTGGCATCGTGTTCTGCCGGGCTGACCTCGACCCTGTGGTGGAAATTCCTGCCCGGGCCTCGAACGTCGGCGAAACCACCATGTCGACCACCCTGATCAAGGGTGACGTCAAAGTGGATACCGTGGAGCATCTGCTTTCGGCCATGGCCGGCCTGGGTATCGACAACGCCTATGTCGAGCTGTCCGCGTCGGAAGTACCGATCATGGACGGCAGCGCAGGTCCCTTCGTATTCCTGATCCAGTCCGCTGGCCTGCAAGAGCAGGACGCGGCCAAGAAGTTCATCCGCATCAAGCGCGAAGTAACGGTGGAAGAGGGCGACAAGCGCGCCACCTTCGTTCCGTTCGACGGCTTCAAGGTGAGCTTCGAGATCGATTTCGATCACCCGGTCTTCCGTGGTCGCACCCAGAAAGCCGTGGTGGATTTCTCCAGCACTTCCTTCGTGAAGGAAGTCAGCCGCGCCCGTACCTTCGGGTTCATGCGCGACATCGAGATGCTGCGTTCGCAGAACCTGGCTCTGGGTGGCAGCGTGGAGAACGCCATCGTGGTCGACGAGTATCGAGTGCTCAACGAAGACGGTCTTCGTTACGAGGACGAGTTCGTCAAGCACAAGATCCTGGACGCCATTGGTGACCTGTACCTGCTGGGTAACAGCCTTATCGGCGAGTTCATCGGCTACAAGTCCGGTCACGCCCTGAACAACCGTCTCCTGCGTACCCTCATCGCAGACAAGGACGCTTGGGAAGTGGTGACCTTCGAGGACGCCAAGACCGCGCCGATCTCCTATATGCGACCCGCTGCGGCCGTATAAGGAAACCTCCTCCTTTCAGCTACATATTCAAAGGCCACCCTCGGGTGGCCTTTTTTTATGCCCGCCATTTACTCCTCGCCGGGCTCCGATGAGCGGCGGCTACGGCTGGCGAGCCGCTCGAGCGCGGCCTTGAGTTGCGGGTTGCTGATGCCTTCGGCGGCTTCGTGCAGGGTGGCGGAGGCGGACTCGGTGATGCGGTTGGTGTTCACCCTGGTTGGCGCCTGGGTCGTCGGCTGCACTTTGAACAGAATGCGCGCCAGGCCCCTGAACTCCTCGAACGTGGCCAGTTGCCGCAGCAAACGGTTCTGCTGGTAGCGCAGGCGTGTAGCCCAGTGGCCATCGGTGACCACCAGCAACAGGCTGCCTTCACGCCAGGAGGCGACTCGGCAGTAGGGGCGCGCGGCGGGTTGCAGTTGCGAGTCGAGCAGTTCCTGCAGGCGCGAGAGGCGTTGCGCCTCGGCGAACAGCGACCGCAGTGGTTTGGCTTCGCGCAGCAGCTTGGTCATCGCCTTGGCGGGCAGGGGGCGGAAAGCCATGGAGAGCAACCGGGAATGAATGAAGATGGATGGTAACAGATGCGCTCAGGGCCAGATGCCACCGTCCACCCTTGAAGTTGCCCGCCCGCGTCACCATATCACCCACTCGGATTCAAAGTTGTCCGTCCATGCATTGCCCCGAGGCTCGCAGAATGCGAAGCTTCGGAGGATGACTTCGGCACTTTTTTCCCGGAAGTTTCCGGGTAGAATGCCCGCTTCATTGCCGTTCCGCGCCGCGGCCAGCCAGTCGGGCAGCCCTCCAATTCTCCAGTTCGGATGACCCAGTCGATATGTTTGCGCCTTTGTTGAAAAAACTCTTTGGAAGCAAGAACGAGCGCGAAGTGAAGCGCATGGCCAAGCAGGTTCAGGCCATCAATGCACTCGAGCCCCAGATGGTCCCGCTTTCCGACGAGCAACTGAAGGCCAAGACCGAAGAGTTCAAGGCACGCGTCGCCAAGGGCGAGACTCTCGACCAGATTCTTCCGGAAGCCTTCGCCGTCGCCCGTGAGGCTGGCAAGCGCGTGATGGGCATGCGCCACTTCGACGTCCAGTTGATCGGCGGCATGACCCTGCACGAAGGCAAGATCGCCGAGATGCGTACCGGTGAGGGCAAGACCCTTGTGGGTACCCTGGCTGTCTACCTGAACGCCCTGTCCGGCAAAGGCGTGCACGTGGTCACCGTGAACGACTACCTGGCCCGCCGCGACGCCAACTGGATGCGTCCGCTGTATGAGTTCCTCGGCCTTTCTGTCGGCATCGTCAGCCCGTTCCAGCCGCCGGAGGAGAAGCGTGCTGCCTACGCCTCCGACATTACCTACGGCACCAACAACGAATTCGGCTTCGACTACCTGCGCGACAACATGGCGTTCAGCCTGGAGGACAAGTTCCAGCGCGAGCTGAACTTCGCCGTGGTCGACGAAGTGGACTCCATCCTCATCGACGAGGCGCGGACTCCGCTGATCATCTCCGGTCAGGCCGAAGACAGCTCCGAGCTGTACATCAAGATCAACAAGCTGATCCCGCGCCTGAAGCGCCATATCGAGGAAGTCGAAGGCCAGGTGACCCAGCAGGGCCACTACAGCATCGACGAGAAGACCCGCCAGGTCGAACTCAACGAACAGGGCCATGCCTACGTTGAAGAGCTGCTGACCCAGAACGGCCTGCTGGCCGAGGGCGAGAGCCTCTACTCGGCGCACAACCTCAGCCTGCTGACCCACGTCTACGCTGCGCTGCGCGCCCACACCCTGTTCCACCGCAACGTGGAATACATCGTCCAGGGCGACCAGGTCCTGCTGATCGACGAGCACACCGGTCGTACCATGCCGGGCCGTCGCCTCTCCGAGGGCCTGCACCAGGCCATCGAGGCGAAGGAAAACCTGCCGATCCAGGCCGAGAGCCAGACCCTGGCTTCGACCACCTTCCAGAACTACTTCCGCCTCTACACCAAGCTGGCCGGCATGACCGGCACCGCCGACACCGAGGCCTTCGAATTCCGCCAGACCTACGGCCTGGACGTGGTGGTGATCCCGACCCACCGTCCGGTCGCGCGTAAGGACTTCAACGACCTGGTCTACCTGACCCAGGACGAGAAGTACGCCGCCATCATCACCGACGTGCAGCAGTGCCAGGCGCTGGGCCGTCCGATCCTCGTGGGTACCGCCTCGGTCGAAACTTCCGAGTACGTCTCGCAGCTGCTGCAGAACGCGGGCATCGAGCACAAGGTACTGAACGCCAAGTACCACGAGAAGGAAGCCGAGATCATCGCCCAGGCCGGCCGTCCGGGCTCGGTCACCATCGCCACCAACATGGCCGGTCGGGGTACCGACATCCTGCTGGGCGGCAACTGGGAAGTTGAAGTCGCCGCGCTGGAAAACCCCACCGACGAGCAGGTCGCGCAGATCAAGGCCGACTGGCAGAAGCGTCACCAGCAGGTCATCGAGTCGGGCGGCCTCCACGTGATCGCCTCCGAGCGCCACGAGTCCCGCCGTATCGACAACCAGCTGCGAGGCCGTGCCGGTCGCCAGGGCGACCCGGGTTCGAGCCGCTTCTACCTGTCGCTGGAAGACCACCTGATGCGTATCTTCGCCTCCGACCGGGTGAAGAACTTCATGAAGGCGCTCGGCATGCAGCCGGGCGAGGCGATCGAGCACCGCATGGTCACCAACGCCATCGAAAAGGCCCAGCGCAAGGTCGAGGGCCGCAACTTCGATATTCGTAAGCAACTGCTGGAGTTCGACGACGTCGCCAACGAGCAGCGCAAGGTGATCTACCACATGCGCAACACCCTGCTCGCGGCCGACAACATCGGCGAGACCATCGTCGAGTTCCGCGAAGAGACCCTTAATAACACCGTCAGCGAGCACATTCCGCCGCAGTCGCTGCCCGAGCAGTGGGACGTCGCCGGTCTGGAAGCCGCGCTGTACAGCGATTTCGGTCTGAAGCTGCCGATCCAGCAGTGGCTGGACGACGACGAGAAGCTCTACGAGGAAACCCTGCGCGAGAAGATCCTCACCGAGCTGGTCGCGGCCTACAACGAGAAGGAAGACATGGCGGGCGCCGAAGCCCTGCGTACCTTCGAGAAGCAGATGCTGCTGCGCGTACTGGACGACCTGTGGAAGGATCACCTGTCCACCATGGATCACCTGCGCCACGGTATCCACCTGCGCGGTTACGCGCAGAAGAACCCGAAGCAGGAATACAAGCGCGAGTCCTTCAACCTGTTCCAGGAACTGCTGAACTCCATCAAGCGCGACACCATCCGCGTGCTGTCCTTCGTCCAGGTTCGTCGCGAAGACCCGGCCGAAGAAGAAGCCCGCCTGCGCCGCGAAGCCGAGGAAATGGCCAAGCGCATGCAGTTCCAGCACGCTGCTGCGCCGTCCATGGACCAGGTCACCGACGAGCCGGAAGAGGAAGGCGAAGTACCGGCTGACAACGTGGTGCCGATGGAGCCCATCCGCAACGAACCGAAGATCGGCCGCAACGAGCCGTGCCCCTGCGGTTCGGGCAAGAAGTACAAGCACTGCCACGGTCAGGTGGAATAACGCCTCCCGACCCTGATACCGACGCCGCGACCGGCCCTGCCGCTCGCGGCGTTTTTCTCATCTGAATCGCTGATTCGTTTCACTGACTAGATTCACTGACTAGATAGGAGCGCGCCACATGGCTGTTGGTCTCGGCCCCATGTCCACCCTGCACCCGGTCCCCGGTTTCGAACTCGGCATCGCCTCCGCCGGCATCAAGCGACCCGGCCGCAAGGACATCGTGGTGATGCGCTGCGCCGAAGGCTCCACCGTGGCCGGTGTGTTCACCACCAACGCCTTCTGCGCCGCTCCGGTGATCCTGGCGCGCAAGCGCTTCCTGGGGCCGGTGCGCTACCTGCTGACCAATACCGGTAACGCCAACGCCGGCACCGGCGAGTCGGGCCTGGCCAACGCCATCCGTACCTGCGCCAAGCTGGCCGAGCTGGCCGGCGTTGCGGAAAGCGCCGTGCTGCCATACTCCACCGGTGTGATCGGCGAGCCGCTGCCGGTCGAGAAGATCGAAGCCGCGCTGCCCGCCGCACTGGCTAACCTGTCGGTGGACAACTGGGCCGACGCCGCCGCCGGCATCATGACCACCGACACCCTGCCCAAGGGCGCCAGCCGCCAGTTCGAGCACGACGGCGTGACCATCACCGTCACCGGCATCAGCAAGGGCGCGGGCATGATCAAACCGAACATGGCCACCATGCTCGGCTACATCGCCACTGACGCCAAGGTTGCCCAGGGCGTGCTGCAGGACCTGCTGCGCGACGCGTCGAACAAGTCCTTCAACCGCATCACCATCGATGGCGACACCTCCACCAACGACTGCTGCATGCTGGTCGCCACCGGTCAGGCGGCACTGCCGGAAATCACCGCCGCCACCGGTGCGCTGTTCGCCGCGCTGAAGCAGGCCGTGCTGGACGTGTCCATGGAGCTGGCGCAGGCCATCGTCCGCGACGGCGAAGGCGCCACCAAGTTCGTCACCGTGCAGGTGAACGGCGGCGCCACTCACCAGGAGTGCCTGGACGTCGGCTACGCCGTATCCCACTCGCCACTGATCAAGACCGCCCTGTTCGCCTCCGACCCGAACTGGGGCCGCATCCTCGCTGCCGTTGGCCGCGCCGGTGTGCCGGATCTGGATGTCAGCCTGATCGACGTGTACCTGGACGACGTCGCCATCGCCAGCCGCGGCGGCCGTGCTGCCAGCTACACCGAGGACCAGGGCGCGAAAGTCATGGCCCAGGAAGAGATCACCATCCGCATCGATCTCGGCCGCGGCACCTGCAGCGAGACCATCTGGACCACCGACCTGTCCCACGAGTACGTGAAGATCAACGCGGAATACCGCACCTGATCCGGCGCCGGCGCATCGCTTCATTCGGATTCCCGATTTTCATGGATCGATGAAAATCGGGAATTTGTTTTCATGGCTGCCGCACTCTAAGGTCTCCTGACTGACCTTCAAGAGCATCGCGTCCATGTCCCTCACCCTGATCATCGGCAGCAAGAACGTCTCCTCCTGGTCCCTGCGCGGCTGGCTGGCCATGCAGCTCACCGGCGCCGAGTTCGAGGAAGTCCTCATTCCCCTGGGTGGCCAGGACACCGCGCGGCGCATCCGCGAGCACTCGCCCAGCGGCAAGGTGCCGGCGCTCAAGTGCGAGCACGGACTGATCTGGGATTCCCTGTCGATTGCCGAATACCTCGCCGAACGTTTCCCCGAAGCCCATCTCTGGCCCCGTGGCGAAGCGGCCCGCGCGCTGGCACGTACGGTCTGCGCCGAAATGCACAGCGGCTTCATGGCGCTGCGTTCGAACATGCCCATGGACCTCCAGCGCAACCAGCCCCTGGCCGAAGTACCCGAAGCTGTGGCCGCGGATATCGCTCGCATCGTCGAGCTCTGGACGCTGTGTCGCCAGCAGTTTGGCCAGGACGGCCCGTTCCTGTTCGGCCACGCCAGCATCGCCGATGCGTTCTACGCGCCTGTCGCCACGCGCTTGCGCAGCTACTGCGTGACCCTGCCCATCGAGGCACAGAACTACGTCGACGCCATCTACGCCTGGCCGGCGTTCCGCCCGTGGCTGGACGCGGCGATGGTCGAACGCGCCTGAACCCGGCCGCCAATGACGGTAGAATGCCGGTCTGCGCGGGCCCTGCCTGAATCGGATTGAGGAGTAGCACTGTGAAACGAGTACATGTCGCCGCCGCCGTGATTCGCGGACTCGATGGCCGGGTGCTGATCGCCCGCCGTCCGGACGACAAGCACCAGGGCGGCCTCTGGGAGTTTCCCGGTGGCAAGGTGGAGGAGGGCGAAGCGGTGCACGTCGCCTTGGCCCGCGAGCTGAAGGAAGAGCTGGGCATCGACGTCGAGCAGGCGCGCCCCCTGATCCGGGTGCAGCACGACTACAGCGACAAGCACGTGCTGCTGGATGTCTGGGAAGTCTCGGCCTTTTCCGGTGCGCCCCACGGCGCCGAGGGCCAGCCGTTGGCCTGGGTTACCTCGCGCGACTTGCCGGACTATGAGTTTCCAGCGGCCAATGAGCCCATCGTGCAGGCCGCGCGACTGCCCGATCGCTACCTGATCACTCCCGATGGCCTGGAAATTCCCCAGTTGGTGCAAGGCGTGCGTGCCGCAGTGGCCAATGGCATCCGCCTGATCCAGCTGCGCGCGCCGAATATGTACAGCCCCGAGTACCGTGACCTGGCGGTGGATGTGCAGGGCCTGTGCGCTGGCAAGGCGCAGTTGATGCTCAAGGGGCCGCTGGAGTGGCTGGGCGACTTCCCAGCGGCCGGCTGGCACCTGACCTCCGAGCAACTGCGCAAATACGCGCCCAATGGTCGCCCGTTCCCGCGTGAGCGTCTGCTCGCGGCCTCCTGCCACAGCGCCGAGGAACTGGAGCTGGCGGCGCGCATGGGGGTGGATTTCGTCACCTTGTCGCCAGTGCAGCCCACCGAGAGCCATCCGGGCGAGCCTGCATTGGGTTGGGAGGCGGCAGCGGAGCTGATCGATGGCTTCAACCAGCCGGTGTTCCTGCTCGGTGGTGTCGGCCCGCAGGATCTTGAGCGCGCCTGGCAGACCGGGGCGCAGGGCGTGGCGGGTATTCGAGCGTTCTGGCCGAAGAACGAAGGCTGACAGGCATTTTGCGTGGGGCGGCGATGGGTATCGCTCCGCTCCACGCCATCCTACGATGCTCCCTGTAGGAGCAACTGTGTTCTTCAGGTGAGTCCGTACCAGCGCCTTCCCCTCACCCCAGCCCTCTCCCAGGGGGAGAGGGAGCCGCCGTGCCGGCGAACGACAAGGTTTCATCCTGCACCGAACAGTCCCCTCTCCCCCTGGGAGAGGGTTAGGGTGAGGGCTGATCCGAGCACAGGACTATCGAGTAGGGGCGGGCCATGCCCGCGATCGCGCGCACAGCGCGCTCCTACGAGTCGACTCTCGACCGATCAGGCGGGCTTCTCAGCGGCCTGCCAGAGAATCTCTTCCACGCCCTGGCGGCGGGCGATAAAGCGCGCGGCGACGAACAGCAGGTCGGATAGTCGGTTCAGGTAGCGCAGGCCTGCGCCTTCCAGCGGCTCCTCGGCATTCAGCCGCTGGCAGCGGCGTTCGGCATTGCGTGCCTGGGCGCGGCACAGGTGGGCGAGAGCGACCAGGCGCGAACCGCCGGGCAGGATGAAGTTCTTCAGCGGCCCAAGCTCCTCATTCCAGCGGTCGATCACTGTTTCCAGTCGTTCCACTTCGGCATCGTTCAGCGCACGGTACTCCGGCATCGCCAGCTCACCACCGAGGTCGAACAGGCGGTGCTGGATCGGCGCCAGCACACCGATCACTTCTTCCAGCGCACTGCTACGCGCCTCGTGTAGCCCGGCCAGCAGCAGGCCGAGGTGGCTGTTCAGCTCGTCCACGGCGCCCATGGCTTCCACGCGGGGGTGGTGCTTGGGTACGCGACGGCCATCGGCCAGGCCGGTTTCCCCGGCATCGCCGGTGCGGGTGTAGATCTTCGACAGGCGGTTGCCCATGCTCAATGCTCCTTGTCGTCGCGCGCCAGCAGAGGCAGCGGCGGGGAAATTTCGGCAGCCAGCGGCAGGCGGATGGTGAAGCAGGTGCCGACACCCAGCTCGGACTGCACCTCCATCTGCCCCTTGTGGTTATTGGTGACGATGAAGTACGAGACCGACAGGCCCAGCCCTGTGCCCTGGCCGACTTCCTTGGTGGTGAAGAACGGCTCGAAGATGCGCTTGCGCACGTTCTCCGGCATGCCGCAGCCGTTGTCCTCCACGTGGATTTCCGCCCAGGGCGGATTGAGCCGGGTACGCAGGGTGATGCGGCCGTACTCGCCTTCCTCTTCGTCGTCGCGCAGGTGGATGGCCTGGGCGCCGTTCTTCAGCAGGTTGAGCAGCACCTGCTCGATTTCGTTGGCGATTACCGGCACCGGGCCCAGGCGCGGGTCGTACTCGTGGACGATCTCCAGCGACTTGAAGTCGAAGCCGCCGGTGAGGTCGAAGTCGTTGCCGGCGATCTCCACGGCCTGTTCCAGCAGCGCCGGCAGCTCGCAGGCGGCCATCTGCCGGTGGCTGCGGCGGCTGAAGGAGAGCATGTGAGTGACGATCTTCGCAGCGCGGGAACCGGCGTACTGGATGCCATCCATCAGCTTGGGAATCTCCCGCGCCTCCAGGTAGTGGTTGAGGTCGTCCAGGCGCACGCCCACTTCGCCGGCTACCTCCAGGTTCTTCGGCAACTCCGGCGACAGTCGCCGGCGGATGTTCTGCACGTTGTGCAGGATGGCGCCGAGCGGGTTGTTGATCTCGTGGGCCATGCCGGCCGCGAGGCCGCCGACGGAGAGCATCTTCTCCGACTGCACCATCATCTCTTCCATTCCCAGGCGGTCGGTGATGTCGTCGATACGGATGACCGCGCCACGGCCGGTGCCGCCCATCAGCGGGTAGAAGGTCAGGGCGTAATGGCGCGGCGCGTCAGTGAGGGCCCAGGTGACGCGTTCGACGCGTTCGACCTTGTGCTGCTCGGCGGCGCGGGTGAGCTGCGGCAGGAAGGGCTTGAGCGACGGGAAGGCGAGGAATACCGGCTGGTTCACCGCATCGTCCAGGCTGGTGCCGGAGAGCAGGCTGGCTTCCTGGTTCCACTGGGTGACGTAGAGCTGCTCGTCCACCGCGATCAGCGCCGAGGGCATCGAGTCGATGATGCTGTTGAGGTAGTGCTGGAAGCCGGTGAGTTTCTTCTCGATCTTGCTGCGCACCTGGACTTCCAGCTCCAGCTTGCGGTTCGAGCGGCGGGTTTCCTCAGCCAGCGACTGGGCCTGTTCCACGGCTTCCTGGGCGTCGTCGCGGGCGCGCTTGAGCTGCTGTTCGCGGGCTTCGATGCGGGTCAGCATGGTGTTGAAGGCGTCGGCCAGCCGGCCGATCTCGTCGGCATTGCCGCGCTCGGCGCGCAGGGCGTAGTTCTCCTCGCGGGTGACCTGGCGCGAGAGCTCCTCCAGGCTGCGGATCGGCCGGGTGATCAGGCGGCGAATCTGCTGGGCGATGAGCAGCCAGAGCAGCACCGAGACGGCGAGGATCACCAGGCTGGCAGTCAGGGTGCCGGTGTAGAAGGCGCCCGGCAGCTCGCTGCTCGCCACCAGCAGCAGGTAGCCGCTGTTGCGGCCGGCCTGGGGCAGTTCGAACAGCGCGTTGAGGCGGTATTCGTGCTGGCGCCAGCGCTCCAGGTGATCGAGGCGCTCGGGCAGGGCAATGGGGCCGTTGCCCGGCGTCTGGGCGATGCGCTCGCCGTTGCTGTCATACAGTGCGGCGGCGCGCAGCGGCTGGTAGTCGTCCAGCTGGCGCAGCAGCACCTGGGCCTGGGTGGGCGAGGACAACGCTGGCTCGCTGAGCGCCGGGTTGGCGATCAGCCGTCCGATGGTCTGCAGCGCCTGGGGCGCAACGCTGTCCTGGGAAATCCAGTAGGCCGCGCTGATGAAGGCCAGGTTGGCCACCAGCATCACGGTCGCCAGCAGCACCAGCAGGGCGGCGAGGATCTTCTGGCCGACCGGCAGGTCTTCCAGGCGCTGGCGCAGGTTCATGGGTGAAGGCATGGGCGCTTTCTTGGAAAACAGGAGAGGCGGGCAGGGTAGCCCGCGATCAGGTGTCGGGCAATCCGCGCGCCACCAGGTAGGCGCGCAGGCGCTCGTGTACGGCTCGCAGTCGCGGCAGGGCGAGGTGCAGGCGGTCACCTTCGCGGCAGGCATGGCCGAGCAGGTAAGCGATCTCGCTGCGCCGGCCCTGGGCGACGTCCTGGTACATGGAGGAGAAGTTCGCCGCAGTGGCGGCAATCACGCGCTCCACGTCGCCCTGCAATTCCTGCGCAGCGGCGGGGTAGTTGCAGGCGTGCAGCAATTGGCCCAGTTCGTCGCACAGCGCGGCAACTTCGTCGGGGTGCCCGGCCAGTTCGCCATTGCGGCATTGGTGCAGCACCGTCAGCGGGTTGATCGCGCAGTTCAGGGCCAGCTTGCGCCACAGGCGTTCGAGGATGCTCTCGCTCCACTGGGCGGGAATCCCGGCTTGCTCCAGTTCGGTCAGCCAGGCCGGAGTGGGCCCGCCGTGCTCGTCGCCCAGCCAGGTCTGGCCATGGCCTGCGAATACCGTGCGGAAGTCGGATTCGCGGAATGCGCCTTCGGTGCTGGAAGCGTAAAGGCAGCGTGCGCGCGGCAGGTGGGTGCTGACCGCCTGCTGGCTACCCAGGCCGTTCTGCAGCAGGATCAGCTCGGCACCGGGGGCCAGGCGCGCCGCCACGCTGGCGGCGGCAGACTCGGCGTCGTAGGCCTTGCAGGCCAGCAGCAGGCGCTGGATCGGCGCGCCTTGCGCAGCGGTTTCGGCCGGTATCGGGTAGAGGCTCTCGCGACCGTCTTCGATCAGGGTGACGCCACCGAGGGCGCGGTAGGCGTTGAGGCGCTGGCGGTCGCGCAGCAGCAGGCGCACAGGCAGGCCGGCGCGGGACAGGCGGGCGGCCCACAGGCAACCGAGGCTGCCGGCGCCGAGGATAGACCAGGTCATGGGGGAAACTTCGCGGGTTCGGGGGCTTACCGCGAAGTTTAGCGCAGGCCGGTCAGTCGACTGGCGTTGATTCGCCCGCTGGCGAAGGCGTCGGGCAGCAGGGCACGGCCCTGCTGCATCAGTTGCTCGACTTCCACGGGCAGCGCCTTGGCGTCCAGGCCCACCAGGCTGATGCCGGCCTTGAGGGTGATGAAGCCTTCGCTGGTCTTGAACGCCTTGAGGTTCAGGCCTTCGTGCAGGCGGCGGAAGCTGCTGGGGGAGCATTCCTGCAGGTCTTCGAGCAGGGTGATCAGGGCGAAATGCTGGCCGTCGATGCGCGCCAGGACGTCCAGCGGTCGTACCAGTTGCTGCAGGCGCCGGGCGACGCCATGGAGCAGTTCGTTCTGGAATGACTGGCCGTGCTTCTGCCCCAGTTCGGCCAACTCCGGCAGGCCGATGAGCATGTAGCACACGGCGCCACCACGGGATTCCACCTGGCGGATGCTGTCGGCCAGCTTCTGCTTGAGGTAGCGCTGGTTGCCCAGGCCCGTGGCACTGTCCACCAGGTTGCGTTCTTCCAGGCTGGTGATGTTCTCGGTGAGCAGGCGGTTTTCCATCAGCAGGCGCTGCAGGGTATTGCTCAGGCGGTCGGCGGCCAGTACGCGGGGCACCAGCTGCTCGTTCATCGCCGACTTGCTGACGAAGTCGTCCACGCCACGGTCGAAGGCTTCGGCCAGGGCGTTGTCGCCCTCCTTGCCGGTGAGCAGGATGATGTAGGTGTAGTGGTCGCCGCTCTCGTCGAGCTGGCGCACTCGGGCGGTGAGCTCCAGGCCGTCCATCTCGGGCATCAGCCAGTCGGCGAGGAGGACGCTCACCGGCTGCTTTTCCAGCAGGTCGAGCGCTTCGCTGGCACTGCTGGCGAAGCGCACGTTCAGGTAGCCGGCCTGGCTCAGCGCGCGGCCGATCATGGCGCTGGAGAACTTGGCATCGTCGACTACCAGGATGCTGAGATGGTTGGTTGGCATGGAATGTCTCGGAAACGGGTAGGAAATGCCGGCTAACGACGTCAGAGGCCGGGCGCGGTCTTGTCTGTCAGTTATAATGACCGCGCATTTTTATCGTCAAGCCAGGCGTCGTCCCGTCTGTGAACCGGGTCGCGCCGTCCATCTGGAGAGATGTCATGCCTTCGTTCGACGTGGTGTCCGAACTGGACAAACACGAACTGACCAACGCCCTGGATAACGCTGCCAAGGAACTGGACCGCCGTTTCGACCTGAAGGGCAAGTGCAGCTTCGAGACCAAGGACAAGTCCGTCACCCTGACCGCCGAGGCGGATTTCATGCTTGAGCAGATGCTCGACATTCTTCGCTCCAGCCTGGTCAAGCGCAAGATCGATGTGCAGTGCATCGAAACCAAGGACCCCTTCCCGTCGGGCAAGGTGGTCAAGCAGGAAGTGACCTTCCGCGAGGGCATCGACAAGGATCTGGCGAAGAAGATCGTCGCCCTGATCAAGGACAAGAAGCTCAAGGTGCAGGCTGCCATCCAGGGTGAGCAGGTGCGTGTCACCGGCAAGAAGCGTGATGATCTGCAGGAAGCCATCGCGCTGCTGCGTGGTGAATCCCTCGGTATGCCGCTTCAGTTCAACAACTTCCGCGACTGATGCGCGCTGCTCTGTAAGAGCTGCGGAACCTCAGCGCCCGCGCGACGTCGCAGTAATAGAGTCGCTCGGCGAACTCCCGACCGCCATGGCTTGCCATGGCGGTTTTGTTTTTGGAATGGCAATAGACAAGGGGCCTGCATCCATGGATATGAATTACGAGCAGATCATGAACAGTGCGGAGGCCTGGACGCCGGTCGTCCTGGCTTACCTGGGCAATGCCGTGCTGGCGCTGTTGACCCTGCTGATCGGTTGGTGGGTGATCAACCTGTTCACCCGTCGTATCGGCGGGTTGCTGTCCACCAAGCATGTGGACAAGACGCTGCAGGGCTTCATCGGCAGCATGGTGAACATCATCCTGAAGATCCTGCTGATGGTCAGCGTGGCGTCGATGATCGGCATCCAGACCACCAGTTTCGTCGCTGCCATCGGTGCCGCCGGCCTGGCCATCGGCCTGGCGCTGCAGGGCAGCCTGTCGAACTTTGCCGGCGGCGTGCTGATCCTGCTGTTCCGTCCGTTCAAGGTCGGCGACTGGATCGAAGCCCAGGGCGTTTCCGGCACGGTGGACCACATCATGATCTTCCACACCGTGCTGCGCACCGGTGACAACCGTACGGTGATCGTGCCCAATGGCGCGCTGTCCAACGGCATCATCACCAACACCTCGACCCAGACGACCCGCCAGGTGACCTTCGATGTGAAGCTGGCCTTCGACGCCGACCTGGAGGGCGCTCGTGCCATCCTCAAGGAGCTGGCGGAGGATTCGCGCGTGCTCAAGTCGCCGGCGCCGGTGGTGGTGGTCGCGGGCCTGGGCGAGAACTCGGTGACCCTGTCGCTGCGCCTGTGGACCGCCAATTCCGACTACTGGGCCGTCACCTTCATGCTCAACGAGCAGGTGCGTCAGCGCCTGCGCGACGACGGCATCGACCTTGCGCCGAACAAGGTGGTGCGTGTGGTCAAGGGTGAAGAGGACGCCGTCCTGGCGGACTGATCCCTCACGCGGAACGAAAAAGGCCGGCATTTGCCGGCCTTTTTCATGGGCGCTGCTTCATCAGCAAGTTCAGGGGCGTTCGGCGCTGGCTGGCTGCGTTGGGGCTTCGCTGGCTTCCTCGGCGGCGCCGTTGGTCATGTCGTTCTTGCGCTGCAGCCACAGCCAGCCGATCAACAGCAGCGTCGGCACGCCGAGCAGGGCGGTGAAGAAGAAGAACCGCTCATAGCCCATGCCCTCGACCATGGCGCCGGAGTAGCCGCCGATGAAGCGCGGCAGCAACAGCATGGTGGAGCTGAGCATGGCGTACTGGGTCGCGGAGAACTTCAGGTTGGTCAGGCTGGACAGGTAGGCGACGAAGGCCGAGGTCGCCAGGCCGCCGCTGAAGTTGTCGAGCATGATGGTTACCACCAGCATGGTGACGTGGGGCTCCAGTACCTTCAGCAGGGCGAAGACGTTCTGCCCCATGAGATGCGGATCGTCGATCGCGCCCATCTGCGCCAGGAAGGCGAACAGCAGGTTGGTCGCCGCCGAGGCCGCGCCGCCGATGAACAGGATCGGCAGGATGCTGAAGCGGGCGATCAGCACACCGCCGGCCGCCGCGCCCACCAGGGTCATGATCACCCCGAACAGCTTGCTGACGGTGGCGATGGTGTCCTTGGTGAAGCCCATGTCGATGTAGAACACGCTGGCCATGGTGCCCATGACGGTGTCGGACATGCGGTAGGTGGAGATCAGCCCGAGCAGCAGCAGGGCCTGCCAGCGGTAGCGGCGGACGAACTCGGTGATCGGCGTCAGCACCGGGGCCATCAGCAGCCGACCCGGCGCGGAGATGCAGCTCAGGGCAATCAGCAGGTAGAGGAGGGCGAGCCACCACTTGCCGGCTTCGGTCATGTTGATGAATGCGGTGCCGGTCACCAGCAGGATGATCAGCACGATCACCGAAACCGCCTGGTGGACGAAGTCGAACTGCGGCAGGCCGCGCCCGTGCACGGCCAGCAGCAGCGGGCGGCGCACCTTCGACAGTAGCTCGCGGACCGGGCGGATCTGCCGGCGGCCGTGGGGCGTCATGCAGATGCCGATGAAGATTCCGTAGAGCGCCGCGCGCGGCCAAGCCTGGGCGGTCAGCGCGGTGAGCATGGCCGGCACGGAGATCAGCAGCACCAGCAGGGTCAGCACCGAGAGCAACTGGTGGTTGAAGGCGAAAGCCGAGCTGCCGGCCTGCGGTTGCACGTTCACCGGCGGCTCTTTCATCAGCAGGGTGGTGATCAGGCCGGGCAGGATGGCCAGCGAGCACACCGCGTAGGTCAGCGCCCAGGCCGACTGGCTGTAGTGCAGGGCACTGGAGCCGGCCCATTCGGCGAGGAACAGCACGCCGGCGGTGGCGAACAATACGGCGACCCGGTAGCCGGTCATGTAGCACGCGGCCAGCGCGGCCTGGCGGGTATTCTCGGCGATTTCCAGGCGGTAGGCGTCGATCGCGATGTCCTGGGTGGCCGAGGCGAAGGCCACGACCATCGCCAGGGCGATCAGCCAGTTCAGATGCGACTGCGGGTTGCACAGGGCCATGCCGAGCAGGCCAATGGCGATCAGGCCCTGGGAGAACACCAGCCAGGAGCGGCGACGGCCCAGACGGCCGATGAAGGGCAGGCGCCACTGGTCGAGCATGGGCGACCAGACCCATTTGAAGGCGTACACCAGCCCGATCCAGCTGGCGAAGCCAATGGTTTCCCGGCCGACACCCGCTTCACGCAACCACACCGAGAGTGTGGAAAGCACCAGCATGTAAGGCAGGCCGGCGGCGAATCCCAGCAGCAAAAGCGCGAGGCTGGCGGGAGACTTGTAGGCAATCCATGCCTCTCGCCAGGAATGCTCTTTCATGGGGGTGTTTTCCAGCAGGTCAAAAATTCTCGCGAACTTTACTAGGACTGCTCGCCGCTAGGCCAGCCGTGCCGACGTATGTCCACCCGATCGTTATGGATTCTGACACCCTCTGCACGCAATCGTGCGCGCTGTTCGTTACCCGAAACAGTGCCGATGGGCAGGCTGATGCGGCCACCGGCGGCGATCACCCGGTGCCAGGGCAAGCGGGTGCCTTCGGGGAGTTGGCTGAGGATGCGTCCTACCAGCCGCGCAGAACGGCCCAGTCCGGCGAGGCGGGCGACATCGCCATAGGTGGTGACGCAACCTTCCGGCACCTGGGCGATGACCAGGAAGATAGCCTCGCGTCGAACCTGCAGGCTCTCCAGCCCGAGATCGGGAAGCGGCGTGCTGGCCGTGGGCTTGGACTTGGGCATCGAATGCACCGTGGCAGAGGGGCTGACGCTCAGAATATCCGTTGGTGCGGGTCTTACAAGTCAGCTTATTCCTAAGATCCATCTGTCAGTCATGGTGAACTCCCTGCAACTGGGCCGGTCAGTCGTTGCTCTAGTGTCGGGTATCTGGATAATGCCCGGCTTTTTGCCCATTCAATCCAGTTGAATTCGACTCATGTTGCCCAGAACCCTGCTGTTCATTGCCCTAGCTTCCTGTTCCCTCTCCGCCCTCGCCGATACCGTCTGGTTGAAGAATGGGGACCGTCTGACCGGCACCATCAAGCTGTTCGACGGCGGCAAGCTGCTGCTGGCAACTGACTATGGCGGGGAGATCACCCTGAAATGGGACAAGATCAAGACCCTTGAGACGGACCAGAACCTGCTGGTGAAGTACGACGAGGAAACCGGCGAGCACTCCAAGGGCATCAAGCCGTCGGACGATGGCAAGGTCACGCTGGTCAACGGCCAGCCGCGTACCGTGGAACTGGCGAAGATCGAGCAGATGATGCCGCCCAAGCCGATCCTGGAAGACTGGGTATGGACCGGCAACGTCGACTTCTCCCTGGACCACAAGCAGGCCGAGAACGATGTCGAGGACTACGACATCGACTTCAAGACCAACGCCCGCCACGGCCGTTGGCGCCACAACCTGCAGGGTGAGTACAACCGCGAGAAGAAGAACAACCAGGTCAGCACCGACAACTATTCGGCGCAGTACGCCCTCGACCGCTTCCTCGACGAGCACTGGTTCTGGCAGGGGCAGGCGCAGTACAAGCGCGACTGGATCGAGGACCTGCAGAAGAAGCGCACCGTCGGTACCGGCCCGGGCTACCAGTTCTGGGATAACGAGCTGGGCGCGTTCTCCCTGGCGACGCTGGTCAACCGCAACGACTACGAATTCGTCGACGATGAGAAATCCCACTTCTACAGCACCAGCCTGAAGTGGGACTACAACCGCTACCTGCTGGCCAAGCAGTTCGAGCTGTTCACCAACGGCGAAGTCAGCAAGCCTCTGGAGTCCAATGTGGACTACGAGCTGGAGAGCGAGGCGGGCATCCGCTACAAGCTGACTTCCTGGGCGTCCCTGAGCCTGAAGGCCGAGTGGGACAAGCTCAGCGGCAACGATGGCGACGTCAACGAGCGCCGCTACACCGTTGGCCTGGGCGTGGGCTGGTAACGCCGATTTATGTAGGAGCGAGCTTGCTCGCGAACAACCCCAACGACGGCGGGGAAACGTTCGCGAGCAAGCTCGCTCCTACAAAAAGCACAAAAAAGCCCCGCACATGGCGGGGCTTTTTTTCATGGGCGGGAGGATTACAGGCGCAGGCCGCCGTCCAGCTCCAGCACGCGGCCGGTGTAGTAGTCGTTCTCGAGGATGTAGGCCACCGAGTGGGCGATTTCCAGCGGCTTGCCCAGGCGCTTGAGTGGGATGCCGGAGGTCATTTTCTCCAGCGCTTCGGGTTTCATGCTGGCGACCATGTCGGTCTCGATGAAGCCCGGAGCTACGCCGGCCACGCGGATGCCGTAGCGCGCCAGTTCCTTCGCCCACACCACGGTGTCGGCGGCGACGCCGGCCTTGGCCGCGGAGTAGTTGGCCTGGCCCATGTTGCCCGCGCGGGAGATGGAGGAGATGTTGACGATCGCGCCTTCGTTCTTCAGCTCGATCATCTTCGCTGCCACTTCGCGGGTGCAGAGGAACACGCCGGTCAGGTTGACGTCGATCACGGCCTGCCATTGGGCCAGACTCATCTTGCTCAGCTCGCCGTCCTTGACCTTGATGGTCAGGCCGTCGCGCAGGATACCGGCGTTGTTCACCAGGCCATTGATGGCGCCGAAGTCGCTGGCGACCTGGGCCACCATGTGGGTAACCTGTTCTTCATTGGCGACGTTGCACAGATAGGCGCGGGCGTCACCGCCGGCGGCCTTGCAGGCAGCCACGGCTTCGTCCAGTTTTTCGGCATTGAGGTCAACCAGCGCGACGCGCGCGCCCTTGCCGGAGAGGTACTCGCCCATGGCGCGGCCCAGGCCCTGGCAGCCACCGGTGATGATGATGACCTTGTCTTTCAATTGCATCGGAACAACCCCACGAACAGTTTCTGGTGAAAGGCCCCGCCGGCAGCTGTGCACAGAGTCAGTCCTGCCCGTCCGTTTGCGACGGATTCTTTGCGAGGAGTCATAAGTTGAGCGTGAAAGCTGCCAAGCATGCCCGAGAACTGCTGCTCAAGGAATACCGCGGCGTCCTCTCCACCCACTCGAAGAAGTGGTCCGGGTTTCCCTTCGGCTCCGTGGTGCCCTACTGCCTGGACGAGGCGGGCCGGCCGCTGATCCTGATCAGTCGCATCGCCCAGCACACCCACAACCTGCAGATGGATGGCAAATGCTCGTTGCTCATCGGCGAGCGTGGCGTCGACGACATCCAGGCCGCCGGCCGCCTGACCCTGCTGGCCGAGGCGCTGATGATCGAGGATGTCGACGCCATCGCCGGCGCCGCCGAGCGCTACTACCGCTATTTCCCTGGTTCGCAGGACTACCACATCGTCCACGACTTCGATTTCTGGGTTCTCAAGCCGGTGCAGTGGCGCTTCATCGGCGGCTTCGGCGATATCCACTGGCTGGGCGCTGACCGCGTGCCGCTGGCCAATCCCTTCGTCGGCGAGGCGGAAAGGAGCATGGTCGAGCACATGAACAGCGACCATGCCGGTGCCATCGAACACTACGTCGAGCTGGCCGGGCTGCCCGCGGGCAAGGATCCGCAGCTGGTGGGAATTGATACCGAAGGTTTCCACCTGCGTATCGGCCAGGGCCTGCACTGGCTGCCGTTCCCTGTGCCCTGCGGTAATCCTGGTGCGGTGCGCCAGGCGCTGGTGCAGTTGGCCAGGGCGGACGCCTGGCCGGGTAGTGAAGTCATCCAGGCTTGAACAATCCCCGGGCATTCCCTTGAAATTGGCGCGGGACGTCGCCACCTTTCCCGTTATCTGGGTAAATGCCCCGCCAAGGAAACATCGATGCGAGTTCCTCTTTTCCTGATTCTTCTGTTCCCGCTGATCGAGCTGGCCGTGATGATCAAGGTCGGCAGCGTGATCGGCGTGGGCTGGACCCTGCTGCTGATCATTGCCGGTGCCTTCATCGGTGCCGCCGTTCTGCGTGTCGCTGGCGTCGCTACCGCGCTGCGTGCCCGCGAGCGCCTGAATCGTGGCGAGCTACCCGAACAGGAAATGCTCGAAGGCCTGGTCATCGCCCTGGGTGGTGGCCTGCTGATGCTGCCGGGCTTCATCAGCGACGCCATCGGCCTGCTCTGCCTGATCCCCTTCACCCGCCGCCTGATGCTTGGCCGCGTGCGCCAGCGCATGCAGGAACAGGCCGAGCGCCGCCGGGCCTTTGCCGACGATCCCGCCGCCCAGCAACGCGGTGGCCCCAGCGTGATCGAAGGCGAGTACCAGCGCCGCGAGGAAGACCGCGACCGCCTGCGTTGAGTTTCGGGCGGTTTCGGCCGCCGCGAGCACCCTCCGTTTGCAAAAAAATTTTCGTCACACCCTTGAAATGCCTTGTAGCGACCTTATGTACCGGTCACCGCAAGGTCCCTGTCGCATGGACAGGCTGCTCTTTACGCGTCTCGCCAGCCGGGACGCAAACCGGCAACGCCGGATTCAATAAAACCTGCCGGGCATCGATCTGGCCGTTGGAAATCACAGTTTGGGAGAGTTACGACTATGAAGCTTCGTCCTCTGCATGACCGCGTCGTCATCCGTCGCAGCGAGGAAGAGACCAAAACCGCAGGCGGCATCGTGCTGCCGGGTTCCGCCGCCGAGAAACCGAACCGCGGTGAAGTGGTCGCTGTTGGTGCCGGCCGTGTCCTGGACAACGGCGAAGTTCGCGCTCTGGCCGTCAAGGTCGGTGACAAGGTGGTGTTCGGTCCTTACTCCGGCAGCAACGCCATCAAGGTCGACGGCGAAGAACTGCTGGTGATGGGCGAGTCCGAGATCCTCGCCGTCCTGGAAGACTGATTTCAGTCCGTCCACTCCCCACCGAATTCGATTTAGAGGAAACAGAACATGGCTGCCAAAGAAGTTAAGTTCGGCGATTCCGCTCGCAAGAAAATGCTGGTCGGCGTAAACGTCCTGGCCGACGCGGTTAAAGCGACCCTCGGCCCGAAAGGCCGTAACGTCATCCTGGACAAGAGCTTCGGTGCTCCGACCATCACCAAGGACGGCGTTTCCGTCGCCAAGGAAATCGAACTCAAAGACAAGTTCGAGAACATGGGCGCCCAGCTGGTGAAAGACGTTGCCTCCAAGGCCAACGACGCTGCCGGTGACGGCACCACCACCGCTACCGTTCTGGCCCAGGCCATCGTCAACGAAGGCCTGAAAGCCGTCGCTGCCGGCATGAACCCGATGGACCTGAAGCGCGGCATCGACAAGGCCACCATCGCTATTGTTGCCCAGCTGAAAGAGCAGGCCAAGCCCTGCGCCGACACCAAGGCCATTGCCCAGGTCGGCACCATCTCCGCCAACTCCGACGACTCCATCGGCAACATCATTGCCGAAGCCATGGACAAGGTCGGTAAAGAAGGCGTGATCACCGTTGAAGAAGGCTCGGGCCTGGAAAACGAACTGTCCGTCGTAGAAGGCATGCAGTTCGACCGTGGCTACCTGTCCCCCTACTTCATCAACAAGCCGGACACCATGGTTGCCGAGCTCGACGGCCCGCTGCTGCTGCTGGTCGACAAGAAGATCTCGAACATCCGCGAAATGCTGCCGGTCCTGGAAGCCGTTGCCAAAGCCGGCCGTCCGCTGCTGATCGTGGCTGAAGACGTCGAAGGCGAAGCCCTGGCTACCCTGGTCGTCAACAACATGCGTGGCATCGTGAAGGTCGCAGCCGTCAAGGCTCCGGGCTTCGGCGACCGCCGCAAGGCCATGCTGCAGGACATCGCCATCCTGACCGGCGGCACCGTCATCTCCGAAGAAGTCGGTCTGAGCCTGGAAGGTGCCACCCTGGAGCACCTGGGTAACGCCAAGCGCGTCGTACTGAGCAAAGAAAACACCACCATCATCGATGGTGCTGGCGCTCAGGCCGACATCGAAGCTCGCGTCCTGCAGATCCGCAAGCAGGTCGAAGAGACTTCCTCCGACTACGACCGTGAGAAGCTGCAAGAGCGTCTGGCCAAGCTGGCCGGCGGTGTTGCCGTGATCAAGGTTGGCGCTGCCACCGAAGTCGAGATGAAAGAGAAGAAAGCCCGCGTTGAAGACGCCCTGCACGCTACCCGTGCTGCGGTCGAAGAAGGCGTGGTGCCTGGCGGCGGCGTCGCTCTGGTACGTGCTCTGCAGGCCATCGAAGGCCTGAAGGGCGACAACGAAGACCAGAACGTCGGTATCGCCCTGCTGCGTCGCGCTGTCGAAGCTCCGCTGCGCCAGATCGTTGCCAACTCCGGTGACGAGCCGAGCGTCGTGGTCGACAAGGTCAAGCAAGGTTCGGGCAACTACGGCTACAACGCTGCTACCGGCGTGTACGGCGACATGATCGAGATGGGTATCCTCGATCCGGCCAAAGTCACCCGTTCGGCCCTGCAAGCCGCTGCTTCCATCGGCGGCCTGATGGTCACCACCGAGGCCATGGTTGCCGAAGTGGCCGACGACAAGGCTGCTCCGGCCATGCCGGACATGGGCGGCATGGGTGGCATGGGCGGCATGATGTAAGCCACCCGGCACCTGCTGTAGGAAAAAGCCCCGCCTAGGCGGGGCTTTTTCATGGGCGCGGGTTATGCCAGACTGCGGCGCAGGAGATGGCATTCCTCCTTCAACCGCCCTTGTGGCTGATGATGCCTACGCATTGACCTGGAAAGGCGCGTAGGCGCTCGCCTGCAGCCTGTCCAAATCATCCCTTCCAGGACAGGATCATGTTGAAATCCATTCTCGCCGTATCCCTCGGCGCCGCCCTCGGAGCCTTGCTGCGCTGGGTTCTCGGGCTCAAGCTCAATACCCTTTTGCCGTCGATGCCGCCGGGCACGGTGGTCGCCAATCTGGTTGGCGGCTACATCATCGGCGCGGCCATCGCCTTCTTCGCCAACACCCCCGGCGTAGCGCCCGAGTGGCGCTTGCTGATCATCACCGGGTTCTGCGGTGGCCTCACGACTTTCTCGACCTTCTCGGCGGAAGTCGTCGTGCTGTTGCAGCAGGGCCGGCTGGCCTGGGCCATGGGGACTGTCGCCACGCACCTTGCCGGATCCCTGTTGATGACCCTGGCCGGGCTTTGGTCGGTGAACGCACTGATGGGCCGCTAGGGTCGGGCAGGAGAGGTCCCGCTCGGGCGCCAGCGATAGAGAGGCCACAGGCCTTCGGAGGAAGAGATGAACGGCTACCAGTTGAAGTTCTTCACCCAGCAGGATCGCAAGCATGCCGGCCTGCCGCTGGCCCAGTGGTTGCTGGAGGAGGCGCGCCGGCAAGGTGTTCGCGGCGCCACCCTGATGACGGCGAGCGAAGGATTCGGCAAGACCGGGCGCATTCACTATGCGCACTTCTTCGAACTGGCCGACCAGCCGCAGGAAGTCACCATGGCGGTCAGCGAGGAAGAGTCCGGGCGTATCTTCGCAGCCATTCGCCAGGCAGGTGTGAAGCTGTTCTACGTGAAGACGCCAATCGAGTTTGGCGTCACCGGCGAGGATGACTGACCACCGCGGAGCTCTAGTGCTCAGCGGGCTGCGGTGTCAGTGCTACCGTGTCAGTGCGAACAAGTGTGAAAAAACCGTTAAAGGCGCTTAAGGTCCATTTAAGCCAGTTAGGCTAGAGTGCTGTTCGCGAAAGGAGAGCACATGCGTATTCTGTTGGTTGAAGACAATCGGGACATCCTGGCCAATATGGCCGACTACCTGGGCCTCAAGGGCTACACGGTGGATTGCGCCCAGGACGGCCTGTCCGGATTGCACCTGGCGGCGACCTCCCATTACGACCTGATCGTACTGGACGTCATGCTGCCGGGGCTGGACGGTTTCACACTGTGCCGCCGGCTGCGTGAAGACGCGCGCCGCGACACACCGGTGATCATGCTCACCGCCCGCGACCAGTTGGACGACCGCCTGCAGGGCTTCCGTTCGGGCGCCGACGACTACCTGCTCAAGCCCTTCGCATTGTCCGAACTGGCCGCCCGCATCGAGGCGGTGCTGCGCCGCAGCCAGGGTGGCGGTCGCCGCGAGTTGCAGGTCGCCGACCTGAGCTACAACCTCGACACCCTCGAGGTGAACCGCGCCGGCAAACCGCTGAAACTCAACCCCATCGGCCTCAAGCTGCTGGCGGTGCTGATGCAGAAGAGCCCGCACGTGGTGCGCCGCGATGTACTCGAGGAAGCCGTCTGGGGCGATGACTGCCCTGACAGCGACAGCCTGCGCAGCCACGTGCACCAGCTTCGCCAGGTGATCGACAAGCCCTTCGCGTCCTCCCTGCTGCACACGGTGCACGGTGTCGGTTACAAGCTGGCAGAGGAAACGCATGGAGTATAAGCAGAGCCTTTCCCGCCGGATTGTCTTTGCCTTCGTACTCATGACCGCCGCCGTCGGCGGCCTGTTCTCGGTGGGAATCGTCGGCGTTGTTCACATCGTCGAGGAGCGTCTGATTTCCCGCGACCTGGGTGGTGAGCTGGATCGCATCCTCAATGAGGACCTGGGCAACGGCCAGGCTCCCAAGCTCGATCCGGGCATGCGTTTCTTCATCAGCGATGGCGCCGGCGTCTACGCCATGCCGCCGGCATTGCGCCGGCTGGATGAAGGGTTCCACGAAGTCTTCGATGGCGAGTTGTCCTTCCATGCGCTGGCGCGCGACGTCGATGGTCGCCGCTTCGTCCTGCTGCAGGATCAGAGCGACTTCGAAGCACGCGAGCAGATTCTCTACGCGGCTGTGGTTACCGGCTATGTCCTGAGCCTGGCCTTGTCCGGGGTGCTGGGCTGGCTGCTGGCGCGCAAGGTCATGGAACCGGTGGCACGCCTGGCGCGCCAGGTTCGGCATCGCGATCAGTTGCTCGAGCTGGCGCCGCCCATGTCGCCGGATTACGCCAACGACGAAGTGGGTGAACTGGCGGCGGCTTTCGATTACGCCATGGGGCGGCTGCACGACGTGCTGACTCGGGAAAAGCTCTTTACCAGCGATGTCAGTCACGAACTGCGTACGCCGCTGATGGTGATCGCCACCAGTTGCGAGCTGTTGGCGGAGGAGCCGGGACTCAGCGCGCGGGCGCGCGCTCAACTGGCGCGCATGAACAGTGCCTGCGAGGAAATGCGCGACCTGGTGCAGACCTTCCTCATGCTGGCCAGGGCCCAGCGCAAGGACATGGCCATCGTTTCTCGGGCCGGGCTGCGGCAGATCGGAGATGAGTTGGTAGCGCAGTGGCGCGGCCCCATCGAGGCAAAAGGTTTGACGCTGGTATACGAGGCGAACCAGGAGATGACCGGGCAATTCAACGCGCCTTTCCTGCGCTCGGTGATGAGCAATTTATTGCGCAATGCGATGCATTACACCGAAAGCGGCAGCATCCGCTTACAACTTGGACCGAGCGGATTCTGGGTCGAAGACACCGGCGCTGGCATCCCGGAAGAGCAGCGAGAACGGGTCTTCCAGCCGTTCGTTCGAGGCCAGAACCCGCGTGGTGAGGGGCTTGGGCTCGGGTTGTCGCTGGTCAAGCGGATCTGCGCCTCCGAAGGCTGGGACGTCACGCTGCGTCCCGCAGAACCCCATGGCTGCCGCTTCGAAGTTCGCCTAGCCGTGGTTTGACAAAATCTTCACAAGTGCATGACCCGGCTGTGACAGGCTGGTTTGTATCGTTCGCCCTGAATTCGGGAAAGGTAATAATCCGATGACTGAAAAACCCGTCGACTTGGAATTCTCCCAGAAGTACGACCGCCAGCATGCGCAGCGTTACCTGCGCAAGCACCAGGCCGGACTGTCCCGGAAACTTTCCCATTGGCGCGATGTCCAGATAGCCCGCCAGGCCCTCAAGCTTGCCGGCCAGCCCAACCTGGTGCTCGACCTGCCGTGTGGCGCCGGACGCTTCTGGCCGATGCTGGCTGAAAAGGAGAATCGGGTGATCATCGGGGCGGACAATTCGCCTGACATGATTGCCGTCGCCTGTGCCGGTCAACCGAATGAGGTTGTAAAACGCGTCCGACCTTTGCAGACTTCGGCGTTTGCCATTGATCTGCCGGACAACGCCGTCGACAGCATCTTCTCGATGCGCCTGATGCACCACATCGGCGAATCTGATGATCGTTTGACGATGCTGCGCGAATTTCACCGCGTAAGTCGCGATTCGGTGATCCTGTCGCTGTGGGTCGATGGCAACTTCAAGTCCTGGAAACGTGCGCGCGCCGAGTCGACCCGCAAGAAACACGCCTACCAGAACCGCTTCGTGATTCCCGCCAAGACCATCGAGGCGGAGTTCCGCCAGGCTGGTTTCAAGGTCCAGGATCACATTGATTTCGTCCCGCTCATCCATATGTGGCGGGTCTACATTCTGCGTAAGGAGTGATGGATGGCCGTTGATCTGGCTTCGCTGCAGCAAATTTCCGGTGAGAACGCCATCGACCGTTGGCTCCAGGTACCCGGCAAGTGGGTCGAGGAGCCGAACCGTCGGCGCGGTGGCGAGAGCGGTGTGCAGCGAGTCCTGACCTCTGACGGCCGGATGCTCTATCGCAAGCAGCAGATGGGCCACATCTACCGTGACCTGCTGCATCCCTTTGGCTACCCCACGGCGATTCGCGAGCGCAATGCGCTCAAGGCTGCCGAAGCGCTGGGAGTCAGGGTGCCGCCCCTGGTCTATGCCGGTTGCCGCAAGGTGGACGGTGAATGGCAGGCCCTGCTGGTCACCGAATCCCTCGACGGTTTCAGCAGCCTTGAAGACTGCTATGCCCGTGGCGATCAGGAACGCTGGGGTGAAGCGCTGCACCAAAGAATTCTGCAACATTACGGTAGTACCCTTGCAAAACTTAACGCCGGCCGCTGGCAACACGGCTGCCTTTACCTCAAGCACGTGTTCGTGAAGGTGGACGGCGACAAGATCGAAGTGGCCCTGATTGACATGGAAAAAGCCCGCCAGCGCTTCAGCGCCCAGCGAGCTGCGCGTCATGATCTTCGCCAGGTGAAACGCCGCTCGTCGTGGACTGAGGCGCAATGGCAGGCCTTTGTCTATGGTTACCAAGCGGCGTTTGGCAGCGCCATCAAAGGGTTGCAGACATGAAGTTAGAAATTACGCGAGGTTTGCTCCTCGTTGGCGCGCTCGGGGTGGCAACCCTGGCGGCGGCGGCCTGGCATGAGCCGGGGCCTTCGGTCATCACCGGAAAAGGCGGCCTGGACAGCTGCCCCATCCCGCCCAACCTGCGCGCCAAGCAACAGGACATCCGCCCGGACGATGACCTGCTGCTTTTCCTCTTCGGGATGTCGCAGAGCAAAGCACGCTGATTTCTGATTCGAACTCAAAACCCCGCCTCGGCGGGGTTTTTTGTGGGCGGCCGGTTTAGACTGCCGATTCGAAGCCTGCAATGAGACGAGCATGAGCGACAGCGCATTTTCCCGGCGGATCGTGCAGAACCTGCTGGATACCGATTTCTACAAGCTGAGCATGATGCAGGCAGTGCTGCACAACTACCCCAACGCCGAGGTGGAGTGGGAGTTCCGTTGCCGCAATGAAGAGGATCTGCGCGCCTACCTGGATCCGCTGCGCGAGCAGATCGAGCGCCTGGCGGAGCTTTCCTTCGCGCCGCAGGACCTGGCCTTCCTCGAGCGCATCCCGTTCTTCAAGCCGGACTTCATCCGCTTCCTTGGCCTTTTCCGCTTCAACCCCAACTACGTCCAACTGGGTGTGGAGAATGAGGAGCTGTACCTGCGGCTCAAGGGCCCATGGCTGCATGTGATCCTCTTCGAAGTGCCGCTGCTGGCGATCATCAGCGAAGTGCGCAACCGACACTGTCATCCGGGCGCCACGCTGACGATGGTCCGCGAGCGGCTGCAGGAAAAATTCGACTGGTTGCGCGGGGAGGCCAGCACGGAAGAACTGGCCGGCTTCAAGATGGCTGATTTCGGCACTCGCCGACGCTTCTCCTACCCGGTGCAGGCGGCGGTGGTGCGGGACTTGCGCGACGGCTTCCCGGGGCATTTCGTCGGCACCAGCAACGTTCACCTGGCGCGCGAGCTGGGCGTCAAGCCGCTGGGCACCATGGCCCATGAGTGGCTGATGGCGCACCAGCAACTCGGCCCGCGGTTGATCGACAGCCAGGCCGCCGCGCTGGACGCCTGGGTGCGCGAATACCGTGGGCAGCTGGGCATCGCCCTGACCGACTGCATCACCATGGACGCCTTCCTGGCGGACTTCGACCTGTACTTCGCCAAGCTCTTCGACGGCCTGCGCCACGACTCGGGCGACCCACTGGAATGGGCGGAAAAGGCCATCCAGCATTACGAGCGGCTGGGAATCGACCCGCAGACCAAGACCCTGGTGTTCTCCGATGGCCTCAACCTGCCACGGGCACTGGAAATCTACCGTGCGTTGCGCGAGCGCATCGACGTCAGCTTCGGTATCGGCACCCATTTCACCTGTGATGTGCCGGGCGTGCAGCCGATGAACATCGTGCTGAAGATGACCGCCTGCAATGGCCATCCGGTGGCGAAGATCTCCGATGCGCCAGGCAAGACCCAGTGCAAGGACGAGAACTTCCTTCACTACCTCAAGCACGTCTTCAAAGTGCCGAGGTAGCCGATTGCGCGGCGCGCCGGGACGCGCCACTCTTGCTCAAGTACTCATCGCGCCAGGCTTGCTGGCGCGACAGGCCCACTGAAGGGGAACAACGGATGTCAGCCACGAACGAACTCATCATCGGTGCGGGTCCCGACGGGCAGCCGGTCGGCCAGTCCTGGAAGCTCGCCAACCGCCACGGCCTGATCGCCGGCGCCACCGGCACCGGCAAGACGGTGACCCTGCAGCACCTCGCCGAGTCTTTCAGCGATGCGGGTATCGCGGTGTTCGCTGCGGACATCAAGGGTGACCTGTGTGGCATCGCCGCCGCCGGTAATCCTCAGGGCAAGGTGGCCGAGCGCATCGCCAGCATGCCGTGGCTGAACTACAAGCCCCAGGCCTACCCGGTCAGCATCTGGGACGTGGCCGGCAAGACCGGTCACCCGCTGCGCACCACGCTGTCGGAGATGGGCCCGCTGTTGCTGTCCAACCTGCTGGAACTGACTGAGAGCCAGCAGGCCGCGTTGTTCGCCGCCTTCAAGGTGGCCGACCGCGAAGGCCTGCTGCTGCTCGACCTGAAGGACCTCAAGGCGCTGCTCAACCACTTCAAGGAACACCCGGAAGTGCTCGGCGAGGACCGAGCGCTGTTCACCGCGGCTTCGTCCCAGGCGCTGCTGCGGCGCCTGGCGCTGCTGGAGCAGCAGGGGGCCGAGGACTTCTTCGGCGAGCCGGCACTGCAACTCGAAGACCTGCTGCGCCCCGAGGCCGATGGTCGCGGGCGCATCCACTTGCTGGATGCCAGCAAGCTGGTACACGACGCGCCCAAGGTCTACGCCACCTTCCTGCTCTGGCTGCTGGCCGAGCTGTTCGAACAACTGCCCGAGCGCGGCGATGCGGACAAGCCGATCCTCGCGCTGTTCTTCGACGAGGCGCACCTGCTGTTCAACGGCACGCCCAAGGCTTTGCAGGACCGCCTGGAGCAGGTGGTGCGGCTGATCCGTTCCAAGGGCGTGGGCGTGTACTTTGTCACCCAGTCGCCCAGCGACCTGCCGGACGACGTGCTGGCGCAACTGGGCCTGCGCATCCAGCACGGCCTGCGTGCCTTCACGGCCAAGGAGCAGAAATCCCTGCGCGCGGTGGCCGATGGCTTCCGCCCGAACCCGGCGTTCGACACCCTGAAGGTGCTCACGGAACTTGGCATCGGCGAGGCGCTGGTTGGCACGCTGGAAGAGAAGGGCACTCCTGCAATGGTCGAGCGCGTGGCCGTGGCGCCGCCGCAGTCGCGCATCGGCCCGCTGACCGATGCCGAGCGTGCGGACGTCATCCGTCGCTCGCCGCTGGCCGGGCGTTATGACCAGCCGATCGACCGCGAGTCTGCCTACGAAAAGCTCACCGGCCGCGCCGACGACAAAATGGCGCCGACCCAGGGGAAGGAAGAGAAGGGCACCGACTTCGGCGGTATGGCCGGCGAGATCCTCGGTTCCCTGGCCAGCCAGGTCAGCAAGACTGTGGTGCGCCAGGCGGCGAACCAGATCGGCCGGCAACTGGTGCGAGGGCTGATGGGCGCGCTGTTGGGCGGTAGCAAGCGGCGGTAATTGCAGAGCCGTCTGTGGCGAATCAGATCGGTACCGGCGAAAGCGGATTCACCGGCGGGTTCGTCTCGGGGCGGTTCGCGAGCAAGGGCCAGGCGCCCCCTCGGTCCTGCACGGAGCGAGGTTTTTTGTAGGAGCGAGCTTGCGCGCGAACAAGAAAGGCGCCTGAAGGCGCCTTTTTCGTTTCCGCCGAAATCAGATGCGGAARCTGTCCACCAGGTGGCGCAGGCGRCCGGCCTGGTTCTCCAGGTCGGCRCAGGCGCGCAGGGTRGCCTGGAGGTTTTCCACGCCCTCCTGGTTGAGGGTGTTGATCTCGGTGATGTCCATGTTCARCGAGTCGACCACGGCGGTCTGTTCYTCGGTGGCGGTGGCGACCGACTGGTTCATCGAGTCGATCTCGCCGATGCGGTGGGTCACGCTGGCCAGRCGTTCGCCKGCRCGGTTGGCGATCTCCACGCTTTCCAGGCTGTAGCGCTGGCTCTCGGTCATGGTGTGCACGGCCTCGCGGGCGCCGATCTGCAACTCTTCGATCATCTTCTGGATTTCCTGCGCGGACTCCTGGGCGCGGTGCGCCAGGTTGCGTACCTCGTCCGCCACTACAGCGAAACCGCGCCCGGCTTCCCCGGCGCGGGCGGCCTCGATGGCGGCGTTCAGTGCCAGCAGGTTGGTTTGCTCGGAAATGCCTTTGATCACCTCCAGAATCTGCCCGATGTTCACCGTGCGGCTGTTCAGCGCCTCGATGTTGGCGCAGGCSGARCTGATCTTGTCMGACAGCTGRTTCATCGCGCTGATGGTCTGCTCSACCACCTGGCGCCCGTCGCCGGCCTGGTGCGAGGCATCGGTGGCGTGGTGCGAGGCRTCGGCGGCGTTGCGGGCGATTTCCTGGGCGGCGGCGCCCAGTTCGTTGATCGCYGCGGCGACGCTGTTGGTCCGGTTGGACTGCTCRTCGGAGTTGCTCATSGAYGAGTTGGAGGCGTTCACCACCAAYTGCGAGACGTCRTGCAGGCTGCGTGCGGTGGAAGCCACTTCGCGGATCGATTCGTGGATTCGCTCGACGAAACGGTTGAAGGCATTGGCCAGTACGCCGAACTCGTCGTTGCTGGCGACCTGGAGGCGCTTGGTCAGGTCGCCTTCGCCCTGGGCGATGTCCTGCATGGCGCGGCCCATGTCGGTCAACGGCGCCATCAGCACGCGGATGAGCATGCCCAGCAGGAAGAGGATGGCGACGATGGCGATCACGGTGGCGATGATCGCGGTGTTGCGGAAGTCGCTCAGCATTGCGTAGGCGGAGTCCTTGTTGAGCACCAGGGCGACGTACCAGGTGACTCCCGGCAGGCCTTTCACCGGCGTCATCGAGACCAGTTGCTCTTCACCGTTGATGCTGACTTCCTGCACGCCCGGCTGCACTTTCGGCGCGCCTTGCTGGTAGACCTCGCCGAGGGATTTGAAGATCAGGCTGCTGTCCGGGTGCAGGAGGATCTTGCCGGCATCGCTGACGAGGAAGGCATAGCCGTCGCCGTCGAATTTCAGCGAGTTGATGATCGCGGTGATGGTCTCCAGCTTCATGTCGCCGGCGGCCACACCGACCAGTTGGCCGTTGCGCATGACCGGCATCGACATGGCGAGGATCTGCTCGTTGGTGCCAGCATCCAGGAAGGGCTCGGTGACGATCAGCCGGCCGGCGGCCACGGCGTCCTTGTACCAGCCGCGGGTACGCGGGTCGTAGCCATCGGGCATCGGCGCATAGGGGCGCATGGTGAACACGCCGCTGGCGGCTTCACCCAGGTAGACCGACTCGAAGTTCTTCTGGAACACCGCCTGCTCCAGCACATGCTGGATGCGCTCGGGCGTTGGTTCGCCATCGGCCAGCTGCGCGGCTTCGGCCTCGACCAGCTGGATGCGACCGTCCAGCCAGCTCTGGATGTTGCTGGCGGTCAGGCTGCCCACCTCGGTGAGATAGGACTCGGTGTCGGAGTGGATCGCCTCGCGCTGGCGGAAGTCGTTGAAGAGAATGAAACAGGCGAAGGCGAAGGTGACGACGAGGGAGGCTGCCAGGAGGATCTTCCTGGAGAAGGACAGCGAGCGAAGCATGGGGAAAGCATCCTGCAGGTGGAACAAGGGTTAGGCAGGATGTATCGGCTGTCTAGGACGGGACTTTAGAGACTGAATGCGAAAACGGGCGCGGTGTTGCACCGCGCCCATCGCCGCATGGACCTCAGGGGCCCAGCGCGTTCTGCACCAGCGTCATCAACGAGCTGATCTTGGTGCCGATGGGGGTAGCTGCGGCGACGATGGCAATGGAGATGAGACCGGCGATCACCGCGTACTCGATGGCCGTTGCCCCTTCTCGATCGGAAAGGAAAGTGCGCAGGCGGGAGTAGAGGCGTTTTACTGAGTCGATCGTGCGTTCCATGTACGAGCCCTCCGGGCAGGAGACAGCGGCGCCGGCGGAGCCGTTTCCGGCTCCGCGAACGCTTCGAATCAGGAAGTGGATCAGGCGCCGATGGCGGTCTTGATCGCCGTCATGAGTGCGCCGATTCGCGTACCGATCGGAGTTGCCGCCGTTAATACCGCAATGGAAATAAGCCCGGCAATGACCGCGTATTCAATCGCGGTGGCCCCTTCGCGGTCACGTATGAAGGACTTGGCTTTGCTGAGGATATTCTTCGAAAGTTGTTTTGCTGAGGTTTTGTTTTTCATGGCCGTCGCTCCGTGCACGCCCGACTGCAAACAGGGCGGTTGCCCTGACTTCACCGTCAGGCTAGGCGCAGTGTGGCCGAATGCAATTGATCAAATAGCGCTAATACCAAAGTTATAGTCACGGGGAAGTATAACTAACTGGAGATTGGAAATTTGCAGTTAGCATTTGACGCTATTACCGCAGCTACTAAATTCTGCTTTGGAACAAGTAGAGTCTGATTATCAGGAAAGGTTCTTATCGAACTTTCCTGTTCAGCCGAAATAACAATAAAGGTCTGAAGGACGTACTCCGGCAGGCATTTGTTTCGCGGAGTCGGGCCAGCGGCACGACTTCCCACTTGTGCACAAGGATGGGTTCATGAATAGCAAGGTGCTGATGGTATTCGCCGGGCTGTTGTTGGTGTGCGCAGGGGTAGTGGGTTACCTCGGGCTTCAGATCGGCAAGCCGGCTCAGCCGGCAGTGGGTGTGGTCCAGGACATGGCGCCCGCGGCAGTGGCCGAGGCCGACAAGCTGCAACGCACGCCGGTGGTCGTCGCCGCACGGGATCTGCCGGCGCTGGCGGTGATCGGCAAGGAAGACCTGGCCGTCGAGCAGCTGCGCACCGCGCCCAGTGGAAGTTTCCCCAAGCCTGAAGCGCTGATCGGCCAGCGCGTCTGGGTCGCGGTGCCGGCCGGCAGCATCATTTCCTCTTCGATCACCGAACCGGGCGGGCCGCTGGCGCGGACTATCCGCCCTGACGAGCGTGCGATGGCCATCGCGGTGGATGAAGTCATCGGCGGCGGAGGTTTTGTCCTGCCCGGCGACTATGTCGATGTGATGCTCTTCGTCCAGGACCAGCAGACCGGCGAGCGCAGCGTCAGCGCCCAGGTGGTGCTGCCCGGCGTGCGCGTGCTCACCTACGGCGAGCAGATTGCCGTGGCGAAGGACGGCCAGGCGCGCAACGCCGGCGATCCCAAGGACCAGACTCCGCGCCCGCCGCGCACTGCCGTGCTGGCCGTGCCGGCCGAGGCCACCTCGCGATTGATGCTGGCCAGCCAGGCCGGGTCATTGCGCCTGGCAGTGCGCAGCAAGGATGAAAAGCTCTACGAGAAGGAGCAGGAGGGCCGCTACCTTGAGGCCTCCCTGGGGGCGGGCAGCAGCCAGCCGATCACCCTCGAACAACTGATCGGCAAGCCGCGGCCGACCACAGTGCCTGCCTCTCGCCAGGTTTCCGCGCCGGCGGTGAGCCAGGGCGTGGTGGTCTATCGCGGTACCGAAGTCACCCGTGAAGCACATTGAGCAAGGAGTGCATCGATGTCCAAGCGCTTCATTCTGTCCCTCGCCGCCCTGCTGGTCTGCGCCGCTCACTCCACTGCGCAGGCCGTACCCAGTGCCTGTGCCGGGCTTGCCGGCCAGCAGCTGAATCTCGATGTGGAGCAGGGCGCCCAGCGCGACCAGCAGCTTCCGGTGCCGATCAAGCGCCTGGCCATCGGCGACCCGAACATCGCCGACGTGCAGGTGCTGGACAAGCGTGACTTCCTCATCACCGGCAAGGCCGAAGGCCTGACCAGCCTGCTGATCTGGACTACCTGCGGCGATCAGCCGCTGCGCAGCGTGGTGTGCGTGGGCGGCCGTGCCGTCGGCGATGTCGCCGGTGCAGCGGGCATGGCCGCCGGCGGCCTGCCCAACCAGGTGCAGACCGACATCCGCTTCGTCGAAGTCAGCCGCAGCAAGCTCAAGCAGGCGAGCACGTCGCTGGTGCGGCGCGGTTCCAACACCTTTGTGCTCGGTGCTCCGGGCAGCCTGGGGAATCTTGAGGTCGGCGTCGACGGCGGCCTGGGCGGCAACTTCGGCACCAACCAGAGCGGCTTCAACATCATCTGGGGTGGTGGCAGCAGCAAGTGGCTGGGCTTCATCAATGCCCTGGAAGGCAGCGGCTTCGCCTACACCCTGGCGCGCCCCAGCCTGGTCGCCACCAGCGGACAGAGCGCATCGTTCCTGGCCGGTGGCGAGTTCCCGATCCCGGTGCCCAATGGCGATAACAACAACATCACCATCGAGTACAAGGAATTCGGCGTGCGCCTGACGCTGACGCCAACGGTGATGAACGACAAGCGCATCGCCCTGAAGGTCGCCCCCGAGGTCAGCGAGCTGGACTTCTCCAACGGCATCCGCACCGCCGACATCACCGTGCCGGCACTCAACGTCCGCCGCACCGACACCAGCGTGATGCTCGCCGACGGCGAGAGCTTCGTGATCAGCGGGCTGATCAGCAGCAACACCATCAGCAACATCGACAAGTTCCCGTTCCTGGGCAGCATCCCGGTGATCGGTGCGCTGTTCCGTTCCTCGAACCTGGACAAGGACGACCGCGAACTGCTGATGATCGTCACCCCGCACCTGGTCCAGCCGCTGGCCGCCAATGCTGCACTGCCGACCCTGCCAGGCGAGGGCCTGCGCAACTATGACCCGGGCTTCGCCGAGTTCTACTTCCTCGAAGACGGCCGGTTCGACCGGCGCAAGGCCAACAGCGGGATGTCGCGCTGATGGATACCTACGAAGCGCTGACCCGCCACAGAGCGGGAGGCAAGGCAAAGGAAGGGAGCATGGGCATGAGTCAGACTTTCGTGGCACTGATCCAGCATCCTGGGGAGCAGGAGTGGTTGCAGAGCAGCCTGGCCGGATGCGGGCAGGTGGTTCTGGCCAACAGTGGGACCCTGGAAGAGTTGTTGTCGCTGCTGGACGTCACCGGCGCGACGGTGCTCTTCACCAGCCTGAACAAGGCCAATCTGGTTGCCCAGGGTTCGTTGATCGAGGGGCTGGTTTCCGCGCGTCCGCTGCTCTCGGTCGTGGCCGTCGGCGATGGCCTGGACAACCAGTTGGTGCTCGCCGCCATGCGCGCTGGCGCAAGGGATTTCGTCACCTACGGTGCCCGCGCCAGCGAGCTGAGCGGGCTGGTCCGGCGTCTTGGCGGGCGGTTGCCCACGGTACCGGTGAGCGCTGCCCAGCAGGGTGAGCTGATCAGCCTGGTCAGCGCCCGGCCTGACGCCGACGGGGCCTTCGTCGCCCTGCACCTGGCCCTGGCGCTGCAACGTCAGCCCGAGCACCGCGTGCTGCTGGTGGATATCGGCCAGCCCAGCGGCGAAGCGCTTGCCATCCTCGGCATGGAGCCGGCCTTCACCTTCGCCGATGCCATGCGCAATCTGCGGCGCCTCGACCAGACGCTGATCGACAGCGCCTTCACCCGCCACGAATCCGGGCTGCGGGTGCTCAGCCTGTCCGACGAGCCCGGCGTGCTCGAGCGCGTCACCACGGCCGAGCTGTACCTGCTGCTGGGCAACTTGCGCAGCGCGTTCAGCCACATCCTGGTCAACCTGACGGGCGTTGCCGAAGGCGAGTTGAGCTCGCAGTTGCTTGGCCAGGCCAACCGCGTGCTGTGGTTGGTGGACCAGAGCGTGCCGTCCTGCAAGAAGGGGCTGGAGCGCCTGCGTCGCCTGCGTGAGCGCAGCCCGATGCTGCCGCGCATGGAACTGCTGATCGAACGCTATTGGCCATCGGTGCCGCCGGATGCGCCGGCCCTGGGCAAGATGTTCGGGCTGGAACTGTTTGGTGTGCTGCCGGCGTCCCCCGAAGCGCGGCTGCGTTCGAAGAATGTCGGCCAGAGCCTGTTCGAGCTGTCGCCGCGCGATCCGTTGACGGTCAAGCTGCGTGACCTCGCCGAGGGACTGGGCGCCGGCGTCGTGGAGAAACGCGGCCTGTTCGGCTGGATCGGTCGCGCCAGGGCCGTGCGCCCATGACCCAGCATTACGGCGGTAGCGGCCACGGCGCAAACCACGACCGGGATCTGCAGGCGCTGAAGATGCGCCTGCACCGTTACATCATCGACGAGATCGACGAAGACGGCATGAACCTGCTGGAGGGCGCGCGGCCGGCGGTGGCGCAGTACGTCTCCGAGAAGGTCAGCGAATATGCTGCGCGCCGCCAACTGGCGATCTCCCGCTATGAACTGGACCGCCTCGCCGAAGAGGTGGTGGACGAGTTGACCGGCTTCGGCCCGCTGGAAATCCTCCTGCGCGATCCGGGCATCTCGGAAATTCTGGTCAACGGCCCCGACCGCGTGTTCATCGAGCACGAAGGCCGGCTGTACCAGAGCGACCTGCGCTTCATCGACGACCACCACGTGCAGCGCGTGATCCAGCGCATCCTCGCGCCGCTGGGCCGGCGCCTGGACGAGTCCAGCCCGATGGTGGACGCGCGCCTGCCCGATGGCAGCCGGGTCAACGCCATCATCCCGCCGGTGGCGCTGGACGGGCCGTGCCTGTCGATCCGCAAGTTCAGCCAGGACCTGCTCAAGAGCGCTGACCTGCTGGGCTACCAGAGCGTCAACGAGGAGATGCTGGCGTTCCTCCGCCAGGCCGTGGCGAGCCGTTGCAACATCCTCATCAGCGGCGGTACCGGCACCGGCAAGACCACGCTGCTCAACGTCATGAGCAGCTTCATCGACGAGCGCGAACGCATCGTCACCATCGAAGACACCGCCGAGCTGCAACTGGGCCACGACCACGTGGTACGCCTGGAAACGCGCCCGCCGAATGCCGAGGGTTTCGGCGAAGTCACCGCCCGCGACCTCATCCGCAACGCCCTGCGGATGCGCCCGGACCGCATCATCCTCGGCGAAATCCGCGGCGTGGAAGTACTCGACGTGCTGCAGGCGATGAACACCGGTCACGACGGTTCGATGAGTACGGTGCACGCCAACTCGGCCATGGATTCGCTGCTGCGCCTGGAAATGCTCGTCGGCCTCACTGGCCAGCGCGTGCCGGAGCAGACCCTGCGGCAGATGCTCTGCTCGGCGCTGGATGTCGTCGTGCAGATCACCCGCCTGTCCAACGGCCGTCGCTGCATCAGCGAGATACTCGAAGTGCTGGAGGTGCGCGACGGCGTCTACGTCACCAACTCGCTGTTCAGCCTGGATCGGCGCGGCACCGGGCAGTTCGTCCGCACCGCCCAGCCGAGCGGGCTGAAATTCCGCCAGGTGCTGTTGTGAACGGCGCGCTCTGGCTGATTCTCGCCAGCCTGGCGCTGGCGGCGGTTGGCGTCGTGCTCAGCGGCATGAGCTGGCGCGCGCGGCATAACGAGCAGGTGATGCGCCGCCTGAGTGGCGAGCCCATCGTGCAGAGCGGTCGTGGCCGCAGCAGCCACTGGCTGGCGCGACGCATGCGCCGCGCGGGCATCGCCGACATGCGTATCTGGCTGCTGGGCACGGCCCTGGCGGCGTTCCTGCTGGGGTTGCTGTGCGAGCGCATCGTCGGGCCCGTCGGCTTCCTGTGCGGCGTCGGCCTGGCCCTGGCAGGTTTCCACATCCTGCTTAACGTGCTCTACCAGCGCCGGTTGCAGAAGATGATCCGGCAGATGCCCAATTTTCTCGACCAGGTGGTGCGCAGCCTGCACTCCGGCCGCACGCTGGGCGATGCCATCTCCCAGGCGGTCAGTGCCGCCGACGATCCGCTGCGGGAAATCTTCTCGCTGGTCACCCACCACGTTCAGTTGGGCATCAGCCTGCCCGAGGCGCTGCAGGAAGTCGCCGAGCTCTACGACGTGGAGGAGTTGCACGTGTTTTCCCTGGGCGTCGCGGTGAATCACCGCTACGGCGGCAACACCACCGACCTGCTGGAAAACATCATCAAGGTCATCCACGAGCGCGAAAAGCTCAGTCGTCAGCTGCGCGCCATGACCGGCGAGACGCGCCTGAGCGCGTTCGTGCTGGCGGTGCTGCCGATCAGTCTGGGGGGGTACATCCTGTTCACCAACCCGGGCTATCTGATGAACATGTGGCTCGACAGCGGCGGCCGCTGGATGCTGCTGACGTCCCTCGGGCTGCAGGTGCTGGGCGTCTACACGCTCTGGCGCATGCTCAAGAGCATATGAGGAGTTCGCCATGCCACTGATGTACGGCCTGATGGCGCTGATCCTGCTGCTGGCGGCGATCCTGCTGATGCTCTCGCAGAGCCGCGCGGCGGGGCGCGAACAACGACTGATCGAGCAACGCCTGGGCGGCCAGCCGCTGCCGCGCTCCGGCAATCGCGTGGCGGACCTGTTCGACCGCCTCGGCAGCAGCGGGCTGGGCAAGCGCCTGCACCTGCGCGACGACGAAGTCCGCGTGCTGCTGCACCAGGCCGGCTGGAGCGGCAACACGCCGCGCAGCGTCTACCTGATGACCCTGATCGCCTGCCCGTTCGTGCTGATGGGGATCACCATCGTCTACCTCGCCATGCAGGGCCACGCCGCTACCTCGCCGGTGGTGCCGCTGCTGTTCGCCGCGGGCATCGGCTTCCTGCTGCCCAAGCGAGTGCTGGCCTATCTTGCCGAGAAGCGCCGGACGCGCCTGGCTGGCGAAGTGATCCTGTTCATCCAGCTGATCCGCATCCTCTTCGACTCCGGCCTGACCGTCGAGCAGAGCCTGCGGGTGGTCTGCCGCGAGGGCAGGAACATCGTCCCGGTGCTGGCCTCGGAGCTGGAGACCGTGCTGGCTCACACCGACAGCGGTCTGGAGCTGGCCGAGGAGCTGGAGCAATTGAGCCGCCGCCTGATGGTCGGTGAGCTGACCGACTGCTGCAACGTGCTGCGGCAGATGGTGCGCCAGGGTGGCAGCGCGCGCAGCTCGTTGCTCACGCTCAAGCAATTGTTCGAGGACCGCCGTCTGACTGCCCTGCAGGAAAAGGTCAGCAAGCTGTCGGCGAAGATGAGCCTGGTGATGATGGTGCTGTTGTTCCCGGCACTGTTGATCATCCTCGCCGGGCCCGGGTTCCTCGCCATTACCAAGGCCATGGGGGGTATGGGATGAGAAACGCCTGCGCGATCGGACTGCTGAGCCTGGCGCTCGGCGGTTGCGCCAACTTCGACACGCTGGGCGGCCCGACCGTCGGCCAGCATTGCGACGAGAACCTGGGCCAGTCGGTGGAACTGCAGCTCAATCTGGCTCGCGAAATGCTCGACAACGGCCGCGCCCACGCTGCGCTGGCCAACCTCGAAACCCTGCCGCCGAACTCGCTGGAAGTGCGCGAAAGCAAGGCCCTGGCCCTGCGCCGTATCGGCGACCCCAAGGCGCGGATTGTCTACGAAGGCCTGCTCGGCACCTGCAAAACAGCCGAGGCCCACCATGGCCTGGGGCAGATCGCCATGCGTGCCGGCAATACCGTGGAGGCCGAACGCGAGTTGCGCGAAGCGGCACGCCTGCAGCCTACCGACAGCGCCCTGCGCAATGACCTGGGCTTCGTCCTGCTGCGCCGTGGTGAGCTGGAGAAGGCGCGTTTCGAATTCATCACCGCCATGGAACTGGACGAGCACGACAAGCTGCCGGCGACCAACCTGCTGAGCCTGATGTTCATGCAGGGCGAGACCCCCGAGGCTACTCGCCTGATCCAGAGCGTCGGTCTGTCGGCCGAGCAGGTGCGTGCAGCGCAGGATCAGGCGCACGACCTGGGACATGGCAGCCCGGCAAGCCAACCCAAGGTGGAGGCGGACACCGTCAGCTACGTGGACGAGCCCGTCGTCGATGCACATCCGGCGCTGGCCGATTCGACGCCCGCCGTGGCGCACGATGCGAAGTTGCTGTTCAAGGCTCGCTGAGGCGAGCAGGGAGGATGCGATGAAGGCATGGATTCTGGTCGGCGCCCTGCTGGCTGCGCCGATGATGACGCTGGCCGCCGAACGCGCGGCGGTGCCCACCAAGGCGGGCACCACGGCCCGCGATCAGCAGGAAGTTCTCAGCTGGCTGGAGTTGCAGTCCAGTGGGCGCGCTGCCTCGGCCAACCACCAGAGTGCGACGCCAGCCGAGCGTGACCGCGCCTACCAGCGCTACCTGAAGAGCTATACCCGCGAAATCCCCGAGTATCTGCTCGACGACAACAGCTTCAGCACCGACAAGAAGTAATCCTTCGGGAGCGTGCCATGGGACGCGAACGGCAGCGGGGTGCGATTGGAGTCATGGCGGCTGGCACGTTGTTGCTGGCGCTGATCTGCCTGGCGCTGGTGATCGACACCGGGCGTTTGTACTACGAACAGCGCAAGTTGCAGCGGGTCGTCGACATGGCGGCTCTGGAGGCGGCGTCCCTCAGCGGATTGTGTGGGCTGCCGTCGGGTGTGCAGGGTTACGTCACGACCAGCGCGGCCCGCAACGGGTTCGTCCCGGCCACCGGCGACTCCCTGCTGGCGACGCTGGGCAGTGTGACCTTCGATGGCGGATATGGCTCGGCGTCGTCGCGGCGGACGTTCACCGCCGGTGGCGACCCAGCGGACTCCGTCCGCGTGCAGGCGACCCACACGGTGCCTTCCAGCTTGCTGCTCAATGTTGCCAGCCTGTTCAGCGGCGCGAGCAGCAACACCATACTCAGCGCCCAGGCTGTAGCCCGGCGCACGGCGATGGCGGGGATTTCCGCCGGTAGCGGCGTACTGAGCCTGGACTCGACCAACTCGCCCTTGCTCAACGCGCTGCTCGGCGGTTTGCTGGGCACCAGCATCAACCTGGACCTGGTCACCTACCAGGGGATTGCGGGGGCGAACGTCTCGCTGCTCGCCCTCAGCCAGCAGCTCAAGGCGGCCGGTGTGAACCTGGAACTGGGCAAGGTCGACAGCCTGCTGGGCGCCAACGTCACCGCCGCGCAGTTGCTCCAGGCGATGGTCAATGCGGCGGATGCCTCGCAGTTGGCCAACGTGAATACCTCCCTGCTGCGCACCGCGCTGGCGACCATCAACGTGCCGACGGCCAACCTGACCCTCGGGCAGATCCTCAGCGTGGTGGCGCCTGACAGCGTGCGCGATACGGCGCTCAACGCGGGGGTCAATCTGCTGGACCTGCTGATGGCGACGGCACTGGTGGCGAACAAGAACAATGCCGTCGACCTCGATCTGAAGGGAAAGAACATTGCCGGCGTGGTGCCCACGGTCAAGCTGCAGGTCATCTCTCCGCCCACCATCGCAATCGGTTATCCGGGCAAGGACAGCGCCGGTAATTGGCGAACCGTGGCGAAGAATGCCCAAGTACAACTGGTCGTGGGCGCCAATGCCAATTTGCTGGGGTTGAATCTAGTGAAGCTGGCGTTGAGCCTGAAAGTCGGCGTGGCGGAAGGTTACGCCGCGCTGGACAGTATCCAGTGCGGCGGAGTGGGGCAGTCGGCGATCGTCAACGTGAAGGCGCGGCCGGGGGTGGCGAGCGCCAATATTGATGCCAACGTCAGCCTGCTGTCCGGCGCCAGTGGCAGTTTGCTGGGGGTGACGATCACCAATACCGCGACCGGGGCGAGCGGCAGCAGCGCCTCGGCCGGCACGCAGTTCGCCATTCCTGGCGAGCAGTCACTGAGCTTTACGGTGAACGGTCCGTCGGATCTGCCCAGCGCGGTGACGCGGGTGCAGAGTCCGTTGGGCTCTTCGCTTGGGGCGGGGCTGGCCAGTCTTGGAAACTCGCTGAGCATCAAGGTCACTGCGGGTGGTAATTGCAATGCCATTATTCTCGTCAGCTGGTTGCTCTGTGCGCTGAGCAGTATCGTCAACTCGCTCGCTGACCTGATGCTCAACCTGACATCGGGGTTGGGAACTCTCGTCAGTGCCCTCGGCCAGCAACTCATCGATCCACTTCTGTCGCTGCTCGGCATCCAGACTGGCATCCTCGATGTGCGCCTGATCGACCTCCAGACCGGCGGTGCCGAGCTGCTGATCTGAAGGTCGTCAGGAGGGAGCGCGGTGCTCAGTGCACCGCGCTGCTCTGGGAGGCGGTGGGGGAGATGGCGAGGGCGAGCTGCGTGCGGTTGTGCATGTGCATCAGCCGCAGCACCTGCGAGACGTAAAGCTTCACGGTGTTCTCGGTGATCCCCAGGTCGTAGGCGATCTGGTAGTTGGTCAGCCCCTTGCTCACCAGGCGCGCTACCGCCTGCTGGCGCGGCGAGAGCTTGTTGAACAGCGGGTTGTTGACCACCGGTGCGATCTGCTCGGCGTTGCTCGGCGTGGTGCTGGCCGGCGCTTCCTGCTCCTGTTTCAGGGCACTGTTGCTGACGGGCTGGCCACCGCCATGCACCTCGTACTTGATCTTGTGGATATCCCGCGAAATTGAATTGAGCGATTCGGCCAGGTATTCCAGGCGCTGGTTCACATGGCTCAGGCTGAGCTGGCTGCGAATGCGCTCGTGCAGGCGCGCTTCCAGGCGCTCCAGGCCCTTGAGCAGGTCCATCGGCGCGACCGGCTTCTGATAGTAGTCGGCAACGCCCACGCGCATGGCCTCGATTACTTCCTGGCTGCCCTGCTGGCCGGTGAGGATGATGGTTTCAAAGAACCGCGCCGTGCCGGCCGCCTCCTTCAGCGCCTCGACCACGCGAATGCCGTTGTCGCGCCCCAGGCCCAGGTCGCAGATCACCAGGCCGATCGAGGGATCGTCGCGGAATCTCTGCAAGGCGCTGTCCTTGCTGTCGCTGACCACGCAGTGGTAGCCGCTGTTTTCCAGCAACTCGGAAAGCTCGGAAGTGACCTGCGGCTCGTCGTCGATGACCAGCACGCTGAAACGGCGATTGGCCGTTTTGTCCATGACTGCACGCTCCTTGAAAATACATATCCATTATTTTTATCGTCCGGTTGTTCAATAACCGCAGCCGGATCGTTCCATCAGGCGATGGGTGGTATTAACCCTTAGCATATAGTCGTTAAGTTTGCATCGCGCCAATAAAATAAGCGGCATCAGTAAGGCAGAGAAAAGGCCGTCAGAAGACCGGCGAATAGCGTGAATATGAAAGGAAATGACTTGAACTTTGACGGTTGCAGTCTGGCTAATTTCTTTTTGCAATTAATCGCCACTCTGTCCGAATCAATCAAAAGTTTGCTGGCGAGCATCAGGAGTACGCAGAACAGGCTGGCCAGGGCCAGGGTGTAGAGCACCGTCAATGGGTCACTGGCCAGGCCCAGAGCGACCAGCAGCTTCACGTCGGCTGCGCCCAGCTTCCCCAGCCAGTAGCCCGGCACGGTGAGCGCTGCCGCCAGCAACGCCGCCAGTGCCGCGGCCTGCGGGGTATATCCGGTCAGCGTGTGACCGGTCGCCAGCAGGAACAGCAGGGCGAGCAGGGCGCCGCCCAGGGTCAGCCAGTTGCTGACCCGCAGCCGGGTGAGATCCTGGTAGGCACAGACCGCGAACCAGGCCAGAAGGCAGAGTTTGAACAGCATCGAGAATATCCTTATCCCGGTGGCGGCGATGTCGAAGCAGATGCGAGGATTCTTAAGGTATTTGCTATTGCAGCGCTATATTGCAATTCAAGCCAGATAAATTCGAATTTGGCTCGCAACGTTATTCCGACAGGACATCCGACGAATCCCGGAAGACCGCCTAGTATTGCTGGGTAGCGGTAATTATCCGACGGCGCGTATCTTCAGCAAAGTTTCGCCGTGCCGATAAGTTGAACGATCATTCAAGTTGCATGTTGGTCCGGGAGTATTGCGCATGAACGGAGTCGGCGGTCGCAGCACGCAGCGGGGCGCGGTAGCTATCGAGTTCGCCGCGGTCTTCGTTCTGTTCTTTGCGGTTCTTTACGGGCTGCTGGGTTATTGCGTACCCCTGCTGATGCTGCAGTCCTTCAACGATGCGGCGGCGGCCGGCGCGCGGGTGGCCGTTTCGGTGAATCCACAAGCGGCGGGCGGTTATAACGCCGCGCTCAAGGCTGCCGTGGACAGCGCCGTGACCCAGCGCCTGAGCTGGATGCCGACGAGCTGGCGCAATGGCTGTTACGGCGGGCAGTTCATGGATACCCCGGTGACGCAAACGGTGTCGGGCCGCCAGTACACCCGTGTGCAGGTTTGCATCAGCTATCCCTATGCCACCTCGCCCATCGTGCCGCTGCTGACCCTGCCAGGGATCGGCACCGTGCCGCGCTTGCCGGACGTGCTCAGCGGCACGGCCAGCGTCCTGCTCTGAGGCACTGGATGTTCGATTTCTGGCGCTCCAGGCCCCGTGGCCAGCATGAGATGAACGAAAACCCGCTGCCAAGCCGGCCCCTGGCCGCACGGCGGCGCCCGGCTCTGCCGGTGGAGGAGTTGGCCGAGCCCGTGGTGACCGGCCACTGCGACCTGTGGCTGGAGCTGGACAGTCGTGACCGCGTCATCGCCCGTGGCGGCAGCCAGGCCCACAGGTTGCTGCCGCCGCTGCCGGGCAATGGGGATCTGCCGGGGCTCGGCGATTATCTGGATCGCCGAATTCCCGGCGGCATGCAGGTGTCCAGCCTGCGCGGCGGCGAGCGCCTCGACCTGGTGCTGCGCAGCACCGGTGACCTGCCGCTGGTCTGCCGCTTCCGCGCCGTCCTGCAGCCCAACGAGCATTGCCTGTTGCTGGGCACGGACATCTCCGACCTGAACTGGCAATCCGACAACCAGCAGCACAAGTTGCAGTGCCTGAACCTCAGCAAACTCCTGCTGGCGCGCCTGCGCCATAGCTCCCAGCGCCGCCTCGGCGAGGCGGTAAGCGAAGTGCTGGAGGCCTTCTGCAGCAACTTCCACATGCGCAGCATGGCGCTCTTGCTGGAGGCTCCGGACCAGAGCCTGCGGGTTTTCGCCTGCTATGTGCAGCCCGGATTCGACAGCCTGCTGCGGGAAAACCTCGCGCTGCCCGGCGACGAGCTGCGCGCGGCCAGCGGTGCCTGCCTGCTGGGGGCGGATGACAGGCCGTCGGAGCTGCTGCGTACCCTGTGCTGCGCCCAGCTCTACCTGATTCCGGCGCCTGTGCGGGGCGGGCGCCTCGCCGGGCTGCTGGCCGAACCCATGGAGCACGGCGGCACCTGGCCAGGGCTGGCCCCGAGCGATTGGCAGTACCTAGCGGAAATCCTCACCAACCTCGTGCACGAGCGCACCGAACTGCACAGCCTGCGCGATAGCAGCCGGCGCCTGAGCCTGTTGCAGGACATGGTCGGCGGTGGCTGGTGGCGCTTGCGGGTCGACGAGAACCTGTTCGAACTGTCGCCGGCCGTCGCGGCCAGTCTCGGCCTGGCGGAAGGGCAATTGCAGTTGGCCCTGGCCGACCTGTTGGCCCTGTTGCACCCGGCTGATGCCGACGAGCTCGGCCTGCGCCTTCGCAACCTGCAACCGGGCGGGCGGCTGGTCCAGGACCTGCGCCTGCGCAGTGCAGCGTCGACCCAGACGCGCCGCTGGCTGCGCCTGCAGGGACGACGGCAGGCCCGCGCCGGCGACCAGTTGATGGACGGCGTGCTGCTGGATATCAGCGAGGGCAAGCTGCAGGAAGAGCAGGCGCTGGCCGCCCATGCCCGGCTGCGCAACCTGATCGACAGTGCGCCGGTGGTGATCTACGTGCAGCGCGTCGAAGAGGGACACCTGATCCCGGAGTTCTACAGCGAGAGCGCGGGCAATATTCTCGGCCTGGACCTGCAGGGGCAGAGTTGGCAGGCACTGGCCGAACGGGTGCATCCCGAGGATCTGGAGGCCTTCCTCGACCGTGGCCGCGAATTGCTGCGCGAGGGCCGCGTGCGCACCGAGTACCGCCTCTGCGACAGTAGCGGCGAATGGCACTGGCTGTATGACGAGGCCAAGCTGCTGCGGGATATCCAGGGCATTCCGCAGGAGGCTGTCGGCCTCTGGCTGGATGTCACCGAGCAGCGTCTTGCGGCATTGCAGATCGCTGAAAGCGAGGAGCGCTACCGCGTACTGGTGGAAGACTCGCCGGCGCTGATCTGCCGCTACGACCCGGACCTGAGGCTGACCTTCATCAACCGCACGTTCGCCCAGGTGCTGGGCGAACCGGTGGAGGCGCTGCTGGGTCGACGGTTGGACGAATGGCTGTCGCAACAGGATTGCAGTGCCTTGCGAGCGCGCCTGGTAGGCGGTGGCCAGGGCGCGGCGGATGACTCCTGGGAGCTGCGTTTCTGCCTGCCCGGCCAGCGCAACCTCTGGCTGATCTGGTCGGACAGACCGCTGCTGGATGCCGAGGGCCGGCTGGTGGAAGTCCAGGCGGTGGGCCGCGACAACACCGCCGTGCGCCATGCACAGCAGCAGTTGGCGCAGGGCGCGAAGATGGCCAGCCTGGGCGAGATGGTCAGCGGCATGGCCCACGAGATGAAGCAGCCGCTGCACGTCATGCGCATGTCCCTCTACAACGCCCGGCAGAAGCTGGGCGAACCGGAATACCTGAAGGAAAAGCTGGAGCGCGCCGACGCGCAGATCGATCGTCTATCACGGGTGATCAGCCACATGGGCGTGTTCAGCCGTAAATCGGAGCTGGAAGCTGCGCCCTTCGATCCTTACGACGCCTGCGAAGGCGCCATTGCGCTGCTGGGCGAAAGCCTGACGCAGCAGGGCATCAGCCTGGAGTGCCGGCCACCGGCGCAGCGGGTGGTGGTGCGCGGCTACTCCGACCAGCTCGAGCAGGTGCTGATCAATCTGCTGGCCAACGCGCGCGACGCGCTGCTCGGGCGGGGCGAGGAGGGCGCCCGCTGGGTCGGCGTGGCGCAGGAGCCGTGCACCGACACCGATTGGGTGGAGCTGCACGTGCGCGACAACGCCGGCGGTATCGACCCGGCTGTGATGGAGCGCATCTTCGAGGCCTTCTTCACCACCAAGCCCATCGGCAAGGGCACCGGGCTGGGGTTGTCGGTGAGCCACGATCTGATCCGCAACATGGGCGGCAGCCTGTCTGTGGATAACTACAAGGGCGGCGCGCGTTTCGTCATCCGCCTGCCGCGACAGGCCGTGAGTCTCTGAGGACTCGGAAATGAAAAACGCCTGCGGATGCAGGCGTTTTTCGTGGTGCGTGACGCGGGCTCAGCCGATGAAGCGCGAGGACAGCCAGAACAGGCCGGCAGCCAGCGCGATCGACACGGGCAGGGTCAGTACCCAGGCCATGAGGATGTTGCGGATCGTGCTGCCTTGCAGGCCACTGCGGTTCGCCACCATGGTGCCCGCCACGCCCGAGGACAGGACGTGCGTCGTTGAGACCGGCAGGCTGTAGATGTTGGCCATGCCGATGGCGGCGGTCGCGGTGAGCTGGGCGGCGATGCCCTGGGCATAGGTCATGCCCTGCTTGCCGATCTTCTCGCCGACGGTGAGCACCACGCGCTTCCAGCCGACCATGGTGCCAATGCCCAGGGCCAGGGCCACCGCGATGATCACCCAGAAGGGGGCGTATTCGGTGGTGCTGGTCAGGTCCTTGCGCAGCTTCTCCAGGTCCGCCTTCTCGCGCGACGGCAGCTCGGACAGCTTGCCGACCTTCTTCGCGGTGTCGTCCAGGCACAGCAGGTAGCGGCGTACCTGCACGCGCTCATCGTCGTTCAGCTCGGTGTAGCTGGAAACGCCGTGCAGGTCGCTCAGCAGGCCCTTGAGGGTCGCCTCGGTCTGTTTCGGCTCGCAGCGGTACAGGTCCGGCAGGTCCGCTTCGTTGGCCTTGCCCAGGGCGAGCATCTCGCCGAGGGTGTCGGAGTGGCGGTTGTAGAACTGCTGCAGGTGGATGGCGGCGTCGCGGGTGCGCTCGATCTGGTAGGTGGTGCTGTTCAGGTCGAGGACGAACTTCGCCGGGACGATGCCGATCAGCACCAGCATGATCAGGCCGATGCCCTTCTGGCCGTCGTTGGAGCCGTGCACGAAGCTCACGGTCATGGCCGAGATCACCAGCACCAGGCGGTTCCAGAACGGTGGGTGCTTCTTCTCGTCGACGTCGCGGCGGGTTTCCGGCGTCTTGTGCATCTTCGACAGCGGATACAGCCACTTCAGGCCGATCAGCAGGGCGCCGGCGACGAGGAAGCCGGCCAGCGGCGAGAAGATCAGCGACAGGCCGATGTCGATGGCCTTGCCCCAGTTGATCCCGTCGGCCACCGGCACGCCGTTGATCAGTGCATTCGCCAGGCCCACGCCGAGGATCGAGCCGATCAGGGTGTGCGAGCTGGAGGCCGGGATGCCGAAGTACCAGGTACCCAGGTTCCAGGTGATGGCGGCGGCGAGCAGCGAGAACACCATCGCCAGGCCGTGGCCGGTGTTCACGTTGATCAGCAGTTCCACCGGCAGCAGGTGGACGATTGCGTAGGCGACGCCAACGCCGCCAAGCAATACGCCGAGGAAGTTGAAGATGCCGGAGAGGATCACCGCGCGGTACGGCGACATGGCCTTGGTATAGATGACCGTGGCCACCGCGTTGGCGGTGTCGTGGAAGCCATTGATGAACTCGAAGGCAAGGACGAACGTGAGTGCCAGCACCAGGCTGATACCCACCCAGAGATCGAGTCCGCTGAAGAGATCGAACATGAAAATTCTATGACCGGTCGGAGACGGGGCGGCGATTATGCCAGAAGCTTGGAGCACCGTATTCAGCCTGAAACGGTTTCTCCAATTTGCGCGACGCCTCGTCGCACGGCGCTTTCAGGCAGGGTGGAAAAAGTTTGCAATGCTTCCACGCGGGCCGCCGGCCCATCGGATGAGTGTTTGCAGGCCAACTGGCGGGCTCCCCCACGGAGCACTGCTCGCCCATCGCCTCAAGATTTTCCCCGGCAGATTCCGGGGGAGTCTTTCGGCCTGGGGCCGTACCTGCGATTAAAGGGACGGGGCTTCCAGATCCTTTTTCAGTCGTTCTTCTTCGATTCTTTCCAGCTCCCGGTCGAAGGCCTTGTCCTGCACGCTGGGTCGCTTTCGCCAGGGCTTCTTGCCGGGTTCGGGCTGGGCGGCATAAAGGGTCACTTCGCCGCCCTGTTCATCCTTGAAACGTTGCTCCTGGCGCTCCAGTTCCGCGCGCAGTTCGTCTTTGGTCACGATCATTCCTGATGAATAGCTGATGACTTGAAGCTTTGAAGATGGGCCTCGCACGGGCAATCCACACCGCGCCGGGATGTCGTTCTGGCAGTGTAGACGTTCAGTGGGCGCTGGCGTGCCGGCCGGAAAAACGGCGCGGATTATAACCTTTGCCGGGGGGCGGCCGGGCGATGAGCGCCGACGGACGGTTTCAGCCCAGCGCTGACGGGGGCTGAAACCACCTCAGCCGGTGCGGCTGAGGTTCAGTTCGCCGATCTTCTCCAGGCGCGCCCGGACGATGTTGCGGCTGATGCCCAGCAGACGGCCAGTCTGTAGCTGGTTGCCGTGGCAGAAGTGGTAGGCGGTGCGGAACAGGACTTCCTCGACATGCTCGTAGAGGTCGGGCTTGTTGCTTTCGAACAACTCCAGCAGCGCCTGCTCCAGCGTCGCCTCGACTCGCGGGGCGAGGGCGTGGGGGAGGTGGTCCTGGCGCAGCAGGTCGTGGCGCGGAGCGGAGGGCAGCTCGGCCAGTTGCAGATCGCCCGGCTGCACCTGCTGGTTGCGGCACACCAGCAGGGCGTGGTGGATGGCATTCTCCAGCTCGCGGATGTTGCCCGGCCAGGTGTGGCCCAGCAGCTTGCGTTCGGCCTCCGGGCTCAGCGACGCACGGTTGTAGCCCAGGCGCTGGCAGTGTTCCTCGAGGAAGAACTCGGCCAGCGGCAGGATGTCGCCGGGGCGCTCGCGCAGTGGCGGCAGGCGAATGGTGGCGACGTGCAGGCGGTAGAACAGGTCTTCGCGGAAATGCCCGGCCACCACGGCGTCGGCCAGGTTGACGTTGGTCGCGGCAACCACCCGTACATTGATCGGTACCGGCGTGCGCGAACCCAGGCGCACGACTTCGCGCTCCTGCAGGACGCGCAGCAACTTCACCTGCATGTTCAGCGGCAGGTCGCCGATTTCGTCGAGGAACAGGGTGCCGCCGTTGGCCGACTCGAACCAGCCGGCCTTGCTGCTGGTAGCGCCGGTGTAGGCGCCTTTCTCGTGGCCGAACAGCTCGCTCTCCACCAGTGTCTCGGAAAAGGCCCCGCAGTTCACCGCCACGAAGGGGGCGGTGCTGCGTCGGCTGAGCTTGTGGATATGCCGGGCGACCAGTTCCTTGCCGGTGCCGGTCTCGCCGATGATCAGCGCGTTGGCCTCGCTGGGCGCCAGGCGCTCGATGCGGTTGAGCAGCTCCTGCGAGCGCGGGTCCTTGAACACCAGCACCGTGGCGCGGACCGACTTGGTTTGCTCGCGGGCATTGGGAAGGGTCAACAGCGACATGGCAGGTTCCTGGCGTACCGGATGGGTGGCAGCGCCATACTGCGGCATTTTTGTTATTTCAAAAAATTATCAATTAGAATTTATATATAACCAATTGTCTTCTTAGGCCGTGGAAACGATCACGGGGCTGGCGACGCCAACCGCTGCATCGCGTTGCAAGCCTCGCGAATGCTGGGCTGCGAGCTACGCTCAGAGTGGCAATTCCATCCTGGGAGACCACTCCATGACCACCGTTCGGATTCCGCTGCTCGTCCTGGCCCTGCTGTTTTCGGCGCAAGGCTTTGCTGCCACCGCCGCGCAGACCGCGCAGCAGGAGAAGATGAAGTCCTGTAACGCCGATGCCACCGCCAAGACGCTGAAAGGCGATGAGCGCAAGGCGTACATGAGCACTTGCCTGAAGGCTGGCGGCGGCGACGCCAAGAAAATGACCCCGCAGCAGGAGAAGATGAAGACCTGCAACGCCGATGCGACCACCAAGGCGCTCAAGGGCGACGAACGCAAGGCGTTCATGAGCACCTGTCTGAAGAAGTGAGGATGGGCGCGGCAGGGCCGCGTGGGATACGAAAAGGGCAGCCGTGGCTGCCCTTTTTCGTTTGTGACGGGTTCGCGAGCAAGCTCGCTCCTGCAGTCGGATTCCACTTCGGCGTGTTCTTCGCAGGATCGAGGGGGACGCCTGGTCCTCGCTCGCGAACCTGACCAGGCCTACAACCCGGAAAAAACCAGCCAGGCCGCAGCCAGTGCGTAGAGGACGATCACCGCATCCATGCGCAGCGCAGGCGGGAGTCGCCGCACCAGATTCATTTCTTCGCCACCGCGGACCAGAAGCCCTGGGCATTGCGGAAGGGCTGGCGGGCCATCTGTTCGGGACGGGTGATGCCGTCGGCACGCAGGGCGTTGACGAGGGCGGAAAAGGACTTGGCGCTGTAGCTCATGTTCGGCTCCCGATGCTTTCTCTCCTTGGGGTGGAGCTATGAAAACACCGGGGCCACTATCGACGGAAATGGATCGTCTTAAGGGTGACCATCGATGAAATTGATGGAAGGCCAGGAGAGTTCCAGCTGGCTCCTGAAATGCCGCGCCTCGCCGGTGACCGGGTCGATGAACTCCAGTTGCCGGGCCAGCAGCTTCAGCGGCTTGTCGAAGTCTTCCGGCGGACGTTCGCCGCGCGGTGGCAGCGTCGGGTAGAGCGGATCGAAGCACAGCGCCGCGCCCAGGCCCGACATGTGCACGCGCAGCTGGTGACGTTTGCCGGAGACCGGGTGCAATCCATAGCGCCACAGGGCGCCGCGCTGTTCGAGCACCTCGATGCGGGTTTCGCTGTTGGGCGTGCCGTCCACTTCCTGCATGCGGATGAAGGGATCGCCCTCGACCATTCGCGAACGGTGCACAAGGGGAAACTCCCGCTCCGGCAGCGCTGGCGCGATGGCTTCGTACATCTTGTGGATGCGCCGCTCGCGGAACAGCGCCTGGTAGGCATCGCGGTTGTCCGGGTTGGTAGAGAACAGCACCAGCCCGGCGGTGAGCCGGTCGATGCGGTGCAGCGGTACCAGCAGCGGGTTGTCCAGGCGCCTGGTGAGACGGGCGAGGAGGGTTTCCTCGACGTATTGACCGGCTGGCGTCACCGGCAGGAAGTGCGGCTTGTCCGCCACCACCAGGTGTTCGTCGGCATACAGGATGCTTTCCTGGAAGGGGATCGGCGTTTCCTGCGGCACCTCGCGGAAGTAGTGGATGCGCAGCGCTTCGCGGTAGGGATGCTCGGGGCCGATGGGCTGGCCGTCGTTGTCCAGCACCTTGCCGCGCGCCATGCGGTCCAGCCAGGTGTCGCGGCTTATCGCCGGGAAGCGCGCACACAGGCAATCCAGCACCGTCGTCCAGGGGCCGGCAGGCAGGTGCAGGATGCTGGCGCGTTGCTGGGCGGTGGAGAAGCGGGAGCTGGACATGCGGGCAGGCGACCGGGGTTCGACAGGCTGCGCATTAGGCCGTAGCGGCGTGGCGGTCGTCAAAGCCGCCACGACTTCCGGTCGTTCACGCGGGGAGAGGGTTGATCTCCACCGTGATGTGCGCCAGTTCCTCGTGGATCTGCAGGCGCTGGCGCACCAGCTCCGGCGTCAGGTTCCCGCTGCTGGCGAGGCTGAGGATGCAGGCATAGCGCGACTTGCCCACGCGCCACAGGTGCAGGTCGGTGATCCGCGCCGGTTGCGGCAAGCCGGCGACCACCACGCGGATTTCCTCCACTACCGGGTCGTTCATTTCGGCATCCAGCAGCACCCGGCCGCTCTGCTTGAGCAGGCCGATCGACCAGACGGCCACCAGTACGGCGCCGACCATGCCCATCAGCGGGTCGAGCCAGGCGGCGCCCCAGATCAGGCCGCCGATCAGCGCGATGATCGCCGCTACCGAGGTGGCGGCGTCGGCGAGCACGTGCAGGTAGGCGGCGCGCAGGTTCAGGTCGTGGTCATGGCCGTGATGATGGTCATGATCGTGCCCGTGCCCGTGCCCGTGCCCGTGCCCGTGCCCGTGATCATGGCCATGGTGATGGTCGCCGCGCAGCAGCCAGGCGCAGGCCAGGTTCACCAGCAGGCCAATGACCGCGATGGCGATGGCCTGCTGGTAATGGATCGGCGAAGGGGAGAGCAATCGGGCGACGGACTCGAACATCATCAGCGCCGCCACGCCCAGCAGCAGGATGGCGCTGGTATAGCTGGCGAGGATCTCGATCTTGAAGGTGCCGAAGGCGAAGCGTGCGTCGCCCTTGAAGCGCCGCGCCGCCACGTAGGCGAAGAACGCCAGGCCCAGCGCCAGGGCGTGGGAGCTCATGTGCCAGCCGTCGGCGAGCAGCGCCATGGAGTTGAACACCCAGCCGCCGGCGATCTCCACCACCATCATCACGACGGTCAGCAGTGCGGCACGCAGGGTGTTGCGCTCGGCCAGGGGATTGCCTTCGTGGAACTGGTGGTCGTGGCGACCGTCTTGCGAGGGGGCGGCATGCTGCATGATGATGGTCCGTAGGATCAGTCTGGATACTATACCCCAGTATACCTTTGGAGCTTTTGACGTGGGACATACCATCAAGGACCAGAAGAAGCTGTTGACCCGGGTGCGCCGCATCAAGGGCCAGAGCGAGGCGCTGGAACGGGCGCTGGAGGCGGGCAGCGAATGTGCGGCGATCCTGCAGCAGATCGCCGCCATCCGCGGCGCGGTGAATGGCCTGATGGCCGAGGTGCTCGAAGGCCACCTGCGCGACCATCTGGGCGCCGAGGACCGTACGGCGGCGCAGCGCCACGAAGACCTGGAACAGGTCATGGGCGTGCTGCGCTCCTATCTCAAATGAGGTAGCGGCGGATCAGTTGGACAGTCGAACCGCCAGCTCGTCGGCTTCCTCGGTCCAATCCGAATCCTGTTGCAGCGCCTCGCGCAGGAACTGCGACTGGGCCTCGTTCCAGAACGGCGCGTCCGGCAGTTTCTGGCCTTCGGCGAGGCGGTGGCTGCCGAGGAAGGCATCGATCTCCTTGCGCCCGTCGGGCAGGCCCAGTTGCTTGAACAGGGCGCCCAGGCTGTGCTGGCTGGTATCCATGACGATCTCCTTGCTGCAGGTGGAGCGCACCGCTGCGGCGCGCGGCAATGGAACAACTATAGGAGCATCGAACGGCGCGCGAGGTTCGGATTGGCAATCGGGGCGGAAATAGATAGCCTGCTTTCAATCGTCCCCGCACACGCTCCGCCACCCACCGTCAGGCCCGTCCATGAGCTCGTCCGAGCAGCGAACCGCCTCCGTCACCCTGCGCATCCTCGCGACCGTCGTCTTCACCTTCGTCCTGTTCCTGAGCATCGGACTGCTGCTGCCGGTGCTGCCCGGCTTCGTCCATGAAGGCCTGGGCTACTCGACGGTGATCGCCGGCGCGGTCATCGGCCTGCAGTACATCGCCACCCTGGTATCCCGGCCGTTGGCGGGCCACATCGCGGACACCCACGGTGCCAAGCGCGCCGTGCTCTATGGCCTGGGTGTGCTGGGCATCGGCGGGGCGCTGGTGCTGGCTTCCACCAGCCTCGAATCGGTGACCTGGCTGAGCCTGACGCTGCTGCTCGGTAGCCGCCTGCTGTTCGGCCTGGCGCAGGGGTTGCTGGGGATAGGGACGGCGAGCTGGGGCATTGCGCTGGTGGGGACGCAGAACACCGCCAAGGTGATTTCCTGGAACGGCATCGTCAGCTATGGCGGCATTGCCATCGGTGCGCCACTGGGGGTGACCATGTCGGCTTCGCTGGGCCTGTGGAGCCTGGGTGTGAGCATCCTGGTGCTCACCGCGCTGGGCTGGCTGGCGGCCCGCAACCGCGCGGAGGTGCCGACCATCCCCGGTACGCGCATGGCCTTCCACGCGGTGCTGGGCCGCGTGCTGCCCTATGGGATGTGCGTGATGCTCGGCTCCATTGGCTTTGGCACCCTGGCGACCTTCATTACCCTCTATTACGGCAGCCAGGGTTGGGCCAATCCGGCCTGGTGCCTGACCGCCTTTGGCGTCTGTTTCGTCGGCGCGCGGCTGATCTTCTCGGGCATGGTCAACCGCTTCGGCGGCTTTGCCGTCGCTGTGGTCTGCCTCGGCGTGGAAGTCTTCGGCCTGCTGCTGCTCTGGCAGGCGCCGGGGCCGGGCTTCGCGCTGCTGGGAGCAGCGCTCACCGGCTGTGGCCTGTCGCTGGTCTATCCGTCACTGGGTGTGGAGGCGGTGCTGCGCATCCCGGCCAGCAGCCGCAGCGCGGGGCTGGGCGCTTACGCACTGTTCTTCGACCTGGCGATGGGCGTCGCCGGCCCGCTGATGGGGCTGGTCGCCGCCCGTCACGGCTATGCGTCGATCTTCCTTGTCGCCGCCGGGCTGGCGCTCTGCGGCTTCTTCATCTGCTTCGTGCTGCTGCGCTTCACTCGCCAGCAGCATGAGGAACTGCCGAAGGACTAGGTCTCAGGGGCGCACGGGCGGACTCTGTCCGCGATAGATCACCGTCGCTCAGAGAACCCATTGCGGACGGAGCCCGCTCCTGCGCTCAGCGAGAGATCACACCGGCGGGAAGGCCTTGAACACGTCCAGTGCCTCGGCCTGTTGCGCCCAGTCACCTACCGCCGGATAGCTGTCCGCCGGGATGTCTTCCGAGTGCAGCAGCTGCACGAACGTCCAGGCCACCGCGATGCTCAGGCCGGCCTGGTCCAGCGGCGCGGCAGCATCCAGCGACATTTCGCGCAGCTCGCTCTCCAGTTGTGCCAGGGCGGCATGCAGTTGCTGGTCGACCCGCTCCTGCCAACTGGCCAGCTGCTTGTCATCCGGCCGCTGTTGCTCGTAGTAGCGTTGCACCGCCTTCTCCATGACTGCCAGCGCGAGGCCCAGCAGACGCGTGGCGCGCACCCGTGCGGCCGGTTCGGCGGGCATCAGGCTGCGCCCGGCCAGGTGTTCGAGGCAGTCGATGATCAGGGTCGAGTCCATCAGCACCTGGCCATCGCCCAGTACCAGGGTCGGTGCCTTGACTACCGGGTTGATGCCGCGGAATTCCTCGTAGGTGCGGAATACCGACAGCGACTGGTGGCTGAACTCGATGCCGAGCAGGCGCAGGGTGATGGCGACACGGCGCACGTAGGGCGAGTCGAGCATGCCGATCAGGTGCGGAAGCTTCTGTTGCATGGGCACATCCTGTTAGTGGAAATTGCATGGTGGCTGGCGCAGTCCTCCGCGCGCTGGCCATGAATCTAGCGGCTTTGACCCCTGGGTAATAGCGACGATTAGTGACCGATTCGGTTAGGAAAACTTACATGAGCGCATTGCCACCGCTCTCCGCCCTGCGCAGCTTCGAAGCCGTCGCCAGGCTTGGCAGCGTGACCCTCGCCGCCAGTGAGCTGCACGTCACCCACTCGGCCATCAGCCAGCAGGTGCGCCAGCTGGAGAGCCTGCTGGGCATCACCCTGCTGCAGCGCGAAGGCCGAGGGCTGCGGCTGAGCGAGGAGGGCCGCCTGTATGCCCTGCAGATTCGTGGCGCGCTACGCGATATAGCCGAGGCGACTCGGCTGGCGAAGGCCCGCCCGGGGGAGGACGAACTGGTGGTGGCGCTCACGCCGTCTTTTGGCCAGAAATGGCTGTTGCCACGTCTGCCCGGATTCCGTGCGGCTTATCCGCAGTACCGCCTGCGCCTGCTGGCCAGCCTGGAAGTGATGGACCTGCGCCAGGGGTTGGCCGATGTGGCAATTCGCATCGGCCAGGGACACTGGGAAGGGCTGGCCCGGCAGCGCCTGTTCGAGGACGAAGTGGTGGTTGTCGCTTCGCCGGAGTTCAACGGAGGGCACCTGCCGACAACGCCGGAAGCGATTCTTCGATGCCCGCGCGTCACGGGGTTCGAGTCCTGGCTGGGCTGGTGCCAGGCGGCGGGAGTGGCAGTGCCCCAGGAGCCTGCGGAGTTCGTGGTGAACGATTCCAACCTGAGCATCGAGGCGGTACGCATGGGCCAGGGCATCGGCCTCGAGCGTCGCAGCCTGGTGGCCGCTGCGCTGCAAAGCGGCGAGCTGGTGGCGCTGAGCGACCTGCGCGTGCCCTACGGCTTTCCGTACTGGCTGGTGTGGCCCGAGCGCGACGCGGCCCGGGCCAAGGTGGCGGCATTCGCCGGGTGGCTTTCCGGCGAAGTGGAGGCCTATCTCCAAAGCATTGCGTAAACCACTCCCGAGCAACTACAGCTTCCGTGGACAGATGATCCAGGGCCGGCGTGTGCCGACCCCGGTCGGCCTCAGAATTTCTCTTCGATGTAGTGGATCGGATAGTCGGGGCTCTTGTACTTGCCGATCTTGCCGCGCTTGGGCAGCTTCACTTCCTCACGCGGGATTTCCTTGTACGGCACGTGCTTGAGGACGTGGCTGATGACGTTCAGGCGCACGCGCTTCTTGTCCTCGGAAGGGGCCACGATCCAGGGCGCCCAGGGCGAGTCGGTAGCGGCGAACATCAGGTCGCGGGCGCGGGTGTATTCGTCCCAGCGGGTGAAGGACTTCACGTCCATGGGCGAGAGCTTCCAGATCTTGCGACCGTCGGTGATGCGGTCCTTGAGGCGGCGCTCCTGCTCCTCGGGGCTGACCTCCAGCCAGAACTTCAGCAGGATGATCCCCGACTCGGTGAGCATGCGCTCGAACAGCGGGGTCACGGCCAGGAACTTGTCCGCCTGTTCTTCAGTGCAGAAGCCCATCACCCGCTCGACGCCGGCGCGGTTGTACCAGCTGCGGTCGAAGATCACCACTTCACCGGCCGACGGCAGGTGGCGGATGTAGCGCTGGGCGTAGAGCTGGGATTTCTCCCTTTCAGTGGGCGTGGGCAGCGCCACCACGCGGAACACCCGCGGGCTGACGCGCTCGGTGAGCGCCTTGATGGTGCCGCCTTTGCCGGCGCCGTCGCGGCCCTCGAAAATGATGCAGACCTTCAGGCCCTTCTGCACCACCCATTGCTGCAGCTTGACCAGCTCCACCGACAGCTTGCGCAGGTGCTCTTCGTAATCCTTGTTCTTCATCTTTCCGGTTGTTTCGGGGATTGGGGTATTCGCCTTGCTCTTCTTCTTGCCCATCACGTCCTCCTTGGGGGGGAAACACACAGTGTGCGAATGAGCATAGCGGGTGGTGCGGCTCGAATCGGTGCGATTGAGCAAACGACACGATCGGATTGTTCGCCGGGTGCTTGTCGCCAGCTCCTACAGATTCGATCGGGGGTGATCGGCACAGTGCGCGGGCCCGAGTTTCTTAAGCGTTCCCAAAGCCGGTACGCATACCGTTGGTCCACCTTCCTGCTGATTTTCCTGTATGTCATTGCGCTCGCTTCGTAAATCCGGCCAGAACCTGCTGGCCATGATCGTTGCCCCCCACCTGCACTGGCGCTGGACTCGCCAGCGCCGGCAGCACCCGCAGCTGGACGTGTCCTACAACGATCAGCTGGTGGCCGCCCGGCGTTACCGCAAGAAGTATCTCTGCCGGTACTGGGGCATCCCTCGTCGTCTGCGTGCCCTGATCGAACACTACGCGTGCCTGGGGCGGTTGCCTGGTTCCTGGAAGGAGCGCTTGCTCGGCTATCAGCGCGTTGCCCTGTGCGAGATAGCGCTCAAGGGCGGCGAACGGCTTCATCTGTCCCTGGAGCCCTCGGTATTTGCCAAGGAAGGTGAGGTCGGCCTGTTCCTGCGCGATGCCACTGGCCAGCGGCTGTACTCCCTGAGTTTCTGCCTGGGCAGCCAGGCCATCATGATCGGCGGCCTGCAAGGCCCGCGTTCCGACCTGGGAGAAGGGCTGGTCAAGTGGCTGGGCAAGGAAATGCACGGGATGCGTCCGAAGAGCCTGCTGATCAGTGCCCTTTACGCGCTGGCGGACTGCATCGGCGGTCTGCCCATTCAGGGGATCGGCGACGCCGCGCATACCTGCTCGCACAAGCTGAGGTCCAGCTATGATGCCTTCTGGCTGGAGCTGCACGGCGTGCGCCACGAGCGCCACTGGTACCGCTTGCCCGAGCGTGAGCCAGCACGTGATATCGCCGAGGTGAAAAGCCACCATCGAAGCGAATTCCGCCGTCGCGAGGCGCTTCGCGCGGCGATGGTCAACGACGTGCGCCAGACCTGGGCGCTGGCCGCCGGGCCCGAAACTGGCAGCTGAGGCTTCGGGTCCACCCGTAAAAAGCTATCCCGTTGTGTTCGCTTTTGGTGAAATGCCTGTCGCAAGACGTGGGCAATGGCTGCCCGTCCGACCCAGGAGATCCGATGAGCGAGCAGCGACTGACCCCCGGCCTGATGGTGATCCACGGCAACCATCCGGAAGCGCTGCGCGACCTGCTGGTGCAGTGGATGAGCCTGCATCCGCTGGCGCCGCTGGAGAACGAAGTCATCCTGGTGCAGAGCAACGGCATCGCCCAGTGGCTGAAGCTGGCGCTGGGGCGTGATGTGGAGGAGGGCGGTTGTGGCGTCACCGCCGCGCTCGACGTGCAACTGCCGGCGCAGTTCCTCTGGCGCGCCTATCGCGGAGCGCTGGGCCGCGACGAAATCCCCGAGGTTTCGGTACTCGACAAGGGCCCGCTGACCTGGCGCCTGATGCGCCTGCTGCCGACGCTGCTGGAGCAGGGCGAGTTCGCCACCCTGCAGCGCTTCCTCGCCGACGATGCCGACCTGCGCAAGCGCCACCAGTTGGCCGAGCGCCTGGCCGACCTGTTCGACCAGTACCAGGTGTACCGCGCCGACTGGCTGGAGGACTGGAGCCGCGGTGTCGACCAGCTGCGCCTGGCCAACGGCACCGTGAAGGAACTGGACGCTGACAACCGCTGGCAGGCCGCCCTGTGGCGCGCGCTGCTCGACGACGTCGGCGCCGAGGGCCTGGCCACCAGCCGTGCGGGCGTGCATGGCCGCTTCATCCAGAAGCTCAAGTCCGCCGAGAACCCGCTGCCGGGATTGCCGCGCCGGGTGGTGGTGTTCGGTATCTCCGCGATGCCCGCGCAGACCGTCGAGGCGCTTGCCGTGCTGGCGCGCCACGCCCAGGTACTGCTCTGCGTGCACAACCCCTGCCGCCACCACTGGGCCGACATCGTCGCCGACAAGGACCTGCTGCGCCACGAGTACCGCCGCCAGCGCCGCCGCGCCGGCACCCCGGAACTGCTCTCCGACGACCAGCAGCACCAGTACGCCCAGCCGTTGCTGGCCGCCTGGGGCAAGCAGGGGCGCGACTACATCAACCTGCTCGACCAGTACGACGACCCGGAAACCTACCGCGCGCGCCTGGGCGCCGTGAGCAATGGGCGCATCGACCTGTTCAGCGAGGTCGAGCCGACGAACCTGCTCGGCCAGCTGCAGGACGACATCCTCGAACTGCGGCCGATCAACGAAACCCGCGAGCACTGGCCGGCGGTCGACCCGCAGGCCGACGACTCGGTGCGCTTCCACGTCGCCCACAGCGCCCAGCGCGAAGTGGAAATCCTCCACGACCAACTGCTCGCCCGCTTCGACGCCGACCCGACATTGCGCCCGCGCGACGTGATCGTCATGGTCCCGGACATCAACCCCTACGCGCCGCACATCGAAGCGGTGTTCGGCCAGTTGCCGCGCGACGACAGGCGCTTCATCCCCTACACCCTGGCTGACCAGGGCCAGCGCGGCCGCGAGCCGCTGCTGGTGGCGCTGGAGCATCTGCTGCGGCTGCCGGACAGCCGCTTTGCCGTGAGTGAAATCCTCGACCTGCTGGACGTCGCCGCCGTACGCGCGCGCTTCGGCCTGGCCGACGCCGACCTGCCGCTGCTGCGCCGCTGGATCGACGGCGCCGGGGTGCGCTGGGGCCTCGACGGCCAGCAGCGCGAACGCCTTGGCCTGCCCTCCGCCGCCGAGGCCAACAGCTGGCGTTTCGGCCTGCGGCGCATGCTGCTGGGCTTTGCGGTGGGCGAGGGCGAGGCCTTCCAGGGCATCCAGCCCTACGCGGAAATCGGCGGGCTCGACGCCGCCGCGCTCGGTCCCTTGGCCGGGTTGCTCGGCGCGCTGGAAAAGGCCTGCGACCTGCTCGCCGAGGAAGCGGCCCCCACTATCTGGGTACAGCGCCTGCGCACCCTGCTGGAAGACTTCTTCCAGGTCACCGATGACCACGATGAACTGCTGCGCCAGCAACTCCTGCAACTGCTTGAGGGCTGGCTGGAAACCTGCGGCCACGCTGGCTTCAGCGATCCGCTGCCGCTTTCGGTGGTGCGCGAGGCCTGGCTCGGTGGCCTGGACGCAGGCGGCCTGAACCAGCGCTTCCTCGCCGGTGCGGTGAGCTTCTGCACCCTGATGCCGATGCGCGCGATTCCCTTCCAGCTGGTCTGCCTGCTCGGCATGAACGACGGCGACTACCCGCGCCCGCAGTCGCCGCTGGATTTCGACCTGATGCGCAACGACTACCGCCCCGGCGACCGCTCGCGCCGCGAGGACGACCGTTACCTGCTGCTCGAAGCGCTGCTCTCGGCACGCCGCCAGCTCTACGTCAGCTGGGTCGGCCGAAGCATCCGTGACAACAGCGAACGGCCGCCGTCGGTGCTGGTCGGCCAGTTGCGCGACCACCTCGCCGCGGGCTGGCACAACGCCGACGGCGGCGACCTGCTGCACGGCCTGACCCTGGAGCATCCACTGCAGCCTTTCAGCCGCGCCTATTTCGATGCGCCATCCGCGCACGGTGTCGATGGCCTCTACACCTACGCCCGCGAGTGGCGTGACGTGCACCGCGAACATCACGGCGAAACCGATGCAGCGCCGCTGCCGCCGCTCGCGCTGGATGCGCCCATCGGCCTGCGTGTGCTTGCCGATTTCCTCGCCAACCCGGTCGGCGCCTTCTTCCTGCAGCGCCTCAAGGTGCGCTTTGCCGAGGAGCAACTGACCGGCCAGGACGAAGAGCCCTTCGAGCTGAACGGGCTGGACGTCTGGCAGCTGCAATTCGAACTCTGCGAGCGCCTGCGCCCGTGGGTCGAGCAGCACTGGCAGGCCGATCAACTGGCCGCGCAACTCAACGGCCAGGTCGAACGCCTGCGCCGCGAAGGACGGCTGCCGCTGGCGGCCTTCGGCGACTTCTCCGCCCAGGCGCTGGTGGCGCCGCTGCATGACCTGCTGGCCCGCTACCGCGAACAGCTGGAGCACTGGTCGCAGGTGGAAGAGGAACAGCGCGAGCTCAACCACGAGCATGCCGGCATCGAACTGGCCGACTGGCTCGGTGGCCTGCGTCGCAACACCGATGGCCAGCTCGCCAGCCTGCAACTGGTCAGCGGCAAGCTTCACGAGGGCAAAGGCTACAAATGGCACGGGCTGGTGCGCCCCTGGGTGCGCCATCTCGCGCTGCAGCTGTGCGGCGAGCCGGTGAGCAGCGTGCTGGTCGGCCTGACCGGCACCCTGGAGTTCCCGCCGCTGCCGGCGCAGGAAGCGCGCGCCGAGCTGGACGCGCTGCTGGACGCGTGGTTCCTGGGCATGAGCCGCCCGCTGCCGGTGGCATGCAAGGCCGCCTTCGCCTGGCTGGCCGCCGGAGAAGATGAGGAACGTGCCGCCCGCGAAGCCGCCAAACGCTATGACGGCGGCTTCAACCTGAGTGGCGAGGCTGCTTCGTCGGCGGCGCTGGCGCGGGTCTACCCGGATTTCGCCACGCTCAATGCGAGCGAGGAGTTCGCCGCCTGGGCCGAAGCCTTGTACGGGCCGTTGTTCGCGATTCTGCAGCGCAAGGAGGCGGAAGCATGAGCGCAGTCGAGCTCAACCCGCTCGAATTCCCGCTGCATGGCAGCCGGCTGATCGAGGCCAGCGCCGGCACCGGCAAGACCTTCACCATTGCGCTGCTCTATGTGCGCCTGGTCCTCGACCATGGCGGCGAACAGGCTGCCTTTGGCCGGCCATTGAGCCCACCGGAAATCCTCGTGGTGACCTTCACCGAAGCCGCGACCCAGGAATTGCGTGAACGCATCCGTGCGCGCCTGGGCGAGGCCGCACGCTGCTTCGCCGAGCCCGAGCAGAAGCATGACGGCCTGCTGGTGAAGCTGCGCGACAGCTATGCGCCTGAGCGCTGGCCCGGCTGCGCACGCCTGCTGCGCCTGGCTGCCGAATGGATGGACGAGGCTGCCGTTTCGACCATCCACAGCTGGTGCTACCGCATGCTGCGCGAGCACGCTTTCGACAGCGGCAGCCTGTTCACCCAGGACCTCGCTGCCGACCAGAGCGAACTGCTCGCCGAAGCGGTGCGTGACTATTGGCGGCGCAATTTCTACCCGCTGGATGTGGCGGCGGCCAACGCCGTGCGCCATTGCTACGCCGGCCCCGAAGCGCTGGCCCGTGCCCTGCAACCGCTGCTGGCGGCGCAGGAAGCCGGGTTCCGCTATGCCGATCAACCGTTGACCGCCCCGGCCTCCCTCAGCGAGCTGCTGGAGACCACCGGCCAGTTCTACGACGAACTCGATGCCGCCGAAACACGCGCCCGCGAAGCCTGGGCGGCGGACCGTGCCGGCGTCGCCGAACTGCTGCGCAACCTGCGTGGCGACCTCAACGGCAACAGTTATCGCGGCAAGGATGACGACAGCGTCTTTGCCGGCTGGATCGAAGCGCTCGATGCCTGGAGCGAGGGCGCCGATGCGCCGGACAATCTGGCCAAGTTCGGCCAGACGCGGATCAAGGTGAAGGCCAAGGCCGTGGTGCCGGAACACCCTGCGTTGCTGGCCATCGACGCCTGGGTCGAGCGCGCCGAGCAACGCCCGGAGATCGCCCCGCAACTGCTGCTGCATGCGCTGAATGAAGTGCGGCAGAACCTCGAAGCGGAAAAGCAGAAACGCGCCGAGCTGGGCTTCGACGACCTGCTGGTTCGCCTCGACCGTGCCCTCGCCGGCAGTGGCGGCGAGCGCCTGGCCGAGCGTATCCGCGAGCAGTTCCCGGTGGCGCTGATCGACGAATTCCAGGACACCGACCCGCTGCAGTATCGCATCTTCGAGCGCGTCTACCGCATCGCCGAGAACCCTCGGAACCTCGGTCTGTTCATGATCGGCGACCCCAAGCAGGCGATCTATGCCTTCCGTGGCGCCGATATCCACACCTACCTGCGCGCCCGCGCCGCTACCGCCGGGCGCCACTACACGCTGGGCACCAACTACCGCTCCACGCTGGCGATGGTCGAAGCGGCCAACCGCTGTTTCCTCTTCGCCGAAAGTCATCCGCGCGCGGCGTTCCGCTTCGCGGTGGAAGGGCAGGAAAACCCCGTGCCCTTCCTCGAAGTCGGCGCGCGCGGGCGTGACGAGACGCTGCTGCTCGAGGGGGCCGAAGCATCGGCCATGACCTTCTGGCAGTTGGACAACGACGGCCAGGTCTGTGGCTCCACGCTGTATCGCCAGGAGATGGCCGCGCGCAGCGCCAGCGCCATCCAGCGCTGGCTGAGCTCCGCACAGAGCGGCTTCCGCGATGCCGAGGGGCAATGGCGCGCGCTGCGCCCGGCGGACATCGCCATCCTCGTGCGCGGTCGCAGCGAGGCCGAGGCCATCCGCGGCGAACTGGCCAGGCGCCGGCTCGCCAGTGTCTACCTGTCCGACCGCGATTCGGTGTTCGACAGCCCCGAGGCCGTCGACCTGCTGCACTGGCTGCGCGCCTGCGCCGACCCCGGCGACGACGGTGCCCTGCGCATCGCCCTGGCCACCCGCAGCCTGGCGCTGGACTGGGCGACCCTGGAGCGGCTGAACCAGGACGAGCGCTTCTGGGAAGCCATGGTGCTGCGCTTCCGTGACTATCGCCTGCTCTGGCAACAGCAGGGCGTACTGCCGATGCTGCGCCGCCTGCTCGCCGATTTCGCCCTGCCGGCGCGACTGCTGCGCGAGACCGATGGCGAGCGCAGCCTGACCAACCTGCTGCACCTGGCCGAATGGCTGCAGCGCGAGGCCGTGGAAGTGGACGGCGAACATGCGCTGCTGCGGGTGCTCGCCGAACAGCTGGAGAGCCCGACGAGCGAAGAAATCCTGCGCCTGGAAAGCGACGCCGACCTGATCAAGGTGGTGACCATCCACAAGTCCAAGGGCCTGGAATACCCGCTGGTGCTGCTGCCCTTCATCTGCACCTGGCGCGAGCTGGACGGCAAGAGCGGCACGCCGCCGAGCTTCCAGTCCGGCGAATCGCGGGTTGTCGAGTTGTCCCGCGACAAGGAGCAGGCCAAGGCGGCCTTCCAGCAGGCCAACGACGAGCGCCTGAGCGAGGACATGCGCCTGCTCTACGTGGCACTGACCCGCGCACGCCACGCCGTATGGCTGGGCATGGCGCCGCTGGTGATGAGCAACAGCAAGAGCCCGGAGCTGCACAAGGGCGCCATGGGCTACCTGCTCGGTGGCGGCAACGCGCTGAGCGTCGAGGAGGTGACCGCGCGCCTGGCCGAGTTGCAGGCAGGAGCGCTGGAGATCGCCCTGGAGCCGGCGCCGGAGATCGGCACCGAGCTCTTCGTCGGCGTTCAGGCCGGTGAGCTGGGCGCCGCCCGTGAGCCGCGCCGCCGGGTGGCGGAGAAATGGTGGATCGCCAGCTACTCCGCCCTGGCGACGATGGCCACCGAGGACGACAGCGACATTGCACCCGCGCCGGCTGCCGATGAGCCGATCAGCGCCAGTGAAGACCTGTTGCGCGAAAGCAGCCTGGAAGACCTGCGCGAGGTGGAAGTCGTGCCGGCACCTTTCAGCCTGCACGCCTTCCCCCGCGGCGCGAACCCCGGCAGCTTCCTCCATGGCCTGCTGGAATGGGCCGCCGACGAAAACTTCGACGTCGATGAAGAACCGCTGCGTGACCAGATCGCCCGGCGCTGCGCCCTGCGCGGCTGGGAGGAGTGGATCGAACCGCTCACCGGCTGGCTCGGGCAATACCTGCGCACGGCTTTCCGGGTGCCCGATGCCACGCCGGTCAGCCTCGCCGGCCTGGCGACGTTCCAGAAGGAAATGGAGTTCTGGTTCGCCACCCGCAACGTCGACAGCCAGCGCCTGGATGCCGCTGTGATCCGCCATACCCTTGGCGGCGTGGCGCGGCCGACGCTGCAGGCGAACCTGCTCAACGGCATGCTCAAGGGCTTCATCGACCTGGTGTTCGAACACGAAGGCCGCTACTACGTGGCCGACTACAAATCCAACTGGCTGGGCGCCGACGATGAGGCCTACACGCAGGAGGCGTTGCGCGAAGCCTTGCTGGAGCATCGTTACGACCTGCAGTACGCGCTCTACCTGTTCGCCCTGCACCGACTGCTGCAGGCGCGCCTGCCCGACTACGACTACGACCGCCACATCGGAGGCGCGATGTACCTGTTCCTGCGCGGCAGTTCCTCGGCGACCCAGGGCATGTACCTGGAACGCCCGCCGAAGGCGCTGATGGATGAGCTGGACCGCCTGTTCCGCGCGGAGGTGCCGGCATGAAGAGCACCACTGAAATGCTCGAACTGATCGGCCGCTGGGCTGAGCGCGGCTGGCTGCGCGAGCTGGACCGTGCCTTCGCGACCTTCCTCGTCGAGCGCGCGCCGGATGCCCACCCGCTGCTGATTCTCGCCGCCGCCCTGGCCAGCCACCAGCTCGGCCGTGGGCACGTCTGCCTCGACCTGGATGCGACCCTGGCCGACAGCCGCTTCGCCCTGTCACTACCGCCCGAAGGCGACTCCGCCAAGGACGCGCCGGAGCTGCCCGGTGTGCTGCTCGATGGCTTCGATCTCGATGCCTGGCGCGCCGTATTGAACGATCCGCGCCTGGTCGGCGATGGCCCTGGTGAAACGCCGCTGGTGTTGTTCGGGCGCCGCTTGTATCTGCGCCGCTACTGGCAGTACGAACGGGAAGTGCGTGCTGGTATCGACCAGCGCCTGAAGCAGGGTGAGGCGCTGTGGGCCGCCTTGCCCGCCGCCCAGCTGCGCCGGGCGCTGGATGCGTTGTTCCCGAAGAAGCCCGGCAATGTTCAGACGAGCCAGGGGGCGGACTGGCAGAAACTTGCCTGCGCACTGGTTGCCGGCAACGCCTTCGGCATCGTCACCGGCGGCCCCGGCACCGGCAAGACGACCACCGTGGTGAAGCTGCTCGCCCTGCTGCAAAGCCTGGCGCTGGAGGAGGGCGGAAGAGCGCTGCGCATTCGCCTCGCCGCGCCCACCGGCAAGGCCGCTGCGCGCCTGAACGAATCCATCGCTGGCGCCGTGCAGCGCCTCGACCTCTCCGGCCTGGCCAATGGTGAAGCGGCGCGTGAGGCGATCCCCACCGAAGTCACCACGCTGCATCGCCTGCTCGGCAGCCGCCCGGACAGCCGCCAGTTCCGCCACCACGCCGGCAACCCGCTGGCGCTGGAGCTGCTGGTGGTGGACGAAGCGTCGATGGTCGACCTGGAAATGATGGCCTCGCTGCTTGCCGCTCTGCCGCCGCGCGCACGATTGATCCTGCTGGGCGACAAGGACCAGTTGGCCTCGGTGGAAGCCGGCGCGGTGCTGGGCGAGTTGTGCAGCCGCGCCCGTGAGGGCCATTACCGCCCGGCCACCCGCGACTGGCTGCAAGCCGTGACCGGCGAAGCCATCGACGACATGCTGATCGACAGCGCCGGCAGCGACCTCGACCAGGCCGTGGCCATGCTCCGTCACAGCCACCGCTTCAGCGCCGACAGTGGCATCGGCCAGTTGGCCGAAGCGGTCAATGCCGGCGATATCCCGGCGTTGCGCCAGGTGTGGAAAGCACAGCACGAAGACCTCGCCCGTATCGCCGTGGATGCCCAGGAAACCCGCAGCCTGCGCGATCTGGTGATCGACGGCGGGCGAGGCGGCGACCTCTTCGGCCCGGTCGGCTACGCCCACTACCTGCGCGTGGTCAGCGGCTCGCGCCCGGCGGACAACGCCACTCAGGACGCACTGGATGCCTGGGCAAGGAAGGTGCTGGAAGCCCACGGCCAGTTCCAGCTGCTCTGCGCATTGCGTCGCGGGCCCTGGGGCGTGGAAGGATTGAACACGCTGATCGGCGAGCTGCTGCAACGCGAAGGGCTGGTTCCTTCGGCGAACGGCTGGTTCGCCGGTCGGCCGGTGCTGGTTACTCGCAACGACTACGGCCTGGGCCTGATGAACGGCGATATCGGCATCACCCTGGCGTTGCCGCAGACGGCCGAGGATGGTTCGGTGCGCTGGGTGGCACGCGTGGCTTTCCCGGCGGGCGATGGCACCGACGCCATCCGCTGGATCCTGCCTAGCCGCCTGCAGGCGGTGGAAACGGTGTTCGCCATGACGGTGCACAAGTCCCAGGGCTCGGAATTCACCCACGCCGCGCTGCTGCTGCCCGACAGCCTCAACCCCATCCTCACCCGCGAGCTGGTCTACACCGGCATTACCCGCGCGCGGAAGTGGTTCACCCTGGCCAGCGCCGGGCGCGGCTGGCAGGTGCTGGAGGCGGCCACGGAGCGTCGGGTGCAGCGGGCCAGTGGGTTGCTGGGCGGCTGACGGGCGCAGACACGGGTTCTGAGTGGTCGCTCCCGATTCGATGCTTTTTAGATTTGTCTGATGTCCGCCTGGCCCGCTTTTCGCCAGGCTGGCGGGCATGAAACTCAAGCAGTTCCTTCGCCCCCAGGATTCGTCCTTTTCTACCCCGAAGGCGGCCCGAAAGCTCCTTCGTCTGTTGGCCTGGGTGGTGATCGCCTGCCTGTTCTTCACCCTCAGCCTGTTTATCGCGGCGAGCTTCAACACCGAGGTCTCGCAGCTGCGCCGGCAGATGAATGCGGCCATGTACGAGGCCCAGGACTACCTTGGCCAGCGCGAGTCGCTGCTGGAGCACATCAGTCGGGGGGTAACCTGGAAGGCCCGCGAGCCCGTGGTCCAGTGGCGCCAGCTGAACGTACCGGTGTCACCCCATGAGCAGGTGTTCGTTACGCTGGGCGAGCCGCGCTCCGACTGGAGCCTGGCACTGTCCGGCCGCGACTTGTCGGAGATGGAAGCCAAGCGGCTGAACCTGATCTATGTCTCTCCGGGGCCGGAGCGGGCCGTCACTCGCCTGTACGGTGCGCCTGCGCTCAATGCCGTGGTGCCGCCCTCGGTGCTGGAGGCGCTGGGCCAGTCCGGCACCCCGAAGGAGGAGCTGCAGGTGCGCTGGCTCGCCGATCCGACCGATCCGCAGTCCCGGCAGTACCTGTTCACCCGCGTGACCAGCGAAAGCGATAACGGCTGGCTGGGGCTGGAACTGTTCGGTGCTGACCTCGCCGCCGCGTTCGGTGTGCCCGAGGCCGGGCGCTTCCTGCTGCTGGACCGCGATCACCGGGCGATCCTCGGTAGCGCCGTGACGCCACAGCTCGGCCTGCAGTTCAGCGACCTCTGGGTTGGGGATAACTTCGCTTTCAGCGGGTCCGGGCTGATTCCCAGCCACCTGGCGCTGCTCAAGCACCTGGGCAGTTCCGACTGGTCGCTGGTCTACTACTTCAACCTCTCCGACCTGCTGATGCCGCTCTGGCCGCGCCTGTTCGGCGCGCTGGCTTTCCTGCTGGGTTGCTCGCTGCTGGTCTGGGGTATGTGCCGGCGTATCAACCGGCGCCTGATCGACCCGGCGCAGCACCGTCTCAATGCCCTGGTGGAGAACGAAGGCTTCTCCCGCGCGATGATCCAGACTGCGCCGGTGGCGCTCTGCGTGCTGCGCCGCAACGACGCCGAGGTGGTGCTGGAGAACCGTCTTGCCCAGCAATGGCTCGGCAGTGGCGACGAGCGCCGCTACTGGAGCCACGGCTGGCTGGAGCGGGGTTTCAACAGCGGTGAAAAGGGTGGTTCTGAGGAGGTGGAAACCCACACCGGGCGCCATCTCTACCTGAGCTACACGCCGACCCGCTACAAGGGCGAGGAAGTGCTGTGCTGCGCCTTCAGCGACATCAGCGCGCGCAAGCAGACCGAAGCCGCGCTGGCCGAGGCCAAGCGTTTGTCCGACGCCGCCAACGAGGCCAAGACGCTGTTCCTGGCGACCATGAGCCATGAAATCCGCACACCGCTGTACGGCGTGCTCGGTACCCTGGAGCTGCTCGGCCGCACGGCGCTGGATCATCAGCAGTCCGGCTACCTGCGCGCGATCCAGCGCTCGTCGTCGACCTTGCTGCAACTGATCAGCGACGTGCTCGACGTATCGAAGATCGAGGTCGGTCAACTGGGCCTGGAACCGGTGGAATTCTCGCCGCTGGAGCTGACCCTGGACACGGTCCAGTCCTATGCCGCCACCGCCCGCGCCAAGGGCCTGCAGATCTATGCCTGCTGCGATTCGCAGATGCCCGAGCGGGTTCTGGGCGACGCTACGCGCATCCGTCAGATCCTCAACAACCTGCTGAGCAACGCGGTGAAGTTCACCGATAGCGGGCGCATCGTCCTGCGGGTGCGTTCGGAGCCGGGCGAGGGCTGGCAAGACACCCTGCACTGGCAGGTGGCAGATACCGGAATCGGCATCCCCGAGGACCAGCAGGCGCACCTCTTCGACGCCTTCTACCAGGTCTCCGGCCATGCGCGCGTGGCCGGTGGCACGGGCCTTGGCCTGTCGATCTGCAAGCGCCTCACCGAGCTGATGGGCGGGCACCTGCGAGTCGTCAGCGACGTCGGCCTGGGCAGCAGCTTCTCCCTCAGCCTGCCCCTGCAATGTGTGGACCGGCAGGCCAGCAACGAACCCCGTCTGTGCAATTCGATGGTGTGGGTACATGCGCCGACCCGCGAGCTGGCCGAGAGCCTTTGCGGCTGGGTCACGCGCTGGGGAGCGCGGGCACAGGTGGTGGCCTGCGACCAGCCTGTCGAGGAAGACGCCACCAGCGTACTGCTGGACCTGCGCTTCAACCCCCACGACCGCACGCCGCTGCCCACCTGGCGCGGCTGCCGGGTGCTGGTGACCGACCTGGGCGGCGAGCAGCCGCGCCAGGAAGGCTGCGACTGGCATGTGGGCCGCTACAACCTCGAGGGACTGCGCCGCGCCCTGGCGGCGGCGCAGGGGTGTGTCAGCGCAGACGCGGCGCGGCTGGCCGAGGCCCTGCCCGACATCGGCCTTGGCCTGCGCGTACTGCTGGTGGAGGACAACCCGATCAACCAATTGATCCTGCGTGACCAACTGGAAACCCTCGGCTGCATGGTCGAGCTCGCCGTCGACGGCCGGCAGGCGCTCACGCGTTGGCAGCCGGATGCCTTCGACGTGGTGCTCACCGACGTCAACATGCCCCATCTCAATGGCTATGAGCTGGCTCGCGCGTTGCGCCAGCGCGGCTATCGCGGGCCGATCATCGGCGCTACCGCCAACGCCATGCACGAGGAAAACGAACGTTGCCTCGCCGCTGGCATGAACCTCTGCCTGCTCAAGCCGGTGGACCTGCGCACTTTGCGCCAATGCCTGACCAGCCTGCCCGCGGAGGTGCCGCCATGCGACATCAGCGAATCCTGATCGTCGAAGACCAACCCTTCCAGCGCGAATACCTGCTCAACCTGTTCCGCGAACAGGGCGCCCTGGAACTGCGCGCTGCCGAGGACGGCGCCGAAGCGCTGCGCTGGCTGGAGCAGGAGCGCTTCGACCTGGTGGTCAGCGACCTGATGATGCCGGGTCTGGACGGCGTACAGCTGATCCAGCGGCTGTCCGCACTGAGCCATCCGCCGTTGCTGGCGATCATGAGTTCAGCGTCGCGCCCGCTGGTGGGCAGTGCCTGCATGGTGGCCCGCGCCCATGGCATCACCGTGCTGGAACAGATCGCCAAGCCTGTTCGCGCGCCGGTGGTTCGCCGTCTGCTGGAGAAGCTGGTCTCACGCCTGGAGCGCGCAGAGCTGCATCGCGCACCAGCGATCCCCGTGCCGACCCGCGAAGAGCTGGAGCTCGCGCTGGAGCAGCGGCAGTTCTGCGCCTGGTTCCAGCCCAAGGCTTCGCTGATCGACGGGCGCATCGTCGCGGCAGAGGCGCTGGTGCGCTGGGCGCATCCGCGCCACGGCGTGCTGCAACCGGGCAGCTTCATGGCCGCGTTGACCGCTGCCGGGCTGGACGAGGCGCTGCTCTGGACGGTGCTCGAACAGGCGCTGCAGGCCCAGGCCGACTGGGGCCAGTTGGGCTTCCATCTGTCGGTGGCGGTGAACCTGCCGACCCACCTGCTCGACGCCGCCGACCTGCCGGATCGCCTCGCGGCCTTCGTCGCAGCCCGTGGCGGGGTTCCGGCGCATATCGTCTTCGAGCTGCTCGAATGCAGCAGCACGGCGACCCCGGCCAACTACTACGCCGGCACCTGCCGCCTGCGCATGAAGGGCTTCGGCCTTGCCCAGGACGATTTCGGCCAGGGCTACAGCTCGCTGTACAACCTGGTTTCCACACCGTTCACCGAACTGAAGATCGACCGCGCCCTGGTGCATGGCTGCGTGGACGACGAAGGGCTGGCGGCGGCGCTGGAGAGTATCGTCAAGCTCGGCCGGCAGTTGGGCCTGGAGGTGATCGCCGAAGGCGTCGAGCACCCGGAAGAGCTGGCCCTGCTGCGCCGGCTGCGCTGTGATTGCGCCCAGGGCTTCCTGTTTTCCGAGGCGGTTCCGCAGGACGTATTCACCCGCCAGCTGCTCCAGGAGCGCACCGCCATGGCTCATTGACCCACGGCAGGCACATGGCAGATGCAAGGGCGATCATCGGCCTGTCCAGGGCTGTCGGGTCGCCTAATTCCATACTCACATCTACAGTCTGCTGGTATCCGGCGGGCCCTCCGCCGCCATTTTTTGCGACACCGGATGCTTTGCATGAAGGACCACGACAACGGCTCGATTCGTAAACTGGCGAGCACCTCGCTGCGCCTGAACGTTGTGCTGCTGTGCGCCGTTTCCCTCACCCTGATGCTGGTGGGGGCATGTTACTGGGCACTCGGCCGGGTGGTGCAGGAAGAGCGCGACAAGGTGTATTTCCACTTCAGCCGGTTGGTGGGCGACATCCACGAGCACGAGGCCTTCCTCAACCGCGTCGCCCAGCAGAGCGACGAGTCCACCCAACGCCAGGACCTGGATGTGGTCCCGCTGCAGCGACGCATGCTGATCCGTGAAAACGGCATGGAGATCCACGAAGGCCGGGAGTTCTCCTTCGCCATGTCCTTCACCCTGGCACAACTGATGCGCCCCAGCCCGCAGGAGCGGCCCGGCACCTTCTCCTTTGGCGTGATGCTGACGAATTTCTACAGCAGCTACTGGAGCACTTCGTCCTTTCCTTCGCCACAGGTACTGGTCGTCGACCTGCACGGAGCCACCAGCCTGGCGGTGCCTTCGATCGGCAACTTCCGTGGACAGCGGCCACTGACACGGGGCAATTACCTGCGGGTCATCGAACGGGTGCATGAAGCATTGGAAGAGCGTGCGCCCAAGCGCAGCGACACGCAGGTGCACTGGGCGCCGGCGCAGGCCTACACAGGTGGCACGACTCGCGAGCTGTTGGCCTACGTCAGTCTCGACCTGCCCGATGCGCTGTGGTGGGAATCCGACCTGGATCGTCGCGTCGTCGCGGTGTCGCTGCTCGACCTGGGGCGTATCAACGACCTGGAGCAGGTGCTCGATCGCCCGGTGTTCGACGAACTGGAACTGATCTCACCCACCGGCCAGGTACTGATCGATTTTTCCGGCGGTGAGAAAGACTATCAGGAGGGCCTGAACTTCAGCGTCGACGGCCTGGTGTTCAAGGTCCGCAGCGAGTTCACGGGCGGCTGGACCGCCCTCTATCGTCTGAGCTACGCCAGTTTCTTCCGCTACGCCAAATGGCAGTTCCTCGGCGGACTGGCGCTGATCCTCGGCAGCCTCGCTGGAGGCTGGTTCGCCATCAGCTGGTACTCGCGGCGGGTGATCAAGCCGGCACGTCATGCCCACCTGGAGATCGTCGAGAGTGACGCTTTCAGCCGCGCAGTGATCCAGACCGCGCCGGTGGCGCTGTGCGTGCTGCGCCATGACAGCCACCAGGTGGTCATGCAGAACCGCCTGGCCGAACAGTGGCTGGGCGATGCCGAGGCAATCACCCGCATCAGCCGGGACTGGGACCTGAGCGACAGGATCGGCGAGGGCGAGGGGGAGCTGGTATTCGAAGTGGACGGCCGCGCATTGCACGCCAGCTTCGCGCCGACCCGCTATCGCGGCGAGAACGTGGTGCTCTGTGCTTTCAACGACATCAGTGCGCACAAGCAGGCGCAGCAGATGCTGGCCGACGCCAAGCTCTCGGCAGATGCCGCGAGCGAAGCGAAATCGGTGTTCCTCGCCACCATGAGCCATGAGATCCGCACGCCGCTCTACGGCGTGCTGGGCACGCTGGAGTTGCTCGGGCTGACCGAACTGACCCACCAGCAGCGCGACTACCTCGCTACTATCCAGCGTTCTTCCTCGACCCTGCTGCAACTGATCAGCGACATTCTCGATGTGTCCAAGATCGAGGCCGGGCAGATGGCCCTGGAGGTCGTGGAGTTCAACCCGCTGGAGCTGGCCGAGGATGTGGTCGCCGGGTACGCCGGGGTGGCCGAGGGCAAGCAATTGCAGCTCTACGCCTGCATTGACGCGAACGTCCCCGGCCTGACGCGGGGCGATGCAGCGCGAATCCGGCAGATTCTCGCCAACCTGCTGAGCAATGCGCTGAAGTTCACCGACATCGGCCGCGTGGTATTGCGCTTGCGCACCGTGGTCGGCGAGACCGGCGAGGTTGCCCTGCAGTGGCAGGTGACGGATACCGGCATCGGCATGTCCGACGCCCAGCAGCAACGTCTTTTCGAGCCCTTCTACCAGGCCCACGGCCATGAGCACACGGTCAGTGGCACTGGCCTGGGGTTGTCGATCTGCGCCCGGCTGAGCCAGCTCATGGGTGGCCAGTTGCGAGTAGTCAGCGAAACTGGGTTGGGCAGCAGCTTCACCTTCACCCTGGCGCTGCCGGTGCTGGAACGCGCCCAGCCGCTGGCCGACAGTCAGTCGCTGTTGCCGCAACCGGTCTATGTGCGGTCGCCGGTGAAGGAACTGGCGCAGAACCTGGGTGTGTGGATTGATGCTTGGGGAGGCTCGGCGCTGGTGCAGGACGAACTGCCGACGGAGCCTCCACCCGGTGCGGTGCTACTGGACCTGCTCGAAGCCGGTGGCGATGAGCTACTGTGGGGCGGCTCCCGGGTCCATGCGCTGGCCGAGGCTGGCTTGCAGCCACAGGCCAGTGCGCGAGGCTGGGAGGTAAACCTCTACCACCTGGCCGGCATCGCCCAGGCCCTGCGCCTGGCTCAGCGGGGCGAGGCCAGCGACACCCGGCAGGCGCCCCGTGTTGCCCGGCTGGGCAAGCTCGGTCTGCGGGTGCTGGTGGCCGAGGACAACCCGGTCAACCAGGCACTGCTCAAGGAACAGCTGGAGGAACTGGGCTGCCGTGTCACGCTCACCAGCAATGGTCGCGAGGCATTGCAGCGTTGGGCGCCCGGCGCCTTCGACGCGCTGCTGACCGATGTGAACATGCCGGTGATGAACGGCTACGAACTGGTCGGTGAGCTGCGTCGGCACGACAGCTGGTTGCCGATCATCGGCGTCACCGCCAATGCCCTGCGCGAGGAAGGTGAGCGCTGCATGGCGGTGGGCATGAACGCCTGGCTGGTCAAGCCGATGAGCTTGCGCACGTTGCACGATGGCCTGCTCAAGGTTTGCGGGCATACCGTGGAGCATGGGCTGGCAGGTGAGGCGGAGCCCGAAGTGGCGGCCGAGGATGCCATCCAGGTGTCGGAGAAGATGCGCGACCTGTTCCTGCGCACCATGCGTCAGGATATGCAGGGCGTCACCGATGCCTTGCAGGCCGGCGACCTGGCCACCGTCCGTCAGCAGGTGCACCGCCTGCGCGGCGCGCTGGCGGTGGTCCAGGCCCATGGGCTCAGTGATGCCTGCGGTGCGGTGGAGGAGGCGCTGATCGCGCAGCCCGCCGGGCCGGAACTGTCCGCGGCGGTGACCATACTGCTGGGACGAATCGAGGCGGCCCTGGCCAGCCTCTGAGGGCCTGTCCGGTAACCGGGGCTACTCTGGAATAGTGGTCGTGCCCTGTGGCCGACCGACGATCGCAAACGTTGGGACTCAAGAAACTCATGGAAAAAGTCAGAGTGGCACTAGCGGACGACCATCCCATCGTCCTGATGGGCGTTCGCGAGGTGATCGAAAGGGACGATCGCTTCGAGGTGATCGGCGAGGCGCACAACTCCAGCGAGCTGGTGGGCCTCTACCGCGAGCAGCGCCCGGCCATCGTCATCACCGACTACAACATGCCGGGCGACCAGACCTATGGCGACGGCATCAAGCTGATCGAGTACCTGCTGCGCAACTTTCCCGACACGCGCATCCTGATCCTCACCATGCTGTCCAATCCGCTGATCCTCTCCAGCCTCTACGACCTGGGGGTGTCGGGGGTGATCCTGAAGAACGGTGACCTCAACGAGATCCTCGTGGCGCTCAAGGCGCTGTCGCAGGACCGCATCTACCGTGGGCCGGGGATGCAGTCCTCGAGCAGCGTGATGGCCAGCGGGGATGACGTGGAGGGGCGCATCGCCAGCCTGTCGGTGAAGGAGTACGAGGTGCTGCGCCATTTCGTATCGGGGATGAGCGTGCGCGACATCGCCCTGCTCCTGAACCGCAGCGTGAAGACCGTGAGTGCGCAGAAGATATCCGCCATGCGCAAGCTGGACGTGGATACCGACCAGGCACTGCTGACGTTCTGCGTGATGGCCAATCTGTTCCAGTAAGCCGGGCCCAGGATGCGCCTGTAGGAGCGAGCTTGCTCGCGAACTGCCCCGATGCCGAAGTCCATGGTAGGCCAGCTGTCCTCTTCCTGAGGCTCCGCACCTGCCAGATCAAGAGCCCCTCACCCTAACCCTCTCCCGCAAGCGGGAGAGGGGACTGTTCGGTGCAGAAACAAACGATGGCGTCAGCCGGCACGGACGGGTGCCTCTCTCTCAGCGCAGCTCGGCCTCGCCCTGCTGGCTGTTCCCGCCATCGTCGATCCACAGGTAACGCACCTCTCCAGCGTTCGCCGGCAAGCCTTGCCTGGGTGTCAGCGTGCGCTGCGAAAACGGCGGGAGCAGTTCGGCCGGCAGTGGCGAACCGGTGTTGCCCTGGCGTACTTCGGCGCCGGCGAGGGTGATGAAGTAGGCGGTTGGATTTTCCACCTGCACCGCATTGCCGGCCCGCCGGAAAACCAGCTGGCGCGGAGCCTCTTCAGCGTCTTTTGCCAGCGAGTGAGGCCGGTAGATGACCTTCATCTGGGTGCGCAGGGTGACGGTGAGGCGCGACTGCCCTTCGGCCAAGGGCTCGTTGGATTGTGGTGGAATCTCGTAGAGGTTGAGCCAGTACAGCGACTCACGGTCCGTTGGAAGGTTTTCCCCGGTATGCAGCAGGCGCAGGCTGCGCTGCTGGCCGGGGTTCAGGCGGAACACCGGCGGCAGCGGCATGATCGGTGCCTGGGCGGTCTGCGGTGCGCTGTCGAGGTCGCCATCGTCGATCCAGGTCTGCACGATGACCGGGTAGCTGTTCTGGTTTACCAGAGCCAGCGAGGCCTCGCGCTTGCCTTGCTCGAAGATCACCCGCGTGCGTTCGGCGGTGACGCCGGCATGGGCATTGGCGCCGACCAGCAGCGCGAGGCCGAGCAGGGCGGCGCGCAGCCAGTTACTGGACACGGATCACCACCTGCGCGGTGGCTTCCACGCGGCCAGGGGTGACGGTTGGCATGCTGCCGAGGCTGAGCTTTTCCAGGCGGGCGCGGAACGTCTCGCTGTACTGGGAGATGCCGCCCACTTCGCCGGTCTTGTTCGAGGCGTTGCCGATTACCGGGTACCAGCCACGCGCCTCGGCGTTGCTGCCGTTGGCGGAATCCTCGCTGGCCAGCAGGTTCATCGCACTGCCGTTGCGCAGCAGGCGGATGCCGACGCCCTGGGCCATGCCCGGTTCGCCGTAGCGATCGGAGACCAGGTAGGACAGTCCACCGCTGGCATTGACCAAGCCGAGCCCGGAGGAGGCGGCCAGCGCGCCGGCGGAGACCTTGATGCCCAGTGCGGTGCCACTGGTGCCCGATTGGCTGGTGCTGGGGGTGGTGCTGCTGAGCACGCCGCTCTGGCATTTGAAGTCGACCTGGAAGGGCATCTCGCGGTTGGCCCCGGCGTTGATCTCGCCGATGGAGATCGACGGGAACACCACGTGCGGCGTGACATTGGTGACCGCGCAGGTCGGGTAGCGCTTGAGTGTCACGTCACCGTACAGGCCGATGGCGCCCGGCCAGTTGTAATGCCAGCCGCTGTAGTTGGCGTAGTGGGTCTGGCCGACGGTGGGGTAGTTCAGACCCGGCCCCTTGATGGCGATGTAGCCGGCGGGCTGGGTGCGGCCATACAGCTGCGACTTCGTATTCGGCGAATAACCCTGGGTGGTCTCCAGCGGCGCCCTGAAGAGTTCGGCGCGCACTGCGCTGAGGTTCTTCGCCTTGACCAGCTGGAAACCGCGCGAGTCGATGTCCAGCCCGCTGAGCTGGCGCTCGCGCCAGACGTCGGTGAAGTACTGGCCGGTTTCGACGTGGGTCAGGCGCAGCAGCACATTGGGCCAGGCGGTGCGGTAGGCGGACTGCAGGCCGATGGAGTTGCCCACGCTGTCGCCGCCCTGGTACCAGCCGCTGTAGAGGTCGTCGGCGTTGGTGGAGAACATCTCGTAGACCGCGTCTCCCTGTGCGCAGCGGAAAAACACGCGCTCGGCGTCGTAGCCGGCGGAGTTTCCGTACTGGGTGATGGGTGACACGGCGCTGGCGATCAGGGTGCCGTCGGGCTGGAAACTGGCATCGCTGACGTTGATCACGCTGGGCAGGCCGAGTGAGCCATTGCAGGTGTCGCAGGCGCCATCGCCGGGCCAGGCCCCGGCCACGCCCTCGCCAGGGCGGATCGAGGTGTTGGACGTGGTAGTGGCGCTGCCGACAGCGGTGACCTTGTAGCAGGTGGCCCAGGCGCTCGGTGCAAGCAGCAGGGCGAGCAGCGGCAGGCTGCGCAGGATGGGGTTCATGAAGCCTCCGGTAGGCAGGTTGCCTGCAGGCGCACCAGCACCTGGTCGAGGTCGGCGCCTTTCAGGTCATACGGGAGCAGGCAGCTGTCTTCGGCCCGCTCGCCCCATTGCACGCGCAGGCGGCCTTGCTCACCTTCGGCGCGGGCATAGACCTGCCCGCCCTGGCCGACCATGCCGATGTTCACGCCGTTGCCGTCGAGCACATCGGCGCCCAGCGGCAGCGGCTGGCCATCGGGCAGCTTGGCCTGGATCAGCAGCGGGTGGCCGGTGAGGGTCTTGAACTCGACGCGCACGGCAGCGCCGGCGTAGGGCGCGATCTTGCGTTCGGTCTCCACCAGCTCGGCGTTCTCGTCGATGCCTTGCGGGTCGAGGCTGATGGGGTTGTAGCGGTAGGGCGAAAGCGACGGCACCACGGCGTAGCCATTGCTGTCGACCCGTGCGCCCTGGCCGCCGCGCACACCGGCACCGCTGGCGCCCTTGGCTTCCACCAGGGCGAAGGTATCGCCAACGTAGGGGCCCAGGGTCAGGCCGCCGCTGTGCAGCACCGCCGCGCCGCGCAGGCCGCCGTTGACCTGGCGGTAGCTGGCGCTTTCGGCATAGCCGGCGTTGAGCGTGGCGACCGAGGTCTGCTTCTGCAGGCTGCCGTTGAAGTCGGTGCCCTGGCCTTCGCTGTCGCGCCCGGCGGAGAGCGAATAGCTCAGGGTGCGGTCTTCGCCCAGTGTGCCGTTGAGGCCGGTCTGGTAGGTGCTGCCGCTGGTGTCGCCGGAGCGCCGCGAGGCCATGGCGCTGAGGTTCGGCGCGCGGCTGGTGGAGCCCAGCGGCATCGATACGCTCAGGGTCAGGGTGTTGTTGCGGTTGCTGCCGTGCTGCAGGTTGTACTGCGGCGGCTGCGACGGGTCGTAGTCGTCATTCACGTCGCGGTACCAGGTGGTCTGCTGGCGCGAATAGGAGAGGTTGTAGCTGAGCTGTCGCCAGGTGTTGGAGTAGCCGACCTGCAGCTGGCTGTCGCGGCTCTTGCCGTCGTAGTAGTCGGCGGTGGATCCGGACAGGTAGAGGTTGCCGTACTGCCCCAGGCCCTGGTTGACCAGCAGTGTGAACTGGTTGCGCTGCTTGTAGCTGCTCGAGTCCCAGGTGTCGCCATGGTCGCTGGCATCGCGTGCCGAGAGGGCATCGCCGAGGTCGCGGTAGCCTTCGGTGGAATAGCGGTAGCCGGCCAGGGTCAGGGTAGTCTGGGTGGGCTGGAAGGTCCGGCTGTAGTTCAGGCCGACGCGCCAGCCCTGTTTGCGCTGGTTGTTCTCCACGGTAGCGCTGGAGAAGGTGGTGTTCATGCCGAAGGCGCCGTAGGGCGTTGCCAGCACGCCGCCGCCGAGCAGCGCCAGGTAGTCCTCGGCGACGCGCGCGCCAAGGTTGGCGGTAAGGGCGTTGGTCAGGCCGCGCTGGTAGGTCAGGTCACCGAACAGGTCGTTGCCGTCGCCGTACTGGCGCGCCTGGCCGACCGTGGCGCTGTAGCGCGAGAGGCCGGGGCGCATGGATTCGGGAACGGCGGAGAAGGGCACGGAGAAGCGCGAGACGCTGCCGTCGGCCTCGATCACCTGTACGTCCAGGTCGCCGTCGTAGGCGGTGCCGTAGAGATCGTCGATGACGAAGGGGCCCGGCGCCACGGTGGTTTCGTGGATCTTCCGGCCGTTCTGGCTGATGACCACCCGCGCATTGGTGTTCGCGGTGCCGCGCACTTGCGGTGCGTACTGGCGTTGCGAGTCCGGCAGCATGCGATCGTCAGTGGCCACGCGCATGCCGCGGTAGCCCATGCTGCCAAACAGATTGCCCTCGGTGTAGCTGTCGCCCAGGGTCAGTTCGCTGCGCAGGCCGGGGAGCGCGCGCTGGGCGTAGGTGCGAATACTGTTCCAGTCGCTGCGGGTGTTCCCCGCATAGCTGGAGTAGGTGTAGTTGGACTGGTGGCGCAGGCGCCACAGGCCGAGGTTCACGCCGCCGTTCAGGCCGAGGTAGCCGTAATCCGAATCGCCGCCGCTGCTGGAGCCTTTGAAGCTCGAACGGTAGAGGTTGGCGTCGTAGTTGACGAAGCCCATGGTGCTGCCGGCGTCCCACTCGTCCGGGCTGACGTAGCCGCGCGGCTTGATGTCGAGCAGTGCCTGGGGCACCGAGAGGTCCAGGCGCAGGCGCGCGGTGTCGAGGTTCCAGGTCGAGTCGGGCAAGCGTTCGGAGAGCCAGTGGCAGATGCCCTGGTCGTCCTTGCCGGCCAGCGGGTCCGGGCGTGCACCCAGGCTCTGGCGCAGGAAACGCTCACTGAAGCAGGGCTCGGCGCGCTCGCCGCGCTGGCGCATTTCCACTTCGGCACGGGTGGCGTATTGGCCGTTGAGGTACAGGTCGACGTGATAGGTGCCGGGGTCTACCTGGTCGGCACGGTTGAAGCGCTCCAGGCTGCCGCCGGCCAGGCCGGAGCCCATCAGCAGGCTGTCGTCGAAGCGGTAGTCCGCGTCACCCTGGGCCAGGCCCGCAACCACCATGGCCAAGGTTCCGAGGGCGAAGGGCAGCAGCGGTCCATGGCTGAGGTCAACGCGGCAGATCATGGCGAAGTTCCACTCTTGCGCCGTAGTCGTTGATCAGCAGGGCGGAAAGACTCGCTGTGCCGGCGGGGAGTGCCGAGGCTTTCTCCGCCTGCCACTGCGCCTCGCCCATCGGCGTCACCATGGTCGGCTGGAGCGTCCACTGGCGATTGCCGACAGTGAGCGTCGCACCGCCGAAGGAGGCGTGATAACCGGTGGGGTTCTCCACCTTCACTCGCCAGGCGCTGCCGTTCTGCACCAGCGAAAAGCGCAGCTTCTCGGGCAGTTGCTCCGGGCTACCGGCGATGCTCGCCGGGCGGTAGAAGAGCTTCAGGCGGTTGCGCAGCATCAGCAGCATCTGGTTCTGGTCGGCCTTGGCGGCATTGCGCGGCGGAATCTGCAGCACATTGAGATGGAACAGCGATTCGCGGTCCTGGGGCAGGCCGGAGCCGGTATAGATGATTCGCAGGGTCTGGCCGCTGCCGGGTGCCAGGCGCGATACCGTCGGGTTGACCAGGAAGGGGGCCTTGGCGGTATCGGGCGTGGAGGCGGGATCGTTGACGTCGATCCAGGCCTGGATGACGTTGGGGAAGCCATCCTTGTTGGTCATCTGCACGGTCTTTTCCCGGGCGTCGCCGGGATAGATGACGCGGGTGCCAGTAATCACCACGCTGGCTTGTGCGAGCGTGGCGGTAACGGATGCCAGCAGGGCGAGCGCAAGCGTCGCCGCGCGAAGCGGGCGCAGTGGGAGGGCATTCATCCGATTCACCTTTGGTGCCACACCGCTCGTGCAGAGCCGTGTGGCGAAGTGGGAAGCGGCACCTGGCGGTGCCGCGGATATCACTCGTAACGCAGGGTGTAGGTCACCGAGCCGAGTACCGGGCCGGGAGTCACGGTGGTCGCTTCGGAGATGTACTGCACGGCGTAGTCGTAGCTGGCGCTGGTCTCGCCATCGGCCAGGACGATGTCACCGGCTGCCACGGCCGCGCCGCCAGCCAGGTTCACCGGGTTGCCGGCCGGGGCGTCGAGCAGTTGCAGGGCCACACCGGTGGCGCCGCCAGAGGCGGTGTTGGTGAGGTTGCCGGAGGCGGTGGCGTTGGTCGCCTGGAACAGCGTGCTGAAGTGCTCGTCGGCACCGCTGGGCGCGGCGCAACCGGTCAGCTGCAGGGTGAAGCTGGTTTCGCCGGTGGTCTGGCCGACGGTGCCGTTCAGGGCGCTGACCGGAACGCTGTCGAGGATCACGGTCGGGTCGGTGTTGCCGTCGACGACAGCCGAACAGGTCTGGTCGGTGACTTCACCGCTGAAGTTGATGGTGTTGGCGGCGAAAGCAAAGCCCGGCACAGCGAAGGTGGCTGCGACAGCCAGGGCGGTTGCGTGAAGTTTCATTCTCTTGAGCTCCATGGTCAGGGTTTTTCCCATGGCCATCTTCCCTTCGTGGCGCTCGAAACTCTCTGAGACGAATCTGAAAGCGCTTGAGCACGCCTGACAGGCCACCTGACGGGCGGCGCAACTGCCGTGGCAGAGCCTTGCGCTGGTGCATCCGACGTGCACCGTCCGGCATCGCGCAAAAAATTTCTGCCCGGCTGTCGAATCCAGCTCGCGCGCTTCGACTATGAGGTAACTGCAAGCGCATTGCCTGGGGAGACGACCATGAAGTACCTCTGCCTGATCTACGTGGATGACCAGCGACTCTCCAGCCTGTCCGACGGGCAATACCGCCGGCTGATGGACGAGTGTTTCGCCAACGACGAGTACCAGCGTCGCGCCGGCCGGGTGCTGGCCTCCGAGGCGCTGGAAACGGTGGAAACCGCCACTACGCTGCGTCACGGGCCGGCGGGGCTGTCGATCACCGACGGGCCCTTCGCCGAGACCCGCGAGTACCTGGGCGGCTTCGTGCTGATCGACGCCCGTGACCTCAACGAGGCGCTGCAGATCGCCCAGCGGATACCCAGCGGCCGCCTCGGTGCCGTGGAGGTCCGCCCGGTGCGCGATTGGGACCGATACTTCGCCGGGCGCTGAGGCCCGGTTCTTCAAGTGATGGCAACGTCAGGAGGATGTGATGCTGAAGTGGATTGCGTTGGTGGTGGTACTGGCTGTGGCGGTGGTCCTGGTGCTGGCGGCGAATCGACCGGGCACCTTCCGCGTGGAGCGCTCCCTGCGCATCCAGGCGCCGCCGGAGAGGGTGCAGGGCTATATCGAGGACTTCCATCAGTGGCGGCAGTGGTCTCCGTACGAAAAGCTCGATCCCGACATGCAGCGCACCTTCTCCGGCGCTGAAAAGGGCCGCGGCGCGGTGTACGCCTGGGCCGGCAACAGCAAGGCCGGGGCTGGGCGAATGGAGATCGTCGAGAACGATCCCGGCAGCCGCACCACCCTTGCCCTGGACTTCCTCAAGCCATTCAAGGCCAGCAACATCGCCGAGTTCACCCTGGTGCCGCGCGACGGCGGCACCGAAGTGACCTGGGCGATGTTCGGCCCGGTACCCTTCGTGGCGAAGATCATGCACCTGTTCATCGATGTGGACCGCATGGTCGGCAAGGACTTCGAGGCGGGCCTGGCCAACCTCAAAGTGCTGGCCGAGAAGGGCTGATGCAAGCCGCAACCTGAAGGAGGCGAGCCATGTGCCCTCTGTGCGTATCGACCCTGACGCTGGCCGTGACCAGTGTCCTTTCCGCCGGCGGCGTCAGCGTATTCGCCGTCACCCGCCTGCGCGGCAAGCGCCGCGGCCGGCCCAACGAGCAACGGGGGCTTTCTCAGGAGCGTCCCCAGGAGCGTGCAACATGAAACTGGCCAATCAGGAATTTCCCCGCGTTGTTTCCCAGGCTGCCTGGCGCCAGGCGCGGATTCGCCTGCTGGAACAGGAAAAGGCCGCCACCCACGCTCGCGACGCGCTCAACGCCCAGCGCCGCGAACTGCCGGTGGTGCAAATCGACAAGGACTACCGCTTCGAAGGCCCGCACGGCCCGTTGCGCCTGCTCGACCTGTTCGAAGGGCGGCCGCAGCTGATCGTCTACCACTTCATGTTCCACCGCGACACGGGGCTGGGCTGCGAGGGCTGCTCCTACCTGATCGACAATCTGGGCCGCCTGGAGCACCTGCACGCCCGCGGCACCACCTTCGCCATGGTGTCCCGCGCGCCGCTGGAAGAGATCGCGCCTTTCCGCGCCCGCATGGGCTGGCAGTTCCCCTGGTATTCGTCCTTTGGCAGCGACTTCAACTATGACTTCCACGTCAGCGTCGACGAGTCCGTCGCACCGGTCGAATACAACTACCGCGACAAGGCGGAACTGGAGAGCCTGGGCCAGGATTACCACGTGCGCGGCGAGCAGCCGGGCATGAGCGTGTTCCTGCGCGAAGGCGAGCAGATATTCCACAGTTACTCGACCTACGGCCGCGGGCTGGAAGCGCCGCTGTTCACCTACCACCTGCTCGACCTCACCCCGCTGGGGCGTGGCGAAGGCTGGGGCGGCATGCCCGACTACCAGGGCAAGGGCATGAACTGGACGCACTTCCACGACGAATACGCCGAAGCCCCGCAGCCGCACAGCTGCTGCGGGTCCTGATGCCTGAGCAGGAGACACCCCATGAATGCCGCTGAAAAGAACGCCGCCCACGCCGAACTTCACGCGCTGCTGGAGAGCTGGCTGAAAGCTGTCCGCGCCTCCGACGTGGAAGGCATCACCCGCCATTACACCCGTGACATCCTCGCCTTCGATGCGGTGAAGCAACTGCAATTCCAGGGCGTCGAGGCCTACGCCAGCCATTGGCGCGACTGCACGCAGATATGCAAGGAGCCCACTTTCGAGATTCACCAGCTGAGCTTCGAGAGTGGTGGCGAGACGGCCTTCGGGCACTACCTCGCCTACTGTGGCGGCACCGACGACAAGGGCCAGCACAACGCCTCCTGGGCGCGGGTGACGGTCGGCCTGCGCCGCGAGGCGGGGCAGTGGAAGATCGCCCACGAGCACTTCTCCATTCCCTTCGATCCGGCCACGGGGCAGTTGCTGTTCGATGCCAAGCCCTGATTCGGCCCTGCCCTTGCAGGAGCGAGCTTGCTCGCGAACCGCCTGATGCCATGCTTGCCCGGCGAGGTTCGCGAGCAAGCTCGCTCCTTCGATGCCCCCATCGGCCCGGTACGTGGCCGGCGACAAAGAAACACCCCGCAACGCTCTCCCACCGCACACCCGTCCGGTCACCTCCCACCCCGGCGAAAACCCGTGCAGGATAGGACGACTCAATTTCCGCCAAGGATCTTCGGCCCATGCACGAGTACGCTCCCCAGCCCCTGCGCGACGTGGTGGACGACATCTACCGTCGCGAGTCGCGTCGGGTGCTGGCCACGCTGATCCGCCTGCTGGGCGATTTCGACCTGGCCGAAGAAGCGCTGCATGAAGCCTTCGTCGCCGCCGTGGACCAGTGGCGGCGCGACGGCGTGCCGGCCAACCCGCGCGCCTGGCTGGTCTCCGCCGGGCGCTTCAAGGCCATCGACGGCCTGCGCCGCCGTTCGCGCTTCGATGCCTCCCTGGCGCAGATCGCGGAACAACTGGAAATCGACACGCAATCGGTAGAGGAACAGGCCGACGAAAGCGTCGAGGACGACCGCCTGCGGCTGATCTTCACCTGCTGCCACCCGGCGCTGCCGGCGGACTCGCAGGTACCGCTGACCCTGCGCGAGGTCTGCGACCTGAAGACCGAGGAAATCGCCCGCGCCTACCTCGCCACGCCCTCGACCATCGCCCAGCGTATCGTGCGCGCCAAGGCGAAAATCCGCGATGCGCAGATTCCCTACCAGGTGCCTGAGGCGGCGGAGCTGCCGGAGCGCCTGGCCAGCGTGCTGCGGGTCATCTACCTGGTGTTCAACGAAGGCTATTCGGCCTCGGCCGGCGACTCGCTGACGCGCACCGACCTGTCCGCCGAAGCCATCCGCCTGGGCCGGCAACTGCTGGAGTTGCTGCCGGAGGCGGAAGTGATGGGGCTGCTGGCGCTGATGCTGCTGCACGAGTCCCGACGTGAGGCACGCACTGCCGAGGATGGCGAGCTGGTGCTGTTGGAGAACCAGGATCGCGCGCGCTGGGATCGCGCGCTGATCGAGGAGGGCCAGCAACTGATCAGTGCCGCGCTGCGGACCCGCCGCGTCGGCCCTTACACGCTGCAAGCGGCCATCTCCGCTGTGCATGCTGCGGCTCCCGACATGGCCTCCACCGACTGGACGGAAATCGTCGGCCTCTACGACCTCCTGCTGGCCATGCAGCCCTCGCCGGTGATCGAGCTCAACCGCGCCGTGGCCCTGGCCATGCGCGACGGGCCCGAAGCAGGGTTGGTCCAGGTGGATGCCATCCTGGGCGGTGGCGAGCTGCAGGACTATCACCTGGCCCACGCCGCCCGCGCTGACTTCCTGCGCCGACTGGATCGCCGCGCGCAAGCACGCGAAGCCTACGCGCGCGCCCTGGCACTGGCGAAGCTGGAGCCGGAGCGGCGCTTCCTCGAGCTGCGCCTTCGCGAGCTGGGGGAGTAGCTACAGGCTGCTCACCAGATGCCCGCCGTCCACGGCCAGCACTGCGCCGGTCATGAAAGCGCCGGCCTCGCTGGCCAGCAGCAGGAAGGGACCTTCCAGTTCCTTGAGTTGGCCCAGGCGGCGCATGGGCACCGTGTCGCGGATGTAGGCCTGGCCCTTGTCGCTGTCGAAGAAGGCGTCGTTCATCTCGGTCTTGAAGTAGCCCGGCGCGATGGCGTTGACCCGCACGTTGAAGCGCGCCAGTTCCAGCGCCAGGGATTTGCTCAGTTGCACCACGCCGGCCTTGGCCGCGCAGTAGTGGCTGTAGCCGCCGCCCACGCGCAGGCCGAGGATCGAGGCGATGTTGACGATGCTACCGCCGCGGCCTGCCTTGGCCAGGCGTTGCGCTGCGCACTGGGCGACGCGCCAGACGCCGTCGAGGTTGGTGGAGAGCATGGCGCGCCAGTCTTCTTCGCTGACTTCCAGAGCGCGTTGGCCGTTGCCGATGCCGGCATTGTTCAGCACCACGTCGACCACGCCGAACTGCGCCTCGGCGCTGTCGAACGCCGCCTCGACACTGGCGCGATCGGTCACGTCCAGTGCCACGGCGTGTGCCTCGCCGCCCTCGGCTTGAATGGCTTGTGCAAGCTGCGCCAACCGCTCGGTGCGCCGCGCTGCGAGCACCACGCGGGCGCCAGCCTGCGCAGCCACGCGCGCCAGATGGGCGCCGATACCGCTGGAGGCACCGGTGACCAGCACGGTCTTGCCGGTGAGGGAGAAAAGGTCGTTGCTCATGGCTGTTCCTTGGTCGGTCAAGCGTAATCGCTGACCGCCAAGGTTAGCCCGAGGCGCCCTCAAGGGCGTGCAGGGTGTGCCATTCGCGCGGCTGATGACGTTTTCCGCATGGGTATCGCCCAGGCTCCACCCATACTACGACCTCGCTCCCTCATGGCCGGTGGAACCGGCCGCAGGATGGTGTGGAGCGACGCGATACCCATCAATGAGCGGGTATGCTGCAGTCGGGATCGCCAAAGAAAAAGCCCGGCACAAGGCCGGGCTTTTTCATGACGCGGGAAGCGAATCAGGCAGCCAGCTGGCGCGCCTGCTTCTTCTTCACCTGCTGACGGCAAGCATCGCCGAAAGCCTGGAAGATCTTCACCGAGTCGGGGTTCTTCGCCGCCTGCCATTCCGGGTGCCACTGCACCGCGAAGAGGAAGGAGGAAAGGGTCGGCGCATGGATCGCCTCGACCAGGCCGTCTTCGGCGTGGGCGATGGCTTCGATGCCCTTGCCCAGGTTCTTCAGGCCCTGGCCATGCAGCGAGTTGACGCGGATCTCGTCACCCAGCAGTTGCTGCAACCAGCTGCCCGCTTTCGGGCGAACGCCGTGGGCCGGGCTGTACTGCACGTCGACCGGGTCTTCGGGATTCTCGCGATGGTCATTGAAGCCGGGTTCGGCGTAGACCTTCTGGTAGATATCGCCGCCCAGGGCCACGTTGATTTCCTGCATGCCGCGGCAGATGCCGAAGATCGGCAGGCCACGCGCGATGGCGGCCTTGATCAGCGGGATGTCGAAGTTGTCGCGGTCCTTGTCCTGGCCCTTGCCGGGAGTTTCGTTCTCCTGGCCATACAGGGTCGGATCGATGTTGCTGCCGGCACCGGTCAGGTACACGCCGTCAGCCATGTCCAGGTATTGCTCGAGGTCTTCGATGCCGCAGCAGGTCGGTACCAGTACCGGCACGCAATCGGACTGTTCAACCAGGGGCACGATGTATTTGTGGGTCATTACCTGATAGTCGTGGCCTTTGCGCTCTTGGCTGCCCATGGACATCAGGACGACGGGTTTTCGGAGAGTCTGTTTCTTGTTGCCAATGTTGCTGTTGGACATATGTCACCTTTGGACGGGCTGCAGCCCATCGTTTTTGTGCAGGCGCGCAGCGGAAAGGCGCGCTACCTGAGGCCTCGAGCACTGCCGGGAGCGCACAGAAGGCGAAGTTTCCCGGTCGAAACCTGCCTACCAGCCTGCCAGAGCCGTTAAATATGTCAAACGAATTCGACGGAGGGCGTCAAAAATAATGGCCGATATCTTGTCTGACAATTATTTTAAGCTGTTGTATTTGAAGGATATTTTCAAATAGCTGTGCGTGCTGAAAAGTCCATTATTTAAAACGCGCAGCGCTAATGGTGAAAAATTCTGAACATTTTTTCATGGCGCTGTGCGGGATCGTCCACAGGCGCGCCGGGCGGCGCGCTCTGCCTCGCGGGTTTGCCGTCAGTGGCATTCGACGCGGTTACGGCCGTTCTGCTTGGCCCGGTACAAGGCGCTGTCACTGCGGGAGAGGGCGACCTCGGCGGAACTGTCGCCGGATTCCAGGACGGCGACGCCGATGCTGATGGTCAGCGGTATGCGCTGGCCTGCATGCATCAGCGGCTGGTCGGCCAGTTGCTGCTGCAGGCGCTGGGCGAACACCTCGGCACTGCCGAGGTCGGCGTCGCCCAGCACCACGGCGAATTCTTCCCCGCCCATGCGGCCGGCGAAGTCGACGCGACGGATGGCCCGGGCCAGGATGCCGGCGCAGTGGCGCAGCGCTTCATCACCCACGGCATGGCCCCAACGGTCGTTGATCGCCTTGAAGTGGTCGATGTCGCACATCAGGATCGCCGCGCTGCGCTCCACGCTTCGCTGCACGCGGCCCAGTTCGGCCTCTATCAGGTGCATGAAGTGGCCACGGTTGGGCAACTGGGTGAGGTAGTCGGTCGTCGCCAGCAGTTGCAGCTCGGCTTCGATGCGCTTGCGTTCGGTGATGTCGGTGATGAAGCCGTGCCAGATCAGGCTGCCATCCTCTATCCGCTTGGGGTGTGCATTGCCTTGCCGCCAGAACACTCCGCGTTCGGGAATCACCACGCGGTACTCGTGGCGCCAGGGCTGCATCTGGAGGGCGGAGTTCTCCAGGGACGCCAGGCAGGCGTCCAGGTCTTCCGGGTGGATCACCTGGCGCAGGAAGCTCGAGTCACTGCGAACCTCTTCGGGCAATACACCATAGATGTCCAGCACGCCGGCGCTGACGTAGGGGAAGGTGCCGGTGCCGTCAGGCAAACGACGGAACTGGAAGACCATGCCGGGGATTTCGTTGGTCAGGTCGGTGAGCAATTGCACGCTTTCGCGCAGTTGTTCGGCGACCTCGCGCAGGGCGGTAATGTCGGTGGTGGTGCCGAGCATGCGCAGGGCATTGCCGGCGGCATCGCGCTCCACCACCTTGCCGCGGCTGCAGACCCAGAGGTAGTGGCCGTCCTTGTGCTGCAGCCGGTGTTCCACTTCATAGGATTCGGTACGGCCCTCGAAGTGGTCGCGCATGGCGCTTTGCACATAGTCGAGGTCGTCCGGGTGGATGCGGGTGTAGGCGTCCTCGATGCAACTGCCGATTTCGTCGTCGGCGTAGCCCAGCAGTGACTTCCAGGCGCTGGAGTAATGTATCTGGCCGGTGGTTACGTGGCGGTCCCAGATCCCGGTGCCGCTGCCGTCAACCGCCAGGGCCATGCGCCGCTCGCTTTCCCGTAGCGGCGCGCGGGCACGCTCGAGCAGGGCTTCGCCCAGTTCCAGCACGTCCGCCAGCAGGGCGTGCTGGTCCTGGCTGAGCGCTCTGTCGCCATTGCCCAGCAGCAGCAGTCGGGCCCGTGGAAAGCCTTCCTCGTCGCGCAGTATTTCGCTGGAGAGCAGGTGCAGCTCGCGGCCGTGCTGGTGCAGGGGAGTGGCGGCATCGAGGGAAAGCAGGGTGGTCAGGGAGAGGGCAACGGCACTCTCGATGCCGAGGTGGCCGAGCAACTGGCCGTGCATGTCGATGAGCAGGACGGCGCAATCGCCACCCGCGTGACGGGCGAGACGTAGCAGACCGTCGTATCGCCCGTGCTCCTTTACCCCAGGTTTACTGGAAGTTCGCATCCGATAGCAGCTTCTTCAACGGAGGATGGGCGTGGTTCTGGATTGAGTCGCGTGCCGGACATGCGGCAGGCGGACGCAGGTGGCTTTATGAAATCACGGCAGTTGAGCGGCCACAATGTCCGCTTGCGACAAGAGCGACGAACGCGCTCGCCCGCCGGGCCTGCGGCGGGCGAGGGGGCGATGTCAGTTGATCAACTGGTCGATCAGCACGGCGTTGGTGTAGATCAGGCTGCCATCACTGGCCCGGTGGCCCACCAGGTGGAATTGCCCACGGTGTTCCACTCCGCCCAGGTACACGCGGAACATGCAGTCCGCCAGCGGCCCATAGCCTTCGGGCATGTGCAGATCGAGGGTATCGAGGTCGGCATCGACCATCATTTCCCGCTGGCCGTTCTCCTGCAGGTAGACCTCGGCCTGTTCGAGGTGCAGGCGGTCCTGGTCGGTCAGGTAGAAGCGGATGTCTTCCAGCGGCGTGGGTTTCTGCTCGGCGGTGGTCTTGCACCAGCCTTCGAGGGTCATTGCGCTCATGGTGAGGTGCCTCCGGGGTTCGCGTGAGGATTACCACGCTGTCGGAGAGTTGGACCGCCGCGCCGTTCGATTCGATCACTTTTTGTTCAGGCGGTTTGCCGAGCGATATTAACGGGCATAAAAAAAGCCGCTCCAGAGGAGCGGCTCGAAGGACGTCGAAGGAGCAATCACAATATCAACGTCAGGAGTTGTCTTCCGCAGGGAAAGTGCGGAAGCGGGAAGATGGGGTCATTCTAGAAAGTTGTAGTCGCGGGATAAACCGTCATTCCGGGAACAGACTTTCTGTTCGGGCGTAATAATCTCACCCGAACACGGGGCGAACATTCAGACGAATCCGAAAGTTGCCCCGTGCAATTATCGTGGCAAATATCCGGGTCGATTACAGGATCGACAGCGGATATTCGACGATCAGGCGCATCTCGTTGTTGTCGGCTTCACCCTGGTCGGCGTTGGCGCGGTGGAACGCCTGGCGCAGGCGGAAGGACAGGTCCTTCGCCGGGCCGGCCTGGACAACATACTTGGCTTCGAAGTCGGTCTCGTGGTGGCTGCCGTCCTCACCGTACAGACCGGCGTAGGCGCCATCCGCGTCGGCGTGGCTGCCGTCGATGCCGGTACCGTTGATGTAGCGGGCCATGAAGCTCAGGCCCGGTACGCCGTAGGTGTCCATCGCCAGGTCGTAGCGAACCTGCCAGGAGCGCTCGCCCGGACCGTTGAAGTCGGAGTACTGCACGGAGTTGGCGAGGAATACCGAGTCACCGGTGGCGCCGTCGCCGTCGTCGCCGAAGCCGACGTAGTCGAACGGGGTGTCGCCATGCACCTTCTGGTAGGCCAGGGTGACAGTGTGTGCCTGCAGGAAGGAGTAAGCGGCTGCCAGCGACCAGGTGGTGTTGCTGATCTCGCCGGCCTTGGCCTGGCCTTCGTCGTTGGTGCGGTAGATGTTGAAGTCGAAGGCCAGCGACTGGTCATTTGCGACCGGCAGCACCCAGTTCACGTTGCCGTAGTACTGGCGCCAGATGTCCTTGAACTCGGAGCCGTACAGCGAAACGCTCAGGTTGTCGTTGATCGCGTACTTGCCGCCGAGGAAGTCGACGTCACTGGTTTCCACGCCGGCGTAGGCTGCCCACAGGCCGCCGTCGCGAGCGGTGGTGACCGGGCTGGTGCCGGAAGTGAAGTGGCCGGCTTCCAGGTCCAGGCCTTCGATCTCGCTGCTCAGCAGGTTGAAGCCCGAAGCGGTCTGCGGGATCAGGCGGGTGCCGCCAGCGGCGAACACCGGAGCGGTCGGCTGCATGTCACCGAATTTCAGCTCGGTCTTGGAGATGCGCACCTTCAGCGCGCCACCGGCCTTGCCGTAGTCATCGTCCGGCTTGCCGTCGTTGCCTACCGGCAGGTTGCCGGTACCCGCGCGGCCGCGGCCGGCGTCGAGCTTGATGCCCAGATAGCCGAAGGCGTCCACGCCGAAGCCGACGGTGCCCTGGGTGTAGCCGGAGGAGAAGTTCGCCAGGAAGCCCTGGGTCCAGTCGCGGTTGTCGCCTGCGCCGTTCTTGCCGTCGTGGTCGTAGTACTGGTTGCGCAGCAGGACGTCGAACTTGGCGTCCTCGACGAAGCCCTTGGCATCGGCCTGATCGGTGACGAAGGATTCGGCGCTGGCGAACTGGCTGGCGGCGGCGGAAACAGCGAGCACGATGGCGCTGCGTTTGAGGTGCTTCATGGATATTGCCCCTAGAGTCTTGGAGGACCGGTTCGATTAATAGCGTGAGAGCCGGACGTTTTTATAGGCAGGCACAATGAATCCGAACATGGATGGACCACGGCGGAAAATCGCAGGAAGTTGCGTTGGCATTGTTGCAGTTAACTGGCTTTTAATTCCCCCGCGAATTGCTCCAGACGCGGAAGAGCCGACGTCATAATGCCCAAAGAGTTCGCCGTTTAAATCACGGATTATGAGAAGGTCTATATCCTGAATTGTAATAATCAGGACTTTTGTCGAGTTGACACAATGGCTGCGGAAGTTTCGTCGGGACTGTTCATGTCACTGTTTCCGGGGGCTGCGGGCACGGTGACATGGCGCGTGGCGGGGCGATACGGCTAAGCTGCGCGACCCGGCCGCCACACCTGGTGCGGCGACGTGCCCCATTCATCGACAGCAGAGATTTGTCCCATGACGCCTACCTTCATCCCCGACGCGGACCCCGAATCCATCTCCTCCGACGTCGCCGGCTTCGGCGGCCTGCTGGTTTCCACGCAGATCCCCACCCTTGAGGACGGCAGCCTGGAACTGGGCGACATCAAGGCCCAGAGCGAAGCCACCCTGCGCAGCCTGCAACTGGCCCTGGAAAAGGCCGGCAGCGGCCTGGACCACGTCCTGCATCTGACCATCTACCTCACCAGCATGGCCGACCGCGCCGCGTTCAACGAGGTGTATTGCAGCTTCTTCGCCAAGCCCTATCCGGTGCGCGCCGCCGTCGGCATTTCCGAGCTGGCGGTCGAAGGCATGAAGGTGGAAGTCACCGCCATCGCCGCCAAGCGCGCGGGCTGATCTTCCTGCCTTTGTAGGATCGGGCCGCTCTGCGGCCCTTTCTTTTTCGGCCGCCTCTGTGATGTGGCCATGCTGGTTCGCGAGCTTGCTCGCTCCTGCAAAGAGCCTTGCAGGCTGACCGGCTGCCTGTAGGAGCGAGCTTGCTCGCGAACCTCCCCGCTCCAGATCCCCGCCGCTTGTATTGCTTTGTATCTGCCGCTCGCTGAGCGGACACACGCATACAAAAGCCTCCAGTCGCCGATACGCCCGCGATACATCGTTGCGGCGAAATAGCCCTACCCGAACGACACAACGCGACGGCAGGGAAAACCCTCCAGAGCATCGTTCCAGGGATTCGCCCTTGCGGCATGACCCGGCGCCCAGCGCGCCACAGCATCTGGAGAAGCACCATGACTCGACTCTCGAAATCCCAGCTTGGCCTGATCGCCGTTGCCCTGGCCGGCGGCCTGAACATGGCGTCTTCCGCCTTCGCCGTCGAAGCCCTGCCGCAGGGCTACCAGCTGGCTTCCGCCGCCAAGGCCGGGGAGGGCAAGTGTGGCGAGGGCAAGTGCGGCGCCGCCAAGCAAACCAAGGCCAGCCAGGCTGAAGGCAAATGCGGCGAAGGCAAATGCGGTGCCGACGGCGCCCAGGCCAAGGCTACCGGCGCCGAGGGCAAGTGCGGTGAAGGCAAATGTGGTGACGCCTCCTTCGCCCGTACCGATGCCGACCACGATGGCCGGGTCTCCCGCGCCGAATTGCTGGCCGTGGCGCCCAAGGCCAACGCCGAGTTCGATGCCATCGATGCCAACCACGACGGCTACCTCTCCGAAGCCGAGGTCTACCAGTTCCGCAAGAACCAGTTCGACTCCAACGGCAAGCCGTTCCCGTCCGACCTGTACAGCAAGCTGAGCCAGGCCAGGAACTGACATTCCCCGCAGACCTCCCCGCGCCGCTGGCCGGGGAGGGCACTTCGCCCAGGAGACCGCCATGACCACATCCCTCAATGGAGCCGGCCTCGGCCTGCGCCGCGCCCTGCTGCCCGACCTGCTGACAATGGACGACCGCGCCGTAGATTTCCTCGAAGTCGCCCCGGACAACTGGATCGGTGTCGGCGGCTCCTATGGCGAAGGCCTGGCGCGCCTGGCCGAACGCTTCCCGCTGTCCTGCCACGGCCTGTCACTGTCCCTCGGCGGCCCGGAGCCGCTGGACCACGTGTTCCTGCACCGTGTCCGCGAGTTCCTCGACCAGCACCACGTGCCCCTGTTCAGCGAGCACCTGAGTTACTGCTCCGACGAAGGCCATCTCTACGACCTGATTCCCATGCCCTTTACCGACGAAGCCGTGCGCCACATCGCCGGGCGCATCCGTGAAGTGCAGGACATCCTCGGCCGCCGCATCGCCGTGGAGAACATCTCCTACTACGCAGCACCTTATCAGGCGCTGAGCGAAATCGATTTCCTGCGCGCCGTGCTGAGCGAGGCTGACTGCGACCTGCTGCTGGACGTCAACAACCTCTACGTCAACGCCCACAACCACGGCTACGACGCCGCCAGCTTCCTGGCCCGCGTGCCGGCGGATCGTGTCGCCTGCCTACACGTCGCCGGGCATTACGACGAGGCGCCGGACCTGAAGGTCGACACCCACGGCGCAGCGGTGAAGGACGATGTCTGGACCTTGCTGGCCAGCGCCTACCAGCATCTGGGCACGGTCCCGACCTTGCTGGAACGAGACTTCAACCTGCCGCCGCTCGCCGAATTGCTCGGCGAGGTGGACTGCATCCGCCGCCTGCAAAGCACTGTTCGCCAGCCGGAGGTGCGCCATGGCTGAATCCCTGCGCGAACAGCAACTGCGCATGACCCGCTTCATCCGCGACCCGCAGGCCAATGAACCGCCGCCCGGCATCGAGGCGCATCGCCTGGCGGTCTACCGGCAATTGTTCTTCGGCAACCTGCAATCGCTGCTGGCCGGCAATTTCCCGGTGCTGCAGGCCAGCCTCGCGCACGAGCATTGGCAAGCGCTGACCGAGGATTTCTACGCCGGCTTCCGTTGCCAGACGCCGCTCTTCACGGAGGTTGCCGGCGAGTTCGTCGACTACCTCGAAAGCCGCGGCGAGCAGCCCGGCTGGGTGGCCGAGCTGGCCCACTACGAGTGGATCGAGACCGCGCTGCTGCTCAGCGACAAGGCCGAACCGGCCCATGATCCGGACGGCGACCTGCTCGATGGCGTACCGCAGCTCTCCAGCCTCGCGCTGCCGCTGGCCTACGTCTGGCCGGTCAGCCACATCGGGCCCGAGCACATCCCGCAGCAAGCCCCGCTCGAGCCGACACTGCTGCTGGCACACCGCGGCGCGGACCTGAAGGTGCACTTCTCGCGCCTGGCCCCGCTGGCCCATGCGCTGCTGGTGTCGCTGCAGCAATGGCAACTTACCGGTCGCGAACACCTGAAGGCGCTGGCGGAAATCGCCGGCATCGAACTGGCCGCGATCGAAGAGCAGGGCATCGCCCTGTTGCGCAGCCTGAAAGAGCAAGGCGTGGTGATCGGCACCCGCCCCAACTGCACCACACCGCGTCGTCCTCACTTGGCCCGCCCTGAAGGAGAAGCGTCATGACCGATGCCCTGGCAAGCGTGATCTACACCGCCCACACCCACACTACCGGAGGTCGCGACGGTCGCGGCCAGACTGTCGACGGTGACTTGGATCTGCCCCTGAGCCCGCCCGGTTCCGGCCGCCCCGGCACCAACCCCGAGCAACTGTTCGCCATTGGCTGGTCCGCCTGCTTCATCGGCGCCCTGCGCCGCGCCGGGCAGAAGCTGAACGTACGCCTGCCAGCCGATGTGGCGGTGGACGCCGAGGTCTCCCTGGGCAACACCGCCGACGGTGGTTTCGCCCTGGCTGCCCAGCTCACCGTGCACCTGCCGGGGCTGGAGGCCGAGGACAAGGCGAAGCTGGTCGATGAGGCTCACCAGATCTGCCCGTATTCCAAGGCGACTCGCGGCAATATCGAAGTGGGGTTCGTGATTCCCTGATCTGCTTGTTATCCACAGCCCAGCCCAGCCCGCGCGCCGTCATCGGTGCTCGGGCTTTTTTCTTTTCTGTAGGAGCGAGCTTGCTCGCGAACCGGTCTGGCTGCAGGCCAGCCGGGGAAACCCGTTTGCGAGCAACCTCTCGCCTATGAGCGTTCCGTGGACGCTGTATCACTGTCCAGAGCGACCGAGAGCGCCTGGAATCCCAAACACAACTGCGAGTCATCCATCGCTCCGTCGCAGATGCTGACCCTGACGAACTGCGGAACTGCGGCGTGACCGACAGCAAAGGATTCCGCGGTCGCGATGCGGTAGTGCTTGGCCGCCAAGTCGCTTTCCACGTCCGAGGCGCGCCATGGCTCGGGCACCTGGATCCAGAAATGCGGGCTCCTGGAATGGGTTCGGTAGTTCAATCCTTCCAGCAACTGCGTCACCAGTGCCTTGCGGCGAGCGATCTCGGCGGCTTGTTGCTGCAGGAGGTTCAGCGCGGTGCCGTCATCGATCCAGCGGGTGGCCAACTCCAGGGGTAGGGGAGTAGCCATCCAGCAGGAGCCTCGCAGCGCTGCTCCCAGCCGGCTTACCATCGCTACGGGGGCGTGCAGGTAGCCGACGCGAAGGCCGGCGGCGACCGCCTTGCTCATACCGCCAATCAGGATGCTTCGCTCGGGGGCGAAGTGACTCAAGGGCGCGGGCCGATCTTCCAGCAGGACCGCATGGGTTTCGTCCTCGATGATCAGCAGGTTGTGCTCCCGGCAAATGGTCACGATGGCCTGCCGACGTTCCGTGGGCAGGATGGAGGTCGTGGGATTCTGCAGAGTAGGGGTGCAATACAGGGCAGTAACTCGGTGCAGTCGGCAGAGTTCGTCCAGCGAGTGCGGTAGCAATCCGTCGTCGTCCATCGTTGCCGCCAGAAGACGAATACCCAGCAGTCGCGCTGCACTGATCAGGCCAGGGTAGGTGAGAGGTTCGGTCACCAGGGTGTCGCCGGGCCGCAGCAGCGCCATCAGCGTACAAAGCAGGGCGTGTTGGCTGCCGTTGGTGCACAGCACCTGCTCAGGGTGAGCGCGGAAACCATGGCTGGAAAGCCACTTCGCCCCGGCTGCACGGAAGCGCGGCAGGCCGACCTCCGGCGTGTAGATCATCAGCTCGCCCAGCGTGCTTGCATCCTGTGCAAGGTTCATCAGGCTCTGTGCCAGCAGGCTGGTCTCGGCGCCGGGAATGTGCAGGTTGCGGCTCATGTCGCAGAACGCCGGGGGTTCAGCGACATTGCGGTAACCCTCGTCGCGTTTGCGCTCCAGGCCATGCCGGCGAACGAAGGTCCCATCACCCACCCTTGGCACCACCAGGCCCATACGCTCGAGCTCGGCGTAGGCGCGGCTTACCGTGCCCACCGTGACATTGAGTTTGTAGGCCAGAATGCGTTGGGGAATGAGCTTGCTGCCGGCTGCGAGGGAGCCATCGAGAATGCACTGCTCCAGGGCTGACGCGAGGCGTTTGTATTTTACGCCGCGCCCCGATTCCAGTGCGTTGCGGAGTATTGACACGGTGTCAATATAAGTTTTGACAGTCATTTTCCAGGCCAATAGCTTCAGATTGAACGGGTTAATTTTAATGAAAGTACCCATTCATGGTGCAACCAGGAGCTTTGGTCATGACTATTTGCGCTACCCGCGAACTCTCCACCATTGCCAGGAGGCGGCTGGCAGGTGCCGTGACGGTCGTGCTGTTCTTGACCGTGTGCCTCAGTTGGGGCACTACCTGGCTGGGAATCAGTATCGCCGTTGAAACGGTGCCACCGCTGACGGCATCCGGTCTGCGCTTCCTGATCGCCTTTCCATTGTTCCTGGCATTCGCCAGGCTGCGCGGCGACGCGATTGTCTTTCCTCGACGCAGCAGCGGCTTCTTCATTTTCGTCACGTTGTGCTACTTCGGCGTGCCGTACTTCCTCCTCAACTACGGCGAGACCCTGGTTTCCTCAGGGCTGACAGCGCTGCTGTTCAGTTGCATGCCCGTATTCATCCTGATCTTCTCGGCGATATTCCTGCGAGAAAGGATCCAGACACTCCAGGTGATCGGCATCGCCATCGGCTTTGCCAGCCTGTACATGATTCTTCGTGAGCAGGGACTGGGCTTCGAACACCAGGGTTTCATTGGCGTCCTGGCCATCCTTGCGGCCGCGCTGATGCATGCCTTGTGCTATGTAGTGACCAAGCAGAAAGGCTCGGCGATCAGCGTTATTACCTACAACACTTTGCCCATCGGCCTTGCCGGGCTGGCGCTGTTCAGCTTTGGATTGCTGGTAGAGCGGCCGTCGTTTTCGCAGATATCCGCCAGGTCCTGGTGGGCGCTGACATACCTAGGGCTGTGCGCTTCGGTTGGCGGTTTCCTCGTCTACTTCTTCTTGTTGAAACGACTGAGCCCTGTGGTCCTGTCCTTTGTGTTCATCATTTTCCCTGTCTTTGCGGTGATCATCGGGGCTTGGTACGAGGGGCAAGCGATCTCCACCAGCCTGGCGCTCTATTCGCTGCTGTTATTGCTGGGTTTTGCCATCACCAAGTTGCCTCTGGCGTCGCTGTTTGCGCGCAAGTAATGGGGGCGTCTGCTGCGGAAGCGACAAGGGAAAGGCAAACCTGCCTTTCCCTTTCCCTTTCCCTTTCCCTTCCCCTTGTCCGAAGCAGGGGTCAGCTGTGCGAGCGATACAACCGGCGGACCATCCCATCCACACTCAGCGCTCCTGCACCTTTCAACAGCAGCGGTAGCAGTGCGACTAGATAGATCAGCGGCAGCTTGTAGTTGCCGAAGCCATGGTCGGTGATCGAATAGCCCTGGGCGAGCTCGGACAAGGTCGACCACTGCGCCGGCCAGTGCACCGCGGCGATGGCGACGATGGTGACGACGATCAGCGAGGCGGAAGCGAAGCGCGTGGCCAAGCCGAGCAGGAGCAGGATCGGTGCGATCAGTTCGGCCCACATTGACACCTGCCAGTCGAAGCCGGCGGAGAAGTGGTTGAAGGGGAAGGGGAAGCTGGCGTGGATCTGTTCGAACCAGTTGTCGCCATGCCATTTCTCCAGGCCTGATTCGAAGAACTCCCAGGCCAGGAACAGCCGCAGGGGAATGTCCCAGCCCCAGGCGGCGAGGCGGTCGAGTTGGTCGAGGACGGTCTTGATCGGGTTCAGGGTCAGCAGGGTCATGGTGCACCTCTTGGGCAAGGTCGTGGGCAAGGCTTGGGCGTGCGGCAATAGCCCGGTCGTCGATGAAGTCGAGGCTCAGGCGTTCGGCAGCGCGGGGCGTGCGCTACGGCGCAGGCGCACGGCCAGCTTGGCGACGAGCTTGAAGGCGATGGCGCTGAAGATCAGGCCGAAGCCCAGCGGGTACCAGGAGCCCATCGGCAGGCGCTTGTAGAAGGAGAGCAGGAAGACTCCGGCGATCACCCAGGTGCCGGTGCTGTGCAGCAGTTTCCAGGCACGGGCGCCGAGCAGTCTCACTGCGTAGGGGAAAGACGTGAGGGTCAGCAGGATGATTAAGACATAACCGACGGAGCCGGGGATGTTCGCGGTGGCGCTGCGGCCGTGCCAGAAGGTCTCGGGGAAGAACTTCACATAGAGGATGATCAGCACCGCGTGCACGGCGTGGGAGAAGGCGAAGGCCAGCCCGAGGAAGCGTCGCTCACGCAGCAGGCCGCGGGTGAAGCCGCTCGGTACCAATGCCATCAGGGACGAGGCGAGAAAGGTGGCGAGGAAGAGCGCGAAGGACGTGCGGGCGGTGACACGGATCGCGCTACGCAGGGCCTCGACCCATTGCGGTTGGCTCCACAGGGCCAATGCGGTGGCGAGCAGCACCAGGGCGGACAGCAGGGAGAACAGGCGCCAGCCATGCAGGCTGGCGTTTTCGGCGGGACGGTTCATGGCAGGCTCCTTTGGGGAACGCGGCGGGCGGGTTGCCGCCGCTGTTCGTGGAGCCATCTTGGCGAGGGGCTTTATACCGGATGTGTCCGGGGAAGGCCGTCTTGTATCTCTGTGTACATCTCGCTCAAGCGCAGCCTCAGCTGGCGGGGCGCAATTCCAGCTGCGCGCACAGCCCGCCCGTGGCGCGGTTGGACAGGCTCAGCGTGCCGCCCAGGGCCTGGCTCAGTTGCTGGGCAATCGCCAGCCCCAGGCCGGTGCCGCCGGTGCCGCGGTTGCGCGAGCTTTCCACCCGGTAGAAGGGTTTCACCACTTCGGTGAGTTCTTCCTCGGGGATGCCGGGGCCGTCGTCGAGCACACGGATACACACGACACCCTGGGCATCGCGTTCGACTTGTACCTGTGCAGCGCCGCCGAACTTCAGCGCGTTGTCCACCAGGTTGGTGAGCACCCGGCGCAGCGCGTGGGGGCGGGTTTCCAGCACGACGTTGCTGCTGCCTTGAAGCTCCACGGCCTGGCCGCTGTCCTGGTAGTCGAGGACGAGGCTGTCGAGGAATGAATCGAAGTTGACCTTGACCGCCGCCTCGCTGGCGCCGTCCATGCTGCGTGCGTAGGCCACGCCTTCGCGGACCAGGTGCTGCATCTCTTCCAGGTCGCTCCACAGGCGCTCGCGTTCGGGCGAGTCGTCCATCTGCTCGACGCGCAGTTTCATCCGCGTGATGGGCGTCTGCAGGTCATGGGAAATGGCCGCCAACAGTTGCATGCGCTCCTTGAGGTACGCGCCGATACGACCTTGCAGCGCGTTGAAGGCGCGGGCGGCGTAGGCGACTTCGCTGGGGCCGCGCTCGTCCAGCTCGGGCGCGGGGGCGTCCGGGTCGAGGTGGTCCACGGCCTGGGCCAGCCGCGTCAGCGGGCGAATCGCCAGGCGCACGGCAAGCCAGGTGCAGAACAGCAGCAACGCCAGCTGGACGATCAGTACCCAGGGCAGCCATTGCGCCACGGGCACGCCCTTGGGCGTCACGTCGATGGTCAGCGGCATGCCGTCGGCCAGTTTCAGGTGCACCTGGAAGTGCGGGATCGAGCCGGGGATGTTCTCGAAGCGCAGCCCGTAGCGTGGGCCAATGGCGTCGGCGATGGAGGTCGCCGCCATGGGCGCCTGCGCCATGTTCATCGGCTCGCCGGGCTGGCCGCCATCCAGGCGGTAGCGGTAGTTGGGCCGCTGCACCATGGGCAGCCAGCGCTCGCGCTCGTCCAGCGGCAGGCGATCGAGCAGGGCGACGGCGGTGCTGACGTCGGTTTCCAGGTTGCCCAGCATCATGCTGCGGGCGCTCTGGTAGCGCTCGTAGAACTGCGAGCAGAACGACAGGCTGTAGGCGAACACCAGCCCGGCGAGGAAGATCAGCGCCAGGCGTGCGGCCAGCGTGCGTGGCCAGTGCAGGACGGATTTCATGCGTTGGGCTCGAGCAGTTCGACGGCCAGGGCGAAGACGTAGCCTTCGCTGCGCACCGTCTTGATGTAGGCGGGTTCGCGGGCGTCATCCAGCAGGCGCTGGCGCAGGCGGCTGACCAGCAGGTCGATGGAGCGATCGAAGATGTCCGCCTCGCGGCCTTGCGTGAGGTTCAGCAATTGCTCGCGGCTGAGCACACGCTGCGGATGATCGACGAACACGCGCAGCAGGCGGTACTCGGCGCCGCTCAGGGCGACCAGGGTGCCGTCTTCATCGAGCAGGTGGCGCGCGGTGGTGTCCAGCTTCCAGCGGCCGAAGCCGATCAGCCGGCTCGCCTCGCTGACCTGCAGGTTCGGCGGCAGCATGCGCGTGCGGCGCAGCACGGCGTTGATTCGTGCCAGCAGTTCACGGGCGGAGAAGGGCTTGGTGAGGTAGTCGTCGGCGCCCATCTCCAGGCCGATGATGCGGTCGGTCTCGTCGTTGCGCGCGGTGAGCATCAGCACTGGTGTGGACTTGTGCTTGCCCACGCGCAGCTCGCGACACAGCTTCAGGCCGTCGTCGCCGGGCATCATGATGTCGAGCACGATCAGGTCGACCGAATTGGCGTCGAGGAAGGCGCGCATCTGCCGGCCATCCGCCGCCAGGCTCACACGCAGGCCGTTCTTCTTCAGGTAGTTGCCGACCAGCTCGCGGATCTCGCGGTCGTCGTCGACGATCAGTACGTGATCGACATGGTCCATGCCGGTGCCTCATTCACAGTGGGTTGAGGCGAGTTTATAGCGCAGCGCCACGCTTGCCTGCCGTGCTTTGTATTCCACTGTATCCAGGCCGGCCTCCGATACCCGGCGCAGCAAACCAAGGGCCTGCGCGACACAAGCCCGATACCTCCTGAACGTGAAATGGGCACCAACGGCGAGGCACACAGCCCTCGCCGGCCAAACCCGACACAGGACAGGAGAACCCCATGAAAGCCATCCAGCTCGCCAACGCTTGCCTCTTCGCTTCCCTCGCCGCCTTCGCCAGCTTTGGTGCCCAGGCCGCCGATACGCAGCCCGTTGAGCAGTATCACTACGGCCAGAAACTGGACGTGAAGAAGGTCGTTGCTATCCAGGAAGAGGCCGCGTCGCCCTTTGACTGCGGCATCGTCAACGCCCGCATGGATTACCTGGATTCCCACGGCCAGCCGCACAGCCTGGCCTACCGCAAGTTCGCCACCGACTGCAACGAAGGCGGCTGATTCCCCTGAGCCGCAGCCACGGATGGCCGCGGCGTTTTTTCCCGCTGTTCACTCCAGAAAAAGCCCACGGGCCGGCGGCCCATCGAGGTTTCCATGCTGCTCATCGCCTTTCTCGGCGGGGCGCTGACCCTGCTCAGCCCCTGCATCCTTCCCGTGCTTCCATTGTTGTTGCAGCGCGCCGGCGGCCCGGCGTGGTCGCCGTGGGTCACGCTGCTCGGCCTGGCCAGCGGCTTCGCTGTGCTGGCGAGCCTGGCGACCGTCTCCAGCAACTGGGTGATTGCCGCCAGCGAATGGGGCCGGTGGTTTGCGCTGGTGCTGCTGTCGGTCTCTGCACTGGCGCTGCTCTGGCCGCGCTTCAGCGATTGGCTGGCGCGCCCCTGGGCCTGGATCGGCGATCGTCTGCACGGTGAAGCCCGGCGCATGCCGCCGGCTTTCTCCGCGTGGGTGATGGGCTTTGCCGCCGGCCTGCTGTGGGCGCCCTGCGCCGGCCCGGTGCTGGGGCTGATTCTCTCCGGCGCCATGCTGCAAGGCCCGAGCGCGCAGACCAGCCTGCTGCTGTTTGCCTACGGCCTGGGCAGTGCCACCGTGCTCGGTATCGTGCTTTTCGCCGGGCGCCGGCTGATGCAGCAGCTGCGGCCGCGCATGGCCGTCATCGAAGGCCTGCGCCGCGCCACTGGTGTACTCGCCCTGCTGGCCGTGGTCGGCATCGCCAGCGGCACCAGCGCACAACTGGCTTCCGGCAGTTCGTCCACCCTGGTGAACAGTCTGGAGCGCAAGGTCATCGATGGCGTGCCCGCGCTGATCAGCCAACTGATGCCCGGCGACATGGCCCACGGCGCCGAACGCCTGCCCGACCTCGGCCCGGCTCCCGAACTGCAAGGCGCGGTGGAGTGGATCAACAGCCCCGAACTGAGCCTGCGCGACCTGCGCGGCAAGGTGGTGCTGATCGACTTCTGGACCTACGACTGCATCAACTGCCAGCACAGCCTGCCGTATGTGAACGCCTGGGCGAAGAAGTACGCCGACCAGGGCCTGGTGGTGATCGGCGTGCATACCCCGGAGTACCCCTTCGAACGCGTACCCGCCAACGTTCGCGAAGCGGTGAAACAGCACGACATCCACTACCCCGTGGCGCTGGATAACCAGTACCGCATCTGGAACGCCTTCGCCAACCAGTACTGGCCGGCGCATTACTTCATCGATGCCCAGGGACGCGTGCGCCATCTGTCGATCGGGGAGGGTGGGTATGAGGAACAGGAGCAGGTGATTCAGGCGTTGCTGAAGGAGAGGGATGGAGTGAAGGCGGGGGCATGAGCAAGTGACGGGGCGGGGACGGGACTGTCCCTCATTTCCCGCTGCTGGCGGGAATTGCCTGCAACTCGACACCCAGCGCGCGCATGACCTTCATGACCGTCTCGAAGCGCGGCTTGGCTCCGGGCGCAAAGACCTTGTACAGGCTCTCCCGGCCCAGTCCCGAGTCATTGGCGATCTTGGTCATGCCGCGCGCCTTGGCAATGTTGCCGATGGCGAGCAGCAGCTCATCGGTATCGCCGTCAGACAGGACCTGGGACAGGTATTCGGCAATGACCTCCTCATTGTCGAGGTGGTGGCTGGTGTCGAAGTCGCTCAGTTCAATGGTCATTCAATTGCTCCCGCCAGCTGCTGCGCCAGCTTGATATCGCGCTGCTGGGAAGTTTTGTCGCCGCCACACAGCAACAGGATCAGCACGTCGCCACGGCGCGTGAAGTAGACGCGATAGCCAGGGCCGACATCCAGTCGGATTTCCGAGACGCCGATGCCCACCGAGCGGATGTCGCCGAAATGACCGGACCGGATACGCTCCAGTCGACGCAGGATTGCGACTTTCCCGCGGGGGTCGCGGAGCTCAGAAAGCCAGTGATCAAACTGGGCAGTTTGCTTTAGCTGATAGGTCATGCTGCAGCTGTATCCAGTAGGATACAGGTGTGCCAGCGAGCCTGCACTTGAAATGTTCGGCGACCACCATGAAAGTGCTGAGCCGGGTGTAGGACGGCGGAGCGATCGACTGCCTGTCAGCCCTCTACCTGATTGCGCCCCTGCTTCTTCGCCTCATACAACGCCGCATCCGCCTGCTGCACCAGCATCTCGGCGGAGCATTCCGAACTCGGTACCGCAGCTACCACGCCAATGCTCACGCTCACCCGCCCCAACGGCGACAGCTCGTGGGGCAGGGCGAGTGCTTCCACCGCTTGCAGCAACTTGTTCGCCATGCCGCGCACGCCGGCGAGGTCGGTCATCGGTGCGAGGAAAACGAACTCCTCGCCGCCATAGCGCGCCACCAGGTCGGTGGAGCGGTTGACCGTGGTCGCCAGCGTCCGGGCAATGTCGCGCAGGCAGGCGTCGCCGGCAGGGTGGCCGTAGTGGTCGTTGTAGCGCTTGAACCAGTCCACATCGATGATCGCCAGGGCCAGAGCCTCACCGGAGCGACGTGCGTGGCCCCATTCCTGCTCCAGTAGCTGGTCGAAGCGGCGCCGGTTGGCAATGCCGGTGAGGGCATCGGTCAGGCTCATGGCCTCCAGCTGGTTGTTCAGCTCGCGCAGTTCATCGGTGCGCTCGGCGACGCGCAGTTCCAGCTCGTGCTCGGAGCTGCGCAGGTTATCCACAAGCTGTTGCTGGGTACGGATCAATTCCTCCTGCACCCTGGCCTTCTCCCGGCGCATGACGTTGAAGCGGTCGGCGAGGGCGAAGGCCAGCACGATCATTTCCATCGCCGACCCCAGTTGCAGGCCGTCCACGGTAAACAGGTTGGTCGGCACGATGCCCATGGCGCGCAGCGAGGTCATCGCTCCGCCCAGCATCAGCAGCGCGAAGGCCGCGAGGAAGAAGAACGCGCTGCGCTGGCGCTTGAAGGCGGCAACGCCGGCACCAATGAGCAGGATGACCGCCGTGGCGAAGTTCAGCAGGATGCCGGCGCGGGAGAAATATGGCAGCGCCAGCGCATAGGCGACGGGGCTGAGCAGATAGGCCAGGATCATCCAGCGCAGTACCCGGTCCAGGCGCGGCAGTATCCGCTCGAACTGCATCATCCGGCGGGCGAACAGCAACAGCGCGGCCAGGGCCATCGACACGCCGGAGTAGTAGACCACGTTGGAATTGAGCGGCTCGCCGAAGATCGACCAGTCCGGGGCAAGGCCGTTCTTGATCGCCAGCGCCCCGGCCGTGCAGCTCACGAAGACCACGTAGAGCAGATAGATCGGGTCGCGCAGGGCGAACAGCAGCATCAGGTTGAACAGAGTCATCGCCACCGCGATGCCGAAGTACCAGGCCTTGCCCGTGTAGTCGTCGCGTTCGTAGATGGAGAACGCCTTCACCGGCCACAACTGCAGCGGCACCAGCAGGCCGATACTCGACTCGACCCGCAGGTACAGCACCTGTTCGGAGTGCGCGGGTAGGTTCAGCGGAAAGACGAAGTTGCGGTTCGGGTAGACCTTGTTGCTCTGCGGGACGTCGCTGCCGGTGTTAATCGTCCTGACGCTGCCATCTGCCTGCGGGATGTTCATCTGCACATGGGAGATGCGCGGGTTCTCCACCACCAGCAGGCGCTGCAACGGGGCATCGCCGGGATTGCTCAGCTGCAACTTCAGCCAGAACGCCGAGCGGGTAAATCCCATCGCCAGCGCACTGCCGGGTGGCTGATCGGCCTTGAAACGGGCTTGCTGCGCAGAGGATTGCACGTCCGCCAGCGTCAGGCTGCGGCTCGGGTCTTCGAGGACGGAGACATAGGTGGTCAGCGTCAGGGGCTGGGTGGTGACGCTCGCGGCATCTACCACCTGGGCAGCCCAGGCGGGACGGACCAGTAGAAAGAAGATGGTGAGCAGGAGCCAGGACAGCGATTGCCGGTGCGGGGCGGAGGCGGGCATACGGCAGGATCCGGGCTGTAGGGATGCCGAGGATTCTACAAGAGCCGGTTTGGCGGCGCCAAAAGCACAAAAGCCCCCGGCAACTCACGCTGCCGGGGGCTTTTGCTGGGGATTCTGGAGCGGGCGAAGGGAATCGAACCCTCGTCATGAGCTTGGGAAGCTCAGGTAATGCCATTATACGACGCCCGCTTGGGGGTGCCTTTTTACCAGAAGGGCGAGGCTTAGTGAAGCCTTGGGCTATCGGGCGTGCCGAGTGGATGGCATTCGTGAACACGGTGGCGCAATGAAAAACCGGGGGCGGAAGGTCTGGGGCCGGCCCCCGGCTGTGTGCGCTGGCTGCATCAGCCCACCATGGCGGCGATTGGCACGCCCTGGCTGCTGGGCAGGTAGGGGTTGGCCAGGACCGGGTGGCGCTGCGGCTGGAGGAAGGTCAGGAGGGCGTCCTGGGTTTCCTGCCAGGCCTTCTTGTGTTCCACGTCGATGAAGTGGCCGGCGTTGCGGATGGTGCGGAATTCGCAGTCGCGGATCAGTTGCTGGAACAGCTTGGCCTCGGCCGGGGTGGTGTAGATGTCCAGCTCGCCGTTCATGAACAGCAGCGGGATGTCGATGGCGGCAAACTTCTCCATGTAGCTCTCGGCACTGAGCTTGAGTACCTGGCAGACGTGGAAGTGCATCTGCTGGTATTCGTGCTCGTCGAGACCGGCGACGTGGCGGAAGTTGTAGCGCTTGAACAGTTGCGGCAGGTAGCGACCGATGGTGTCGTTGACCAGGTTGCCGATGTTGGTGCGATCGCACGCGGAGAGGTAGTCCAGGCCGCGGTGCAGGTAGTCGAGCATCGAGGCGTTGAGCAGCGGCGAGAAGGAGTTGATCACCGCCTTCTGGATTCGCGCCGGGCGCTCGGCCAGGGCCAGCAGGGTGGCGACGCCGCCCCAGGAGAAGGACATGACGACGTCGGCCTGGTAGTGCTCGATCAGGCCGAGCAGCAGCTGCGCCTCGTACTCCTTGGTGATGAGCTCGCGGCAGTCGTTGTGGGCCCTCGACCGGCCCGCGTACGGCTGGTCGTAGCAGACGACGTTGAAGTGCGGTTGCAGGTATTTCACCGTTTGCGCGAAGGAGGCGGTGGTTGCCAGCGAGCCGTTGACCAGGATGATGGTCTGCCGCGCTTCCCTGTTGGCGTGAAACTCCGTGTGTACCCGGTGTTGCTGAATCTCGACGACGGCGGTTTCCGGCCTCATGTCGTATTCCTCCAGACGCAGGTCATGGTGCGCATCCACCATCGGATGCGAAGAAAGTACCCAGGCAGAGGAAAGCGTCTTGACGTGACAGCTTCATGTCACTCGACGAAAGTTAACAATCTCTTGATTTTCAAATGCTTACGACACCAAAAGACAGCGTTCCGAAGCCCTTGGGGGCGCGGAAGATTGGCTTCTGATCAGGCGGGGGAAGGTGCGGCTCGGGGGACAGCTGCCGCGGGAATCATTGTTGGCTGCGCTGCGTGACTCATTGGTCACGCTTGGGCCAGAGTTAAGCAGGGTGGTTCGGCGCCTGCAACTGCCAGTGGGCGGCTGAGTCACATCGTTCTGCCGAAATCCGACGAAATGACATTTCTCTGCGCGATTCTCCGGCGCTTTGGTGAAGCCGGATTACACTCATGTGATGGCTGTAACTCCCCCGCCGAAGACGAGCGATCTCGCCGTGCTCCCCCCTGAGGCCGATACCGCGTGCGGAGCGGTTCAATGGCACTTCATCCACGGTTGCGCAAACTGCTGGTCCTGGCCCCGGCCGCATGGCTGTGTGCGGAAGCCATGGCCGAGGATCGCTACGGCTGTGAGCAGCCGATTGCCATCGCCTATACCCGCAACGTGGTGTTCTTCCATGACGATGTCGGCATCGATCCCGACCTGATCGCCGAGCTGTCTCGGCGCACCGGCTGCCAGTTCGAGATCTCGATTCGCCCGCGCGATGAAATCTGGCAATTGCTGGAGAGCGGCGACCTGCAGATGGGCACCAGCGGCGTCGCCACGCCGCAGCGGCGCGCCTACACCTACCTGCTGCCGTATCTCTATATGCGCAACAAGTTGATTGTGCGCGACGATCTGGGGGACATGAACAGCCTGGACGCCTTCCACGATATGCCCGGTGCGCGCCTGGGAGTAATTGCCGGCTACCGCCATGGGCCTTACATCGACGGCATGCTGCGTATCCTCCGCTCGGAAGGTCGGGTAGTGGAATACAAGGACGACGCCAGCCGCTTCACCGCGTTGCTCAACGGTAATGTGGAAGGCGTGATAGGCCATGAGATGAACCTCGAAGGCGCGGTGAAGGACCGTCGCCAACGGGAGCGATTCCATGTGGTAGATGTGATCCCCGGGCCGGCGACTCCCCATAACCTGATGCTTTCGCGCAAGCGCTTCACGCCGGCGCAAAGCGCCGAATGGATGCGCCTGATGGAAACACTGTGGCTGGACGGAACTCTGGCCCGGATCATGCGTAACAATGCGCCGCCACCCGTGGCGGAAGAACTGCTCGACAGCGGCTATCGCTACAGCTCCACGGACAGAGGCTGGTAAAGGATGAAGGCATTCGAACGGGGTATTCCGCTGCAGCTGCTGGTGGCTGGCGCCATCATCGCCAGCATGCTGGTGCTGGCGGGGGCCCTGCTGATCCAGGGCTACCGAGGGGTAGAAGGCGCGCTGGTGACGGCGGCCGGGGAGTCGGCCAGCCAGTTGGGCGCGACCATCAACGAGCGTATCCGGCGCCTTATCGACCCGGCGGAAAGCGCGCTGCGGCTGCTCACCCACGACCCCATCTCGCAGACGGACAACCTGCCGGCGCGCCTCGATCGCCTGCCGATGCTGGTGGAGAACCTGCGTGCCAACCGCACCCTGAGCGCGGTGTACATCGGTTACCCGAATGGTGAGTTCCTGCTGATCCGCGCCTTGCGCGTACCCGAGGTGCGCCGTGCTCTCCAGGCGCCCGACGCGGCCAAGTACCTGGTACAGAGCCAGACGCTCAACGGCCAGGGCGGGCTGCTCGGCGAGTGGCGTTTCTACGACAGCGAACTGCGGCTGCTGCGTGTACAGGAGCGGCCGGATTACCAGTACGACCCTCGACAACGCCCCTGGTACACGGAGGCTCGTGCGACGAGCAAGACCGTACTCACCCAGCCCTACGTCTTCTTCACCACCCGCGAGATTGGCCTGACCCTGGCCCACCGCAGCGTCGACGGCGCGGCAGTGATCGGCATGGACGCTTCGGTGAACGACCTGGGCGGCGAGATGGGCGACCTGCGCCAGACAGCCCACACCGAGTTGGCGGTCGTGGACGGCAAGGGCACGGTGATCGCCTATCCGGACCTCTCCAAGCTGATGGTCCGTGAAGGCGACCAACTGCGACTGGCCACGCTGGACGAGCTGAAGGTGCCCAGCCTGAGCGAACTGAATGCCAATTCCGTGCCCTCCGGTACACCGCAGTCGTACAAGGTGAACGGCGAGGACTGGTATGGCATCTGGGTGCCGCTGTCGAACTTCACCAGCAACGAAGTGCGGGTGCTTATCGCGATTCCCGCTGTGGAGTTGCTGGCCGGCGCCCGCCAGTTGCTGTTCAACCAGGCGTTGTGGAGCGGCACCTTGCTGCTGGTTCTGCTGCTGATCGGCTGGTACATCGGCCGGCGTATTGCCCGGCCGCTGACCGCATTGGCCGATCAGGTCGGCGCCCTGGCGGCGTTCGATTTCGCCCGGCCGGTGGGGGTGGAGTCAAAGATCGCCGAGGTCCGCGACTTGAGCAGCGTCATGGGAAGCATGTCGCGCACCATCCACAACTTCCAGGCCATTACCCTGACCCTGAGCCGCGAGACGCGCCTGGAAAGCATGCTCGAGGGCGTGCTCTCGCGCCTGGTGGAGGCCACCGGCGTGATGGGCGGCGCTGTCTACCTGCTGGAGGACGAAGAGTGCCGCCTGCGGCTGGCCTGCACGGTCAACGGCGAGCAGTACCCGCAGTCCATGCTGATCGAGGGCTTTACCGAGGCGGAGCTGGCCCAGCGGGTGGACCTGGCATTGGCCAATCGCGGGCAGTTCCTGGAGGTTTCGCTGCGCAATCGTTCGGACGAGCTGCTGGGCATCCTGGTCCTGCAGCTGGCGGAGGAGGGCGCCCACAGCCTGCAGCCACGCAAACCATTCAAACGCTTCGTCGAGGAGCTTTCCGGCGCCGCCGCCGTGGCCATCGAGACCCGCCAATTGATCGAGGCCCAACAGCGCCTGCTGGATGCGATCATCAAGCTCCTCGCCGACGCCATCGACGCCAAGAGCCCCTATACCGGCGGCCACTGCGAGCGCGTACCGCAGTTGGCCGACCTGCTGCTGCAGAAGGTCATCGACTCGCACGATGGCGAGTACGCCGGCTTCACCATGAGCGATGCGGAACGCTATGAATTCCAGATCGCCGCCTGGCTGCACGACTGCGGCAAGGTCACCAGTCCCGAATACGTGGTGGACAAGGCGACCAAGCTGGAAACGCTGTACAACCGTCTGCACGAGGTGCGCACGCGTTTCGAGGTGGTCTGGCGCGACATCGAGCTGGACTACTGGCGCGGCATAGCCGCAGGCAACGACATTGGTCTGCTGGCCGCGCGCCGCGACGCGCTGCATGAGGCGTTGCGCGAGGACTACGCCTTCGTCGCCCAGGCCAACGTCGGCGGCGAGTTCATGAAGGACGAGGATATCGAGCGGCTCAGGCAGATCGGCGAGCGTCGTTGGTTGCGCTACTTCGATGACCGCCTGGGTATCTCCCACGATGAAGCCGAGCGGCTGCAGGGGCGGCCCGAACGGCCGCTGCCGGCGGAGGAGTTCCTCCTCGCCGACAAGCCCGAACACCGAGTGCCCTGGGGCGAGCGCAAGCCGCCGGTGGTGAAGGACGACCCGCGAAATATCTGGGGCTTCGACATGCGTCTGCCGCCTTACGCGAGCAATTACGGTGAGCTGTACAACCTGGGTATTCGCCGTGGCACGCTGACCGAGGAGGAGCGTTTCAAGATCAACGAACACATCGTCCAGACCCTGATGATGCTCACCACCCTGCCGCTGCCGCTGCCGCGTCATTTGCGCCGTGTGCCGACCATTGCCGCCAACCACCACGAGAAGATGGATGGCACCGGCTATCCACGCAAACTGTCCCGTGAGCAGATGAGCATTCCGGAGCGGGTGATGGCGATCGCCGATATCTTCGAGGCGCTGACTGCCGCCGACCGTCCCTACAAGGCGCCGAAGACCTTGTCCGAGTCACTGAAGATCCTCGCCTTCATGGCCCGCGACCAGCACATCGACGCCGACCTGTTCCGCCTGTTCATCAGCCAGGGGGTTTACCGGGAGTACGGCGAGCGCTTCCTCCAGCCCGAGCAGATGGATGCCGTGGACGTGCGCGCGATCCTGGAAATCCTGGAGGGGGTGAAGGCTTAGCCCCGCAGCCCCTGAAACGAAAACCGCCGGCATCAGCCGGCGTTTTTCGTTTCAGGGGCAGGCAGCGATCAACGCTTGGCGAGGTTGGTGGCGTAGCGATTGATCTGCGGGTTCTTCGCCACGGTGCAGCTCTGCCCGGCGAGGAATTGCGAGGTTTTCAGGTATTGCTGCTGCGGGTAGTAGGCGAACACGTAGCTGCCGTTCTTTACCGTATCGATGAGCTTCTGCGCCACCTGCGGGCGCACCGCCGGGCAGCCGAGGCTGCGGCCCAGGCGGCCGAGGCCGGGGACGACCTTCGGGTCGGCGTAGGCGGCGGCATGCATGACGATGGCGCGTTCTTCGCTGTTGTCGTTGAAGCCCGGCTCCAGGCCCAGCAGGCGCAGGGACCGACCGTGCTTGCCGCTGTAGGTCTGACCGGTCTGGTACAGGCCGATGGAGGACTGGAAGCTCTCCGGGCGATTGGAGAAGGAGGTGGCCATGTCGTCGCCACTCTTCTTGCCATGGGCGACCCACTCCTCGAAGAGCAGTTTGCGCTGCTTCAGGTCGAAGACCCAGAGGCGCTTGTCGCGGGATGGCTTGGAGTAATCGATCACCGTCAGCAGGCGGTTCTGGCCGCCCAACTGGGTGCTGGCGCACTGCAGCGCACTGAGCGCCAGGCGCAGGGTCTCGGTATTGGTCGCCGGCGCGAGGCGGTGCAGGTCCTCGGCCGTGGGCAGGGCAGCAGCGGACGCGGTCTGCCAGCTACCGATCGCGAAGAGCGCGGCACTGGCGAGCGAAATCCGGAAGAACCCCCGTAACTTCAAGAAAGTCAGCATGAATACAACATTCCCGTTGAATCGATATGGTTTTTTCTGGGAAACGCCGCATTGTGCGTGATTTTTGACCAGTGATGTGTTTGTTTTTTAATCAAGTATGGTTCCGCCCGTCGGTAATTACGAACTTTCCAGCGCAAGAAATCGCCGCGGGGCACCGGTCTGCGGGACGTTAAGACGAAAGGAACTCACCTCGGACAGGCGCCTTGACTCTTTGTGTTTCGAGATTCTTCGGCTGCTTGCACGGCCGACTTGAGGCCGTCTGTCCGCAGGTGAGGGCTGACAGTTTGGCGTGGGCGGTTGGCGATGGGGGCAGGGAAACGATGAAGAGGTTGTAGGAGAAATCCGGAGCGCTTCGACGTCGCTCCGGTTCATCCTGTTACTCCACGCTCTGGTTCTTGACCGGCTTCTGCTCGGCCTTGCGGTCGTTGGTGGTGATCACGGTGAAGTCCGGGTTGCTGCGCATGTCGCGGGTAGATGGCAGGTCAGTGATCACCAGCGTGCTGCCCACGTCCATGCTGGCCAGCAGGTTGCGCAGGAATTCGCGGTCGAGGCTGAACTTGCCCAGCTGCTCGGCAGGCGACAGGCCTCGCTGCGGGTCGCTGACCTGCACGCTGGTCCAGCGCAGGTTGGGGTTCTCGCTGTCGATTTCGGTTTGCGAGGGCTTTTCCATGAGGGAGAAGGCGGCGACGCCGGTCCGTTCTTCCGGGTGTTCGAAGGCTACCGGTGCGGTGCCGATCTGCAGGCCCCCACGGTAGACGTAGAGACGGCGGTCGGCGCGGCTGACCAGCACGGAGACCGGTCCCTTCTCCGCGCCGGGATCGCTCCAGAACGGCACCACCATGCCGCTGTCGTCGTGCGGGCCGGCGGCGCGGCCATCGCTGACGATGGGCGCGAGCAGGCCGGGGTGGTAGACCTCCACGGGCGAGCTCTTGGCGTCGGAGATGATCACGGTGGTGGAGGTGAAGCCGGTGACTTCGTAGAGCTTCTTGGCGAACGCCATGGGCAGGCGGATGCAGCCGTGGGAGGCCGGGTAGCCGGGCAGGTTGCCGGCGTGCAGGGCGATGCCGTCCCAGGTCAGGCGCTGCATGTAGGGCATCGGCGCGCTGTTATAGAGGTCGGAGTGGTACTCGACCTTCTTCTGCAGGATGGAGAACACGCCGGTGGGGGTTTCCTTGCCCTTCTTGCCGGTGCTGACGGTGGCTACGCCAATGGCGATACCGTTGCGGTACACGTAGGCGCGTTGCTCGGTGAGGCTGACCACCAGGGTGACCGGCCCGGCTGGCGAGATTTCCGGATACCAGAGGAACTGGCCGGGCTTGAGCGTCTTCAGCGCGGCCTGCAGGTCCGAAAGCGGCGAGGGCTTGCTCGGGTTGGCGAAGGCGACGCTGGCGCTCAGGGCGATCAGCAGGGCAACCGACAGTTTCTTCATCACCTTTCCTTACAGCGCGGGCATGGCAGGGAGCTTAGCCAAGCGGCGGTGAAGGCTGCAAACTGCCGGGCTGAATGGTTTGCGTAGGAGTTTTCGGAATGTTGCGCGGGGCGCGGTATGTAGGAGCGAGCTTACTCGCGAACCGCCCGGACGCCGTGCTCGCCGGCAGGATTGTTCGCGAGCAAGCCCGCTCCTGCAAAGGGCAGTTCAGCCGAGCGCGGCGATTTCCTGAGCAGTCAGCGCGCGGTACTCGCCGGGTTGCAAGGCTGGGTCCAGCGCCAGGCTGCCCATGCTCTCGCGGTGCAGGCGCGTCACCTTGTTCTGGAAATGGCCGAACATGCGCTTGACCTGGTGGTAGCGGCCTTCGTGCAGGGTCAGGCGCGCGGTGCGAGTGTCGAGGATTTCCAGCTGGGCGGGCAGGGTGGTGAGGTCTTCGAAGGCGAAGTACAGCCCCCGCTCGAAGGTCTCGATGTAGCACTCCTCGATCGGGTCCTCGGTCTCGACGTAATAGACCTTGGGCAGCTTGCGCCCCGGCAGCGTCATGCGCCGCGACCATTGCCCGTCGTTGGTGATGAGCAGCAGGCCGGTGGTGTTGTAGTCCAGGCGGCCGCCGATATGCAGTTCGTGCTTGTCCGGTTCGTCGAGCAGGTCGAGCACGGTGCGGTGCTCGGCATCGCGGGTGGCGCTGACGCAGCCGGCGGGCTTGTGCAGCATGAAGTAGCGCGCTGGCTTGCCGGCCTGCAGCAGGTCATCGTCCAGCTCCACGCGGGAGAACTCGCGCACTTCATGGCGGCCATCGCGTACCACCTGGCCATCGACACGCAGGCGGCCTTCGGCAAGCAATTGGCGGGCTTGCTGGCGGTTCAGGTGGGGCAGGTTGGCGATGAAACGGTCCAGACGCATCAGGCGGTCTCATCGTCCTTCAGCCCGGCAGCACAGCGCGGGCAAAGGCAGGCACGGTCGACCAGCTCGGGCGGGATGCGCTCCAGTGCGTTGCGGTCAATGCGCGTGCTGAAGCACCAGCACGGCTGGCCTTCCAGCGCCGGGTCGGCCTGGGTGCAGCGGTTGGACTGGCCGCAGAGCGGGCAGCGGCTGGGATCGGGAGTGACGTCGTTCATGGCCGGTCAGGGCAGGAAATGGCGGTGAGGCGGGCGCACAGGGTGCAGCGCCGACCCGCATCGCGCAAGCGGATTCGGATCGGCGCGGCGGGGGCCGCTCAGGGCATGTCGATGCCCTGGATCCAGGGCTCCAGGCGCTTGCCAAAGGCGACTTCGGCGACGAAGGGCTGGGCGCGGCCGTCCGCTGCCCGGTGAGGCTGCGCGGTGATCTGGTCCAGCCGCTCGCGCCACTGGTACGGCACGTTGAGGCTGTCGGTGCCGATGGAGCTGGCGGTGCCGCCGAGGGTCCAGATGTGCTGGTAGTAGTTGGAAACGGGGCGTACCTGGCCGTGGACGATCAGGTAGCGCTGGCGATCGGGGTAACGGGCTCGCAACGCCTGCAGGTCCAGGCCGACGTCCTTGAGCAGCAGGCGGGTGTCGGTCTTTTCCTCGCTATCCAGTTCGCAGCGGATGAAGTCGCGCTCGTCCGCCAGGCGGGCATTCTGCGGTGCGGCATCGGCGGCCTGGCGGGCTTCATCGAGACGCTTGCGGGTCAGCTGCACTTCGCGCTCGTGAAGCGGGCCGTTGAGCTCCAGCACCAGCAGGGCCGCGCGCGATTGCTGGCGGCCGAAGCGCCGGGCGCTGTCGTCGTCGACCTGCTCGGGCATGGCGAAGCCGAGTTCGGCCATCTTCTGGCTGTCGAGGGCGGGCTGCCAGCCCCGGTTGTGTTGCCGTGCCTCATCGTCGCGGCTGGGCGTACGCCAGTGCAGGCGCAGGCTCAGGCCGCTGTTTTCCTTGTACCAGTCGTTGTTGCGCAGCAGCTCGCGCTGGCTGAGCGACAGGACGCTGTCCGGCTCGCCGGAGCGGTTCCAGGCAACGCCGCCCAGGGCGACGGCGTTCACCAGCAGGATCAGGCCGACGCCGCTGGCCAGTGCGTGAGTACGTGTCCAGTTCATGGGCGGGCTCCCAGCAGGCCGTGGGCGCGGCGCAGGCGACGCAGGACCAGCAGGATCAGCACCGCGCACAGACCCAGCACGAGGAAGAACAGGTACTTGGGCATGACCTCCCACCACCAGTCAAAGAACTTGGTGTAGAGGAAGATCACGAAGAAGGTCAGCCCGGTATTGACCACTTCAGGCCACTCGCGTCGCGCGCCGAGCCAGATCACCAGCGCAGAGGCGACGAAGCCGAGCACCTGGTAGAGGCTTTCCACCGTTGCATAACGCAGTGGCAGGTAACTGCTGCCGCCCCAATTGGCCAGCACCAGCATGGGCAGGAACAGCCCGAGCAGGCCGAATACCCGGTAGATCGTGGCGAAACCGTCGAAACGATGCTGGGAGATGAACGACGGCACCAGGAAGATCAGCAACGCGGCGGGGAAGAAGTTTTCCGGACGTTCGCCGACGTCCAGCCAGTAGACGCCGCTCCAGGTGCCGACCCGTGCGGCGACGTAGCCCATCACGCAGATCAGCGCGGCGGCCAGCAGCAGGCGTGTGTTGCAGGTGTAGGCCAGCAGCAGGGCGTAGGCGGCCCAGGGCAGCAGGGCCTTGTCGGACGGGGTGATATTGAATATCTGCCCGACCATCACGACGTTCAGCACGAAGCAGGCGAAGGCCAGCATGGCGCCAAGCTTGGCGAAGTAGCCGGAGGCGTCGCGGCGTTGCAGCACGAGGGTCAGCAGCAGGCTGATCAGCGAGGCGGCGACGAGAATGACGACCTGCACGCTTTCGCCGAACAGCCCCCAGAACTGGTAGAAGAGGAAGAACAGGCTGGCGGCCAGGGCCAGCGCGCCGAGGAAGGAGGCGATGCGCATGCCCAGGGACAGGCGATGGTCCTGGCTGTCGCGGTCGATGTCGAAGCGTGCCCGGTAGTCGGCGAGCAGGCGCTGCTGGTGTTCGTGCAGGCGCTCGTGCTGAGTGTTGTCGAGAACGAGGGCGCCTTCGTCGCGCAGGCGGCGCAGCTCGCGGTCGAAGGCCAGGATATCGTTGACGCGGTGCTGCGCCTGCTGGTGGCTGAGGTCGGGCATGACCGGTCCTTGCGGCGGGTGATGCTGGGACTCTAGCTCGTGGCGCGGCGGGGTTCCATGGTCAGACGCCGGTGACGCAGAGCGCGTGGCGTTCGCGACCCGCTATCCGCCCACACGCCGAAGATGCAGCAGTATCTGTTGGGGCGAGTTTGCTCGCGAACCAGTCTCCGTTGCAGAGGTGGTTCGCGAGGCCAATCCCGTTCCCCACGGGATTCTTCATTCCCTCATCCATGTGGGGCGCAGGAAGCGTAGGGCGAATAACCTGGAACAGGTTATCCGCCGGAAATTGCGCGGCGTACAACGCTGGCGCGTTATACGCCCTACGGGTAACCGATGCCCCACCCGGCGGAGGAAGTTCCTTTCCGGAAGCGCGCACTCAGGTTCGGCTGGCCAACCACGCGCGCCATCCGCCGAAGCGGCTGATGTCCTCGGCGCCTTCCAGGCCCCAGGCGTCGCAGATGAAGCCGGTCTCCCAGCTGCCATCCTCCAGCTGCACCTTGCCCAACCCAAGCGGTGCCGGGATGCCGGTGAGGAAGGAGCCCAGTTCGGCACTGGGCAGCTCCCAGACTTCCACCTCGATGGCCACGCCGCGTTCGGCCACGCGCAGCATGCCGGGGCGCAGCGGCGGGCCGCCGGCCAGGGCATACAGCTTGTAAGCCGGGGCGCTTTGGGTGGCGCGCAACAGGCGGGCGCCGCGCTGGCGCAGTTGCCAGTTCAGGGCCAGGCCGTCGAGGTGCGCGCCGCACACCACCATGCGTGCGCGGTCGTTGCGCGCGGCATTGGCCGATGCGGCCGGGGCGATTGCGTTGCCGCCGGCGAGCGGCAGGTTGTGCCGGCGCTGCAGCGCATCGGCCACGCCGAGCAGGTACTGGTCGGTGAAGGCGCGGCCGAACAGGGTCACACCCCAGGGCAGGCCGTTGCCCATGATTGCACTGGGCACGGCGACGGCGGCGTAGTCCAGCAGGTTCATGAAGTTGGTGTAGTAGCCCAGGTCGGAATTGCGCTTCACCGGTTCGGCGTGCAGCTCGTCCAGCGTCACCGGGCGGCCGATAGTGGGGGTGAGCACGCAGTCGAGGTCGGCGAGGATCGCATCGCACTGTGCCTTGAGTTCCTGCAGGCGATATTGCGCGCGGAACGCTTGCACGGCGGTTGCGCCGGGAGCTTTCGCCAGTACGTCGCGGATCACTGGCAGCACCGCTTGCGGGTCACGCTCGATCAGCTCGCCTGCCACGCTGTAGCGCTCGGCGACCCAGGGGCCTTCGTAGAGCAGGCGCGCGGCTTCGAGGAAGGGCGCGAAGTCGATTTCCTGCGCCTCGCCGCCCATGGCCTTGAGCTGGTCCAGGGCGTCGGTGAACAGCACCGGGCCTTCGTGGCAGCCGAAGAATTCCAGTTGATCGGCGCGGGGAACACCGAAGCGGAAAGGCTTGGGGGCACCGAAGGCGCTGGCGTCGTTCCACGCCGGATTGGCGCGGCTATAGCCGTCCCGTGGATCGAGCTTTGCCGTGAGAGCGAGAAGCTCGCTGGCCTCGGCGGCACTGGCGGTGAAGTAGGTGATGCAGTCCAGGGTGCGGCAGGCCGGCACCAGGCCGTGGTTGGACAGCAGCCCCTTGCTCGGCTTGAGCCCGAGCAGGCCGTTGAGCGCCGCCGGCACGCGACCGGAGCCAGCGGTGTCGGTGCCCAGGGCGAAGCTCGCCACGCCCAGCGCCACGGCCAGCGAGGAACCGGCGCTGGAGCCGCCCGACGGGTACTCGGGCAGCACGCTGTTGCGGCATTCGCCATAGGGCGAGCGGGTGCCATTGAGGCCGGTGGCGAACTGGTCGAGGTTGGTCTTGCCCAGCGGGATGGCGCCCAGGTCGATCAGTTGCTGCACCAGCGTCGCGGACGTTTCCGGCATGTAGGCGAACGCCGGGCAGGCGGCGGTGGTGGGGATACCGGCGAGGTCGATGTTGTCCTTGATGGCGAAGGGGATGCCGTAGAGCGGCAGGCTGTCCGGCGATTTCTCATCCAGCGCGGCGAAGTAGGGCTCCAGTTCTTCCAGGCTCAGCAGGTGGATGAACAGGTGGTAGTCCGGGTTCAACGCGGCGGCCTTGTTGCGCAGTCCGGCGATCAGCTGGCGCGGCGTGGCGCGGCCTTCGCGGTAGGCGGTGCGCAGGGTGGTCAGGCGGAGGTCAAAGGTATTGGGCATGGTCGAGATTCCTTGGGCCGATCAGTTCTCTGGCTGGGCTGCCCTCTCCCGGAGGGAGAGGGGGAAGAGCAGTCCGGCGCGGTGTTGGGTTCGAACCATGGTTGGCCGGGTGGCGCGGACTGTGGTTCAGGTTGAATCCAGCGCTGAGGCCCACTCCGTACGGTCCCCTCTCCCGCTTGAGGAGCGGGGCGCGTAGCCAGGGTTAGGGTGAGGGGCTCTGCGTAACGGCGGTTATGTCGGTTCAGGCTTCTTCCATCACCACCACCCGCTGCCCGGCGCGCACGGGCGAACCGGGCTGCACGCGGACCTCGCGCACCACGCCGTCGCGCGGGGCGGTGAGGGGGATTTCCATCTTCATGGATTCGAGGATCACCAGGATGTCGCCGGCCTTCACGCTGGCGCCGGCTTCCACCTGCACCTGCCAGAGGTTGCCGGCGATGTGGCTTTCGACGGCGTGCTGGCCGGCGCCGAGTGGGGCGTCTTCGCCGGCGTCGACGGCGGCTTCCTCGCTCTCGAAGTGTGCCTGGCCGGAGGCGATCCAGCGCTGGCGCTCGGCGTCGAAGGCGGCGCGCTGGTGGCTGCGGAACGCGGCGATGCTGTCGGCTTCCTCGGCGAGGAAAGCTTGGTAATCCGCCAGGCGCAGCTCGCTTTCTTCGATGCGCAGCGGATAGCGGCCCAGCGGGAAGTCGCGGCGGATGCGCAGCAGTTCGTCCGCCGAGACCGGGTAGAAGCGGATCTGGTCGAAGAAGCGCAGCAGCCAGGGCTTGCCGTCGAATGCGGCGACTTCGCGGTAGCGGTTCCACATCTGCAAGGTGCGGCCGACGAACTGGTAGCCGCCGGGGCCCTCCATGCCGTACACGCACATATAGGCGCCGCCGATGCCCACGGAGTTTTCCGCGGTCCAGGTGCGCGCCGGGTTGTACTTGGTGGTCACCAGGCGGTGGCGCGGGTCCAGCGGCGTGGCCACGGGGGCGCCGAGGTAGACGTCACCGAGGCCCATCACCAGGTAACTGGCTTCGAAGACGGTGCGGTACACCGCCTCCAGGTCCGGCAGTTCATTGATGCGGCGGATGAACTCCAGGTTGCTCGGGCACCAGGGCGCGTCCTTGCGCACGGTGGTCATGTATTTCTCGATGGCCAGCTGGCAGGCCGGGTCGTCCCAGGACAGTGGCAGGTGGACGATGCGCGACGGCACCTTGAGGTCCTGCGCGGCGCACACGGCGTCCCAGAGTCCGGCGACGGTTTCCAGCAAGGTTTCCAGCGAGAGGGTTTCCGGCTGGTAGTGCACCTGCAGCGAGCGGATGCCGGGAGTGAGGTCGATTACGCCGTCGAGGTTCTTGGCTTCCAGTGCCTGCATCAGGGCATGGCCGCGGAAGCGCAGGACCAGGTCCAGCTCGGGCTGGCCGATTTCCAGCAGCAGGTGGGTGTCGCCGGAGAGGCGCGCGACCAGCCGGGTGTCGTCCTGGCCGAGGTCGAGGACGATGGGGGAGGTGAGCGCGATGCTGGGGCGGCCCTCAGCCCCCGCCTTCTCCCGGAGGGAGAGGGCGCCGTCTGTGCCATCGGAGAACACTGTGCCCGCCGGCAATGCCGAACGGCCCCCTCTCCCTCCGGGAGAGGGCTGGGGTGAGGGGAAACCGGCTGCGCTGATGCTGGGCTGTGCCTGTGCAGGAGCGAGCTTGCTCGCGAACCCGCCCAACTCCAGAACTTCCGGCATAAAGCGTTCGCGAGCAAGCTCGCTCCTACAGAACTGCGCCAATCTGCGGGCGGTGGCGATATCCACCGGCAGGAAGCGAACCTTATCCCCCGCCTTGAGCTGGCCGAGCTGCCAGAGGTCGGCCTCGATCACCGTCACCGGGCAGACGAAGCCGCCCAGGCTCGGGCCGTCCGGGCCGAGGATCACCGGCATGTCGCCGGTGAAGTCCACGGCGCCGATGGCGTAGGGGTTGTCGTGGATGTTCGACGGGTGCAGGCCGGCCTCGCCGCCGCTCTCGCGCACCCATTCCGGTTTCGGCCCGATCAGGCGTACGCCGGTGCGGCTGGAGTTGAAGTGCACTTCCCAGGCGGTGGCGAAGAAGGTCTCGATGTAGGCCGGGGTGAAGTATTCCGGCGCGCCGTGGGGACCGTAGATCACGCGGATGCTGCGCACGGCCGGGAGGTCGGTGCGCAGTTCCGCCGGCAGGCTTCCACCGTGGCGTGCGTCTGCCAGTGCGTCGAGGTGCAGCACGTCGCCGGCGCGCAGGGCGCGACCGCCGTGGCCGCCGAACTGGCCGAGGGTGAAGGTGCTCTTGCTGCCCAGGTAGTCCGGCACGTTCAAGCCGCCACGCAGGCACAGGTAGCTGCGCGCGCCGGCGCCACTCACGGTACCCAGGCTCAGGGTCGAGCCAGCGGCGATGAACAGCGCGGTGTCCATCGGCTGCTCGGTGCCATCCAGGCTGATCGGCAGGGCTGCGCCGGTGATGCATGCCACCGCGTCGGTGTTGAAGCGCAAGGTCGGGCCGCTCATGGTGATTTCCAGCGCGGCGGCGCCTTCGGGGTTGCCCAGCAGTACGTTACCCAGGCGCAGCGCGCGATCATCCATCGGCCCCGATGGCGGTACGCCCACGGCCCAGTAGCCGAGGCGGCCGGGGTAATCCTGCACGCTGGTCTGGGTGCCGGCGCTGAGCACTTCAAGTGTCTGGGCGCGGTAGCGCAGGCCTTCCAGGCAGCGCGTCCAGGGCGAGCCGCTGGCGAAGGGCGTGTCTTTGATGATCTGCCGCAGGTAGTCGCGGTTGCATTCCACGCCGTACAGCAGGCTATCGGCCAGCGCGCGATCGAGGCCGGCGCTGGCCAGTTCGCGGGTCGGCGCCCAGGCGATGAGCTTGGCGATCATCGGGTCGAAGTAGGGCGGGATCTCGCAGCCGGCCTCGACCCAGGTGTCGATGCGCAGTGCCTTGCCGTCTGCCGGCGGGAACTGCACGGCGGTGAGCAGGCCGGGGCAGGGTTGGAAGTCGCGGCCTGGGTCTTCCGCATAGAGGCGCGCCTGGATGGCGTGGCCGCTGGGCTTGAGCCCGGCGATGAGGTCGGCCAGCGGCGGCAGGTCGCCGGCGGCCAGTTCGATCATCCAGCGCACCAGGTCGACGCCCCAGACCTGTTCGGTGACGCCGTGCTCGACCTGCAGGCGGGTGTTCACTTCGAGGAAGTAGAAGCGCTGCGCGTCGCTGTCGTAGACGAACTCCACGGTGCCGGCGCTGCGGTAGCTGACGGCTTTCGCCAACTGGATCGCCGCTGCGCAGAGGGCATCGGCCATGCCAGAGGGCAGGTTGGGCGCCGGGGTTTCTTCCAGCACTTTCTGGTTGCGCCGCTGTACCGAGCAGTCGCGCACGCCGAGGGCGATCACTTCGCCCTGGCCGTCGCCGAATACCTGCACTTCCAGGTGGCGGGCGCGCTGGATGTACTTCTCGATGAACACGCCCGAGTCGCTGAAGTTGTTCTGCCCCAGGCGCTTCACCGCATCGAAGGCATCGCGCAGTTCGTCCGCCGAGCGGCACACGCGCATGCCGATGCCGCCACCACCGGCGGTGCTTTTCAGCATCACCGGGTAGCCGACTTCTTCACCGGCGAGCAACGCGGCTTCGAGGTCGGGCAGCAGGTCGGTGCCTTCGAGCATCGGCACGCCCTGTTCGCGGGCCAGTGCACGGGCGGTGTGCTTGAGGCCGAACACGCGCAGTTGCTCCGGCGTCGGGCCGACGAAGGCGATGCCGGCGGCTTCGCAGGCTTCGGCGAAGGCAGCGTTTTCCGAGAGGAAGCCGTAGCCGGGGTGGATCGCCTGGGCGCCGCTGGCGCGGGCCGCGGCGAGGATTTTCTCCACGACCAGATAGGTGCTGGAGGCCGGGCCTTCGCCGAGGCTGACGGCCTGGGCGGCCTGCTGGAGGTGCAGGCTGGCGGCATCGGCTTCGGAGTACACGGCGACGCCGCCCACGTTCAGTTCATTGAGCGTGCGCAGGATGCGGCAGGCAATGGCGCCGCGGTTGGCGATGAGCAGTTTGTCGAACATGAGGGCGTCCCCATGGGGTGGCGGGCCGTCCCGCCATGATTCGGTGTGCGCCACGGTCGTCCGTGGCGCTGAAGGCTCTCGTAGGATGGGTGGAGCGGAGCGATACCCATGCGGTATCGGTGATGGGTATCGCAGGCTCCACCCATCCTACGGGGCAGGTTCGTTTCCACTGGGGAGCTCGCGCAGAGTGGAACTGCACTGAGCGCTTCGGCTCTGGGCGAGCAGGAACAACCAGCGGCGCAGGCGCGCGGTCACTCCCATACCAGCAGCTCCGCCGGCGTCGGGTTCCAGCCGTTGCAGGGGTTGTTGAGCTGCGGGCAGTTGGAAATCAGGACGATGACGTCCATGTGCGCGAGCAGCTCGACGTACTTGCCGGCAGCGGAGATGCCGTCCTCGAAGGTCAGGCCGCCTTCGGCGGTGACCGGCACGTTCATGAAGAAGTTGATGTTGTGGCTGATGTCGGCCTTGCCCAGGCGGCCGTCGTGCAGGCTGGCGCGCAGGAAGTTGTCGCGGCAGCTGTGCATGTAGCGCTTGTCCAGGGCGTAGCGCACGGTGTTGCTCTCCTGGGCGCAGGCGCCGCCGAGGGTGTCGTGGCGGCCGCAGGTGTCGGCGACGATGCTCAGCATCGGGTTGCCGAGGTTGGACCAGAGCACGCTACCGGCGCTGAGGTAGACCTGCCCCTGCTTGCGCAGGGTGCGCTGTACGTCGTAGCGCTCGCGCGGGTTGGCGGCGCTGAAGAACAGCGTGTCCACTGCCTGGTTGCCTTCCAGGTCGAGGATGCGCAGGGTCTGCCCGGCCTTGAGTTCGGTGAGGCTGGGTTCGCCGGCCGGGATCAGGGTGCGCGAGACACAGGCCTCGGGGTGTTTGTCGCTGGGGACGATGGGCATGCTCGCGCTCCTTACAGGTACTGGCGTTCGGTGTTGTGGAAGCCGCGGCCGTTCTCCGGGCGGGACGTGCGGCAGAGCACGCTGATGCCGTCGGCGGCGACCTTCTGCCAGGTCAGGCCGATGGGCTTGGGTGCGTACTGCGGGTTCGGGTCCTGGGGGTGTTGCAGGGCGGTGAGCACCACCAGCGTGTCCATCGGTGCGTAGAGCTCGACGTAGTCGCCGGCCTTGGAGTTGCCCTGGGCGAAGCGGAAGCAGCCGTCGGCATCGACGTCCACGCGGCTGAACAGGTTCAGGCACATCAGCAGGTCCTGCAGGCGCATGTCCCACTTGCCCATCTCCACAAGCAGGTTGTCCACGCCGTTGCGGTAGAAGCCGTTGCGCAGTTCCTGGTAGCGCCCCTGGCCGTATTGCTCCTGCACTTCGGCGGCGTTCAGCACGCCGCCGAAGCTGTCGTGCCAGCCGCAGCTATCGGCGGTGATGGCGGCGAGCACGCGGCCCATGTCCGAGTACAGGCAGTGGCCGGCGGTGAGCTTGGCGGTGTGCTGGCATTTGAGGCTGTCGGGCAGGTTCAGCCGCTCGCTTTTCTCGGCGGCGTTGAACAGCAGCAGGCTGACGTTGCCGCCGCCTTCGATGTCAGTCAGGCGCAGCACCTGGCCGCGCTTGAGGACGAAAGAGGTATGGCTGCCGCCGGGGACAGTTTCTTCGTAGAGGGTGGTGCGCAATTGGTTCATGGCGGGCTCCTTAGTAGGCCGGCGTGATCAGCGGGGCGGCGGCCGTTTCCAGGCGCGCGGCAAGCAGTTCGGGCAGGGCGGCGCGGGCGGCCTTGCGGTCGGCGTTGAGCGGGATGTCGTAGGTGATGCGGGCGCCGTAGGCGGTGGGTGCCTGCGGGTCATGGCGAACCTTGTCGAAGACCAGCAGGCGAGTGCCCAGGCTGAAGCCCTCGGCGAGGTCGTGGGTGACCATGAACACGGTGAGCCGGGTTTCCTGCCACAGCTCCAGCAGCAGGGCGTGCATGTCCTTGCGGATGCCGGGGTCGAGCGCGCCGAAGGGTTCGTCGAGCAGCAGCACGCGCGGCTTCATCACCAGTGCCTGGGCGATGGCCAGGCGTTGCTGCATGCCGCCGGACAGGGCGCTCGGGTACTGCTTCAGCGCGTGGCCGAGGCCGACCCGTTCGAGCAGGGCGGCAGCCTGTTCGCGGGCCTCGCGCTTGGCGCTGCCCAGCAGCCGGCCGAGCAGCGGCGAACGCGGCAGTTCGAGGCCGAGGGCGACGTTGTCGAGCACGGAAAGATGCGGGAATACCGAGTAACGCTGGAACACCACGCCACGGCTCGGGTCGGGCTCGCCCGGTAGGGGCTGGCCTTCGAGCAGCAGCTCGCCACGGCTGGGGCGCTCCTGGCCGAGCAGCAGGCGCAGGAAGGTGGACTTGCCGCAGCCGGAGGCGCCGACCAGGGTGCAGAACTCGCCTTCCTTCACATCGAGATTCAGGCGTTCGAGCACCACGTTGCCGTCGTATTCCTGCCAGACGTTCTTCACGTTGATGAAAGGAGCGGCAGCTACTGCGCACTGCGATTGCTGCGTTGCGCGGTGCTCGCAATCCTCATGGACTGCATGTCCACTCTTGTTGCTGCGCTCCGGACGCCTTGCACTCGCAGCGCTCGCTACGCTGCTTGTCTGTTTATCGCTCATGCCTTGCCTCCTTCGTACCAGGGGAAGGCTTGCCGGGTGAGCAGGCGCAGGCCGTAGTCCATCAGCCAGGCCAGGGCGGTGATCCACACCACGTAGGGCAGGATCACGTCCATGGCCAGATAGCGGCGCACGAGGAAGATGCGGTAGCCGAGGCCGTCGGTGGCGGCGATGGCTTCCGCGGCGATGAGGAACAGCCAGGCCGAGCCGAGCATCAGGCGCAGGGATATCAGCAAGCGCGGCATCAGTTGCGGCAGCACCACGCGCAGGATCAGCGTCCAGGTGCTGGCGCCCAGGGTCTGCGCCTTGATCAGCAGTTCGCGGGGGATTTCCCTCGCGCGCTGTTCGATGTCACGGGCGATGCAGGGGGCGACGCCGATGACGATCAGTACCACCTTGGACAGCTCGCCGAGGCCGAAGACGATGAACAGCACCGGCAGGATCGCCAGCGGCGGGATCATCGACAGCACGGTGAGCAGCGGCGACAGCGGCGCGCCGAACAGCGGCACGCTGCCGGCGGCAATGCCCAGCACCAGGCCGAGCAGGGCGGCGATGCCCAGGCCCATGCCCAGGCGTTGCAGGCTGGCGCCGGTGTCCTGCCAGAACAGCACGTCGCCGGTGCGCTTGTCTTCGCTGAAAGCCAGGCGGCTCACCGCGTCGGCCATCTGCGCGGCGCTGGGCAGCAGCTTGTCGTTGGGGTTCTCCGCCAGCCGCGCGGTAGAGCCCGCGAAGTAGGCGAACAGCAGCAGGGCGAAGGGCAGCAGTACCAGGAACAGGCGGCCGCTGCGGTCGGGAGTTCGGTTGATCAGGCGCATGCTTCGTACCTGTTTATTGCGGGCCTTAAGGGCCGGTAACTTCGTCGCGTGATTTTGTACCGATGCTTCCCCCTCACCCCAGCCCTCTCCCTCAGGGAGAGGGGGCTGCCCGTGCCGGCTGAGGCCAGGGTTTCAACCTGCACCGGACGGTTCCCTCTCCCTCTGGGAGAGGGTTAGGGTGAGGGGCTCTTGCAAGCTCCGGCCTCAGAGCTTCCCTTCCGCCGCCATCTGCACGTATGTCGGATCGAAGCGCAGCTTGAGGTTCTTCGCGTCGCCGGTGGACAGCCCGCCTGCGAAGCTCATACCGACCGCGTCGGCGCTTTTCGCGCCTTCGCCGAGCAGGCCGTGGGCGAAGGAGAAGGCCGCGACCTTGTCCATGGTTGCCGGCAGTTTCGGGCTGGTGGCGAAGGCCAGCGCCTCCTTCGGCGTGGCGAACAATTTGGTGGTGGCGAGCTGGCTCTGGTAGCCCGCGAGGTCGGTGCCCGAGGCCTTCGCCATGTGTTCCAGCGCGGCGCGGGTGTCGGCGCTGTCGCCCTGCATCAGCGCGACGGTCTCGAACCAGGCGCCGGTCAGGGCCTTGCCCAGGGCGGGGTTGTCCTTCAGGACGGCGCTGTTGACCACCATCATGTCCATGATCTCGCCGGGGATCTGGCTGGAGTTGAACACTTCGGTAGTGCCCGGCTTGGCGCGGGCCTCGGCGAGCATCGGGTTCCAGGTGGTCACGGCCTGCACGTCGTCGGTGTTGAAGGCGGCGGCGATGTCGGCGTCGGAGGTGTTCACCGTCTTCACGTCCTTCTCGCTCAGGCGGGCGCTTTCCAGCGCGCGGGCGAGCAGATAGTGGGAAACGGAAAGCTCCACCAGGTTGACGTCCAGGCCCTTGAGGTCGGCCAGGGTCTTGCCTTCGCCCTTGAGGACGATGCCGTCGTTGCCGTTGGAGAAGTCGCTGACGATCAGCGCGGTGGAGTCGACACCGCCGGCGGCGGGAATGGTCAGGGCGTCCATGTTGGTCATGGTGCAGCCGTCGAACTGGCCGGCGGTGTACTGGTTGATCGACTCGATGTAGTCGTTGAGCTGGGTGACCTTGATCTCGATGCCGTACTTCTTCGCCCACTTGTCGACGATGCCGTGGCTGGCCGCGTATTCCCAGGGCATCCAGCCGGCGTAGATGGTCCAGCAGAGGTTGAAGCTGTTCTTCGCGGCGGCGGAGGCTGAGAGGCTGAAGGCGGCGAGGCCGGCAGCGAGCAGGGCGGTCAGAAGGGGCTTGCGCATGGAGCATCTCCAGTCGATTGTCGGGCAGGCAGGAGTCGGGCGGCACGTGTCGCTCTCGTCTCCCGGGCTTTTGTCCCGCCGTGTAACCTCGCTGGAGGTCGATGACTCTCGGACCAGTCACTCGCTTGGCGAGCCGGAACCCTAGTCATCCATTTCAGATTGTGGTGCCGCTGTCCGAGTGCTTCGGATCGTTCCTGCACAGCCGAGACAAAGCGAGCGGCGTGCCAAGTTGGCGAAAGTGCCGGGGCAGAAGGGCTACGGTGGAGTGGTGGATGTTTTTCGGTGCACGCGAGCGCGTTCGCCTGCCCTCAAATGAAGCGTGGCGCCGCTTCCTGGTGCGCGGGCCAGTCGAAAGGCAGGAGCGTGGTGGGCGTGGCCGGCGGCAGACTGCTGCGACCTTCACCTTGAGGAATCCATCGCCATGTCCGAGTTGCTGAGCTTTGCCAAGGGCGCGCTGACCATGTTCTGGCTCGCTGCCGTGCTCAACCTGATCTATCCGTTCGGCGAGTTGCATCGCCCGCTGCTGTGGCTCTCCGCGATCCTGCTGGTGGTGCATGTGGGCGAGGTGCTGTTGCTGGCGCGTCGGCGTTCGGTCACCGAGAAGGTGCAGGTGCTGCTGTTTGGCGTGCTGCATCTGCAAAGCCGCAAGGTTCGCCGTCTGGAAACTGTAAACGGCTGATTTACCCAAGCTTTACCTTTCGACGCGGCACCGTGTTCTGAGCGGAATGTCTGATCTTGCGAGACCGGAAGAATGTACGCCCCGCATTCCGGCGGGGCGGCCGGCTCGCTTGATGGAGGCGCCATGCGTCGTTTCTTCGCTGCTGTATTGATGATCCTTCCGTTGACCGGTTGCGTGGTCTACGAGCATGACCACGACCGTGGAGGCTGGCGCGATCGCCCGCACTACTATCGCCCTGCGCCGCCACCGCCGGCGTACTACGGTGGCCCCTACCAGGGCTGGCACCGGTGAGTTGCCGGTTCGATCGGAGCGTGGGGCCGATGGCTATTACCGCGCTCCACTCCCTCCTGCGGAAGCACTCATGACGCGGCATTGAATGCCGCGTCCTCCTCCAGCAACAGCTCGACGAACTGGCTGGCCGCCGGCGACAGGCTGCGGCCGGCGTGCCGTACCAGCGCGTAGGCTGAGCCGCGCCCGGCCACTTCGCCATTGGGCCAGGGCAGCACGGCGAGCCTGCCAGCCTGGACGTCGGCGGCGACCACGTCCCAGGTGGCGAGGCAGAGCACGTCGCTGCCCTTCACCAGTTCCTTGAGCATCAGCACGTCATCGCACTGCACGCTCAACGGTTGTGCGCGGCCCAGGATGCGCGAGAGTCCCTCGTGGGCGTCGCGGGGCAGGCGCGGCCCCGCCAGCGGATAGCTGAGCACGCTGTCGAGCGAGGGTTGGCCGGCCATCAGCGGATGCCCTGGCCGGCAGAACAGCACGCCGCGGTGCTCGCGCAGCGGCAGGATGTCGAGGCGACTGTCGCCCTCCAGTTCGCGGTAGTCGGCGACGAACAGCTCCAGCTCGTCATCCAGCAGGCGCTGCTGCAATTCGCTCCAGTTTTCGATGGACAGCAGGATCGACACCTTCGGGTGGGCGCTGCTGTAGCGCGCCAGTACCTGGGGCAGCAGTCGCGCGCCGGGGAAAGGGCCGGCGCCCAGGCGCAGCTCGCCGGTTTCCAGGTCCGCCAGTTGCAGCACCGCGTTCTTCAGCGCGCGATCGCCGGCCAGCAGACGGCGGGCATGCTCCAGTACCAGCCGGCCGTGGGCGGTGAGGGTGACGCCGCGCGGGTTGCGGTCCACCAGCTGGCAGTTCAGCTGGCCCTCCAGCGCCTGGATACTGCGCGACAGGGCGGGTTGACTAAGATTCACCGCATCGGCGGCACGGGCGAAGTGGCCGTGCTCGGCGAGGGCGACGAAGTGGCGTAGCTGGCGAAGATCGCTCATGCGCTTCCTGCATCGATTTTGAAATTGGAATGCATTGGAATTATTAGCGCGACGGCCGGCATAGTGCGAGCACAACAACAAATACCGGAGCCTTCCGAATGTCCCGTCTTTCCGCTGCCGTCCTGCTGGCCGGTCTCTGCCCCGGCCTGCTGATCGCCGCCGAGCAGCCCAAACCGCCGACCTCCTTCACTGAAGCCGCCCAGGAACAGGTGCGCCAGACGCTGCCGTTCAGCGACCGCGCCGACTTCGACCGGGTGGAGAAGGGCCTGATCAAACGCCCCGACAACCTGGTGATCAAGAACGATGACGGCAGCGTCGCCTGGCAACTGGGCGACTACAACTTCATCAAGGCCGCGAAAGACCTGGGCAGCGTCAACCCCAGCCTGATGCGACAGGCGCAGCTGAACCTGTCCTACGGGCTGTTCAAGGTCACCGACGGCATCTACCAGGTACGCGGCTACGACCTGGCCAACACCACTTTCATCGAAGGCAAGACCGGCTGGATCGTCATCGACACCCTGACCACGCCGGCGACCTCCAAGGCTGCTTACGCCCTGGTGAGCCAGGAGCTGGGGCAGAAGCCGATCCGCGCGATCATCTACAGCCATGCCCATGTCGACCACTTCGGCGGGGTGAAGGGCCTGGTCAGCCAGGAGCAGGTGGACAAGGGCGAGGTGCAGATCATCGCGCCCAAGGGCTTCATGGAGGCGGCGATCAAGGAAAACGTCATGGCCGGCAACGCCATGATCCGCCGTGCCACCTACCAGTACGGCACCGTTCTGCCCAAGGGCCCGCAGGGGCAGGTGGACATGGCCATCGGCAAGGGCGTGGCACACGGCCCGCTGAGCATCATCGCGCCGACCAGGCTGATCGAAGGCGAGCTGCAGGACCTGGAGATCGACGGTGTGCCCTTCACCTTCCAGAACACCCCGGGCACCGAATCGCCGGCGGAAATGAACGTCTGGCTGCCGCAGCAGAAGGCGCTGCTGATGGCCGAGAACGTCACCGCAACCCTGCACAACCTCTATACCCTGCGCGGCGCCGAGACGCGCGACCCGCTGGGCTGGAGCAAGTACATCAACGAGGCGCTGCACCGTTTCGGCGACAAGGCCGAGGTGATGTTCGCCGTGCACAACTGGCCGCGCTGGGGCCACGAGGACATCGTCCGCACGCTGGAGAAGCAGCGTGACATGTACGGCTACCTGAACGACCAGACGCTGTACCTGGCCAACAACGGGGTGACCATCAACCAGATCCACGAGCGCCTGAAGGTGCCGCCGGAGCTGGCCAACGAGTGGTTCAACCGTGGCTACCACGGCAGCGTCAGCCACAACGTGCGTGCGGTGGTGAACAAGTACCTGGGCTACTACGACAGCAACCCGGCGACCCTGAACCCGCTGGCGCCGGAGGATTCGGCGAAGAAGTACGTCGAGTTCATGGGCGGTCCCGATCACCTTTTGCAGATGGCCAAGGCCTCGTTCGACAAGGGTGAATACCGCTGGGTGGTGGAGGTGGTGAACAAGCTGGTCTTCGCCGACCCGACCAACCAGGCCGCGCGCAACCTGCAGGCGGACGCCCTGGAGCAGCTCGGCTACCAGGCGGAGAACGCCGGCTGGCGCAACAGCTACCTGGTCGCCGCGCAGGAGCTGCGCAACGGCGTACCGCGGAACCTGCCATCGCTGCGCGTCAGCAATCCCGATGCGCTGGCGGCCATGGATACCGGCCTGCTGTTCGACTACCTCGGCGTGCGGATGAATGCGCAGAAGGCCGAAGGCGAGGACTTCAGCATCAACCTGGTGCTGCCGGACAAGAACGAGCAGTACCTGCTGGAGCTGAAGAACTCGCACCTGAACAACATCAAGGGCGTGCAGAGCGAAAGCGCCGGGCAGACCGTGACCATCGACCGCGCTGACCTCAATCGCCTGATGCTCAAGGAGGTTTCGCCGGTGCGCCTGGTGTTCGAGGGCAAGCTCAAGAGCTCGGGCAACCCGCTGTTGCTGGCGAAGTTGTTCGGCATGCTCGATGACTTCGACTTCTGGTTCGACATCGTGACCCCGCCCGAAAAGAGCTGAACGCGCTCCCCTCTCCGGCGCGGCTGGCATCTCGCCAGGCCGCGCCACCCGGTGATGGCACACTGCAGTGATTGCATTGTGCCATTGTTTTTTTCGCGCCCAGTCTGCACCATGCGACCCCTGCGCCTGCAGCTGGTTGCTGGCGCTCGCAGTCGAGTAGTCGCGATCGTGTTCAGCCGTTGTTCGAGGATGTTGCGCCGTTGCTGGCCAGGGTCGTTGGCCCTAGTGCTGGCCGCATCGTTCGTCCTGGCGGGCGCACAGCAGGTCGAGTGGGACTTCAAGCTGATCAGCGAGCAGTCCGCGCGCCTATACGGCCCGCTGGGCGATGGCCAGGTGCGTATCGATGCCTGGCAGAAAATGCTCGCGGAGCAGTCCACTGCTGCAGAACGCGACCAGCTGCAGGCGGTCAATCGCTTCTTCAACGACCAGCTGCGCTTTACCGACGACCTCAGCCTCTGGCACGAGGTGGACTACTGGGCCACGCCGGTCGAGGCGCTGCTCAAGGGCGCCGGCGATTGCGAGGACTTCGCCATCGCCAAGTACATCAGCCTGCGACATCTGGGCGTGCCGGCGCAGAAGCTGCGCATTACCTACGTCAAGGCATTGCGTTTGAACCAGGCGCATATGGTGCTGACTTACTACCCGAGGCCCGATGCCGTGCCGCTGGTGCTGGACAACCTGATCGGCAGCATCCTGCCGGCCAGCCAGCGCAGCGACCTGCAGCCGGTGTACGCCTTCAATGGCGAGGGCCTCTGGCTCGCCGGCAGCGGCGCGGGTGGTGGCAAGCAGGTGGGCGACAGCAAGCGGCTGTCGCGCTGGCAGGACCTGTTGAAGAAGATGAAGGCCGAAGGATTCCCTTCGAACGAATAGCTCCTCTGGGGGGAGCCTGGAGACACGATGTCCCTGTTCAAACAGTTGTTGATCGCCATCTGCCTGTTCCTGGTGGTCGCTTTCAGCGGCAGCTTCATGGTCAGCCTGGAAAGCTCGCGCGAGCAGTACGGCAACCAGCTGCGCTCCCACGCCCAGGACGCGGCCACCGCGCTGGGTCTGTCGCTGACGCCGAACATCGACGACCCGGCGATGGTCGAGCTGATGGTCAGCTCGATCTTCGACAGTGGCTACTTCGAGAGCATCCGCGTGATCGACCTGGCCTCCGGCAAGGTCATGGTCGAGCGTACCGGGGTGCCCGACGCGGTAGCGGCCAAGGTGCCGCAGTGGTTCATTTCTCTGATCGACCTGCACTCGGCCGGCGGCGATGCCATCGTCAGCCGCGGCTGGACCCAGGCCGCCCGGGTCGAGGTGCTCAGCCACCCGATGTTCGCCATCGCCAAGCTCTGGCAGAGCGCCCTGGGCAGCCTGCTCTGGCTGGTACTGTGCGGCATCGCCAGCGCCGTGCTCGGCGCCATCCTGCTGCGCCGCCAGCTGAAGCCGCTGGACTACATGGTGGAGCAGTCCCACGCCATCGCCCGCCGCGAGTTCCTCAGCCTGCCGGAGCTGCCGCGTACCCCTGAACTGCGCCGTGTGGTGCAGGCGATGAACCAGATGGTGGAGAAGCTCAAGGCGCTGTTCCAGGAACAGGCCCAGCGCAGCGAACGCCTGCGCGACGAGGCCTACCAGGACAGCCTGACCGGGCTGGGCAACCGGCGCTTCTTCGACATGCAACTGCACAACCGACTGAGCGCCGAGGACCAGGTCAGCAGCGGCGTGCTGCTGGTGCTGCGGGTCAACGACCTCGCCGGACTCAACCAGCGCCTGGGCGGCCAGCGTGTCGACCAGTTGCTCAAGGCCGTGGCGGACCAACTGCGCCTGGCCGGGCAGGGCCTGGGTGCCGGCCTGACCCTGGCGCGCAGCCGCGGCGGCGAGTTCGTCATGCTGGCGCCAGGGCTGATGCCCGAGGACGCACCGGCCCTGGCGATGCGCCTGGAAGGCATGCTGGCCGCGCTGGTCTCCACCGGCGCCAGTGATGTGAGCCCGGTGGCGTGCCTGGGGCTGGTGCCTTTCGTTTCCGGCGAGTCGGCGCAGGCATTGTTGCAGCGCGCCGATGAGGCGCTGGTGCAGGCCGAACGACAGAACGACAGTTGCTGGGCCTTCCTCCAGGGCGGGGCGAAACCGGTCGCGGAGGAGCGCCACACCTGGCACCAGTTGCTGGACGAAGCGCTGGTGCACAAGCGCTTCCAGCTGCATTTCCAGGCAGTGGTGTCCTGCGCCGATCCGCAGGTCGTGCTGCACTACAAGGTGCTCTCGCGCCTGCCGGACGGGCAGAGCGGCAGCATCGCCGCCGGGCGCTTCCTGCCCTGGCTGGACCGCTTCGGCTGGACGGCGCGGCTGGACCTGCTGATGCTCGAAAGCGTGCTGGCCGACATGGCCAGGCACAATCGCCCGCTGGCGCTGAACCTGTCCGCCGCGTTGCTGCGTGACGAGTGGGCGACCACCCGGGTATTCGACCTGCTGAAGCAGCATCCGCAGTTCGCCGGGCGCTTGACCCTGGAGCTGGAGGAAGACCAGTTGCCGGCACAAGCGGTGCTGGAGGTGCTGACCCGTCGCCTTGGCGAGCTGGGTTATCGCCTGAGCCTGCAGCACTTCGGTGGGCGCTTCAGCATGATCGGCAACCTGGCTCGTCTGGGCCTGGCTTATCTCAAGGTGGACGGCAGCCACATCCGCCACATCGACCAGGAGAACGACAAGCGTCTGTTCATCGAGGCGATGCAGCGGGCCGCGCACAGCATCGACCTGCCGCTGATCGCCGAGCGCGTGGAGACGGCCGGGGAATTCCGGGTGTTGAAAGAGATGGGGATTCAGGGCGTGCAGGGGCAGTTGTTCGGTGGGCCGGCGCCGTGGTGATCGACGGCGCGACGTTTTCCAGCCGCTGATGAGCATCACGGACGGAGTCCGCCACGGGGCATTTCACCACAGCTCTGGCTCTCAATCTTGAAGACTTCCAGAGAAACACCCGCATGCTCCGGAGTGCCCCTTTCAGGAGGCCTCGTTGAATCGGAGTTTCAGGGGTTGAGCGGCATGGATGCCGCGAGAGCCGCGATGGGCCAGGGATGGCCCTTCGCGGCGGGCCCCTGAAACTTCGGTTCAACGAGGGTATTTTTCGCCCCAAGCGAAAAACCGGATGACTGGGGCGAGACCTTTGCCTCCTTTGGGTCTTTCCAAAGGAGGTCGCCCGAGGGGGCGAAACACGAAGTCCGCGCCTACGCTGAAGCGGCGCAGAAATCCCCAACCTGAAGCAAATGCATTGCGGGCAAAGTCGGGCCTTGCATGCAGAAAGCGAGGACTTGTGCAGCATCCGTGATGGATATCGCCATGCGGTTCGCGAGCAAGCTCGCTTCTACAGGGGATGCCGCGGGGCCGTCGCGCAAAGGAAAACGGGGCTCAGATCAGCCCCGTTTCCTCGTCGTCGTTGATCAGCCGCGTCAGCCCACCCAGGGCTTCCCGCGCCTGGGTCCGGTTGAGCAGTTTCGAGCGCGCCGCCGGCGGCAGGTCGGTGATGCGGATCACGCCCTTGGTGATCAGCACCGAGATCAGGTCTTCCAGTACCCGGATCATGTCCAGGTCGCTCTGCTTGAGCTGCAGCAGGCTGCTTTCGGCCGCCCAGGCCTGGATGTCCGGATGGTCCGCCGGCAGCGTGCCGGTGGCGCCTTCGAATTCGGCGTCCTCGACGCGCGCCACTTTTCCCTCGGCGTTGCGCTGGATGTACAGCATCGACCCGTCCCCATTTATCGTGATGTGAAGGAGCGACAGCGGAACCACCCCGAAGGGTGGCCCCGCTGTCGCCGTGTCAGAGCCTGACCGTTTGGCAGCCTTGCGGCAACCGCGGATCAGTGATGCTCAGTCTTGACCACCGGGTCGGAACCCGCCACCAGCTTGTTGACGATCTCGGTGGAGGTCGAGCCGTAGGCGGAGAGGTCGACGCCGCTCAGCTTGATGGTGACGTCCGCGGCACCGCCATTGTTGATCTGCCCGGTGGTGCTCACCTGCAGGGTCGAGGTCGTGGTGTCCACCTTCAGGTAGCTGAGGATGTCGTTGTGCGCGGTCTCCGGCAGCAGGTCGCTGATATCGATGCGGTCGCCTTCACCGGCCTTGAAGTCGGTGATGGTGTCGTTGCCGATATCGCCGGCTCGCCAGATGAAGGTGTCGGCACCCGCACCGCCGGTGAGGATGTCGTTGCCCTTGCCGCCGGTGAGCTGGTCGTCGCCGGTGCCGCCGATGAGGATGTCGTTGCCATTCTCGCCGAACAGGAAGTCGTTGCCGCCCTGTCCGTAGAGGATGTCGTTGCCATCGCCACCGTAGAGGTTGTCGCTGCCGCCACGGGTATCGCCATCGACATTGAACAGCGTGTGGTTGTTCTTGATGTAGTCGTACATCTCGTCGCTGGTCGCAGCGTGGCCGTTCTTCAGCTCGAGGAACGCCGACAGCGCACTGACACCGGAGCCCGCCGGCATGTCGGCCGGTTTCGCCGGGTTGCCGTTGACGCCCCAGGGCAGGTTGTCGGTGTTGATGGTGTCGCCGAAGATGATGTCGTCGCCGGCACCACCGTGGATGGTGTCGTTGCCTGACGGCGCCAGCTCGGTGCTGGTGGAACCACCATGCAGCGCGGCGGTGAGGTCACTGGCCTGCTTGACGATGTCCACTTCGCCGGTCGGCGCGTAGTTGGTCGTGGCCTGCTTGATGTTGTCGATGGTGGCTGAGGCGGCGCTGCTGTTGTTGGTGGTATCGGTCAGCACGAAGTTCAGGTGATAGGTGCCTTCGCCCACGGCGCCTGTCGTGTAGGTCGTGTTGCTCGAGGTGGACGTCAGCGTCTTGCTCTCCACGCTGGTCCAGACACCATTGACCAGTTTCTCCAGCGAGTAGGTGAAGGTGTCGCCGCGACTCATGCTCTCTGCGAAGTCGAAGCTGAAGGTCGACATGCTGTTCTTCGCAACGGTCAGGTCCGAGCTGGTAGCGGTGCTCGCCCCGTCGGCATGGGTGTCGGTCATGGACAGTTTGTTGGCGGAGATTCCGACCGTACCGGTCGAGCTCTTGGCCAGCGTCCAGCCGGTCAGGGTGGTGCCGTTGTTGAAGGTGAACAACGTCGCGTTGGAAGTGCTCAGGGCGATCGACGTGTCCAGGCCTGTGACATTGCTGTTGTCGAAGTGCTTGAGAATGTCCGAGTTGACGTTGGTGCCGATGCCGATGGCGCGCACCTCGCTCAGGTCGCTGAGGGCAACGAAGGCCTGGGCCGATTCCTTGACGATATTGTTGCTGGTGCTGGAGCCGTCACCGTAGGACTTCGACTCGGTCGGGTCGCCGTCGGTGAGGAACAGCGTGAGGTTGGTGTAGCCCTTGGTCTGGCCGTTGAACCAGCTGACCGCCTGCTCGAACGCCGCCTGGTAGTCGGTGCCGCCGGTGGCGGACAGGCCGTTGATGGCGGTGACCAGCTTGTCGATGTTGGCGCTGGTCAGGTCGGAGACGCTGACCTTCAGGCTGGCGGTGCTCTGGAAGCCGATCAGGGCGATATTGACGACGCCGTCGTGGCCCTTGAGCTCGTTGGCCAGGTTGATCAGCGCGTCCTTGACCAGCTTCATGCGCGAGTCGGCATAAGCCGCCCCGGACTGGCCGGCGAGGTTGTAGGCCATGCTGCCGGAGGTGTCGATCACCAGGGCGATGTTGTAGTTGGTGCCACCCTGGGTGAGGGTCTTGACGCCGCCTACGTCGCCGAGGATGACGTCATCGCCCGAGCCGCCGGTGAGGGTGTTGTCACCATTGGGCGTGGTGCTCGGGATCTGCACCTGGCCGACGTGGATGTCGAAGCCGTAAGTCGGCGAAGTGTCGACGCCGCCGTTGGCGGTACCGCCGCTGTCCTGCACGGCGAAGCTGAAGTGCGCATTGCTGCCCGAGGCGTCCGGTACGAAGGTCAGCTTGCCGCCGGCGACGTCGCTGGCGCTGATGGCCTGGCCGGCCTTCACCGCGGTGCCATTGAGCAGCAGGCTGCCGGAGTCAGGCAGGGCCTTGACGATGACGTTCTGCAGGCTGTGGTTCTGGCCGTTGGCGGAATCCGCGGTGTCGCTGAAGGCGAAGTCCTTGAGGCCGAAGGTGTAGGTCTTGCCGGCGTAGACGCTGGCCGAACCATCCGCCGACAGCGGCGCATCGTTCACCGCATTGACGGTGAAGGTCAGGGTGTTGGATGCGCTGGAGAAGCTGTCGTGGCTGTCCTGCACCGAGAACTTCAGCGTGGCGTAGGCGGCCCCGGCGGCGTTGGCGATCGGGGTGTAGACCAGGCTGGCGAGCAGGCTGACGGCGATCACCTGGCCGGCGGTGACCGACTGACCGTTGAGGGTCAGGCTGCCGGCGGTGGGCAGGTTGTCGATGCGGATGGCCTTGAGCGCATCACCGGCGTCCTTGTCGGCGAAACCGAAGTCGGCAGCCGTGAAGGTGCGGCTACCGTCCTCGTTGAGGCTGACGGTCTTGTCAGCGCCGGTGGGGGCGTCGTTCTCGCCGTTGATGGTGATGGTCACGGTGGCCGGAGCGCTGACCGCGCCCTGCACGTCCTTGGCGGTGTAGGTGAAGGTCACCTGGCGGGTTTCGCCGGCGTTGAGCGAGTCGAACGCGGTGCCCGGGTTGTACACGTAGCTGCCGTTGGCGTTGAAGGTCAGGGTGCCGGCGCTCGGGCCGCTGACCAGTGCGTAGCCGTTGGCGTCCACCGCGCTGTCGATATCGGTGGCGGCCGGAACCTGGCCGCTGATCGAGGTGTTCTCGCCGGTGGTCTTGCCGTCGTTCTTGGCTTCCGGCGCATCGTTCACCGCGTTGACGCCCACGGTGACGGTCGCGGTGCTGGTGCCGCCGTGGCCGTCGCTGATGGTGTAGGTAAAGCTGCCGGAGCCGTTGAAGTCCTTGGTCGGGGTGAAGACGACATTGCCGCCTTCGAGCTTCACGCTGCCGTTCACTGCACCTTGCACGCTGACGATGGAGAGGCTGTCACCGTCCACATCGCTGTCGTTGCCCAGCAGCGTCTGCGGGGCAATGGTCAGCGGGGTGTCCTCATTGGTCACCAGTTCGCTCACGGCGTGAGTCAGTGCAGTACCGCCGACGGTGCTGTAGGTGCCGCCCTGCGGGCGCATCTCGACCTGCAGCTGAGCCTGGCCACCTTGATCCCAGTAGATGATTTCGATGGTGTGGTTGCCGCTCTGGGCGATGTTGAACACCGCCGACTCGCGGCCGGTGGGGCTCTGGATGGCGTCGTACTTGAAGACTTCCACACCGTCGATCTTGATGCTGAAGCCGTCGTCGGCGTTGACGCGCAGCTGGTAATTGCCGGCGTTGAGGCTGATTGCGCCGCTCAGCTGGATGATCGCGTCGGAGGTGTTCGCCGGGTCGGTATTGAGCGAGCCCGCATCGTTGCCGAGGAACTTCTGCAGGTTGCCGTCGCCACCCAGGTCGCCGCCGCTGAGGTTGTAGTTCAGCGTGGTGGAGGTGAAGGTGGCGCTGGCGGCGTGACCGTTCATGAAGGCGGTCACCTGGCTCAGGTTGGTCAGGTTGGCGCCATCCGGGCCTTCGTTGTAGCCCCAGTAGTTGCCCTTCAGGCCGCTGAGGGTGAAGTTGTCGTTCACTGCCACCGGGTTGTCGTTCACCGGGGTGACGTTGAAGGTCACCTTGTTCGGCGTAGCGTCGAAGGCGCCGTTGCTGTCCTTCACCGAGAAGGTGAAGTTGGCGTAGTTGTTGCCGTTGGCGTTGGCCGCCGGGGTGAAGACCAGCTTGCCGAGGTCGGCGGCGTCGATCACCTGGCCGGCAGTCACGGCAGTGCCGTTGAGCTTCAGGCTGCCGTTGGTGGGCAGGCTGTCGATGCGCACGGCGCTGAGGGCGTCGTTGTGGTCGACGTCGCTGAAGCCGAAGTCGGTCGCGCTGAAGCTGCGGCTGCTGTCTTCGTCCAGGGTGATGGTCTTGTCGGCGCCGTTGGGCGCGTCGTTGGCGCCATTGACGGTGATGGTCACGGTGGCCGGTGCGCTGACCGCGCCCTCGGCGTCCTTCGCCGTGTAGGTGAAGGTCACCTGGCGGCTCTCGCCCGGAGCGAGCGAGTCGAAGTCGGTACCGGGGTTGAACACATAGCTGCCGTTGGCGTTGAAGGTCAGGCTGCCGTTGCCGCTGCCCACTCCTTGTACCAGCGCGTAGCCATTGGGGTTGACCGAGCTGTCGATATCGGTCGCCACCGGCACCTGGCTGCTGAGGGTGGTGTTCTCGCCGGTGGACTTGGTGTCGTTCTTGGCTTCGGGGGCATCGTTGACCGGGGTGACGTTGACGCTCACCACGGAGTTCACCGTGCCGCCTTTRCCGTCGCTGACCACCACGGTGAAGCTGTCGGAACCGTTGTAGTCCTTGCTCGGGGTGTAGGTGTAGTCACCGGTRGCCGCGTTGAGCGTGACGCTGCCGTGGGTCGGCGCGCTGCCGGCCTTGATGGTGTARGTCAGGGTATCGCCATCGACRTCGCTGGCGACGATCTTGCCGGTGAGGGCMGTGTCCTCGGCAGTGGTCTTGGACTGGTCGGCGGTGATCGGGGCGTCGTTGACCGGGGTGACGTTGACGYTCACCACGGAGTCGGCGAAGCCGCCTTTRCCGTCRCTGACGCGGACGGTGAAGCTGTCCGRACCGTTGTAGTCCTTGCTCGGGGTRTAGGTGTAGTCGCCGGTGGYGGTGTTGAGCACCAGCGTGCCATGGGCTGYGCCGCTCTGGACGGCATAGYTCAGGGTGTCGCCATCGACATCGSTGGCGACGATCTTGCCGGTCAGCGSGGTGTCTTCRGCGGTGGTCTTGGACTGGTCGGCRGTGGTCGGSGCGTCGTTGACCGGGGTGACGTTGACGTTCACCACGGAGTCGRCGAAGCCGCCTTTACCGTCGCTGACRCGGACGGTGAAGCTGTCCGGGCCGTTGTAGTCCTTGGCCGGCGTGTAGGTGTAGTCACCGGTGGCGGCATTCACCGTCACGCTGCCGTGGGCCGGTGTGGCACCGGCTTTCACGGCGTAGCTGAGGGTATCGCCATCGACGTCGCTGGCGACGATCTTGCCGGTCAGCGGGGTGTCTTCGGCAGTGCTCTGGTTCTGGTTGGCACTGGTCGGCGCATCGTTCACCGGGTACACGGTGACGTTGAGGTCGACGGTGCGGGTCGCCGCATCGTTGTTGCTGCTTTCGGTCGCGGTGGCGCTGACTTCCAGCTTGATAGTGCCGTTGAAGTCGGCCGGCGGAGTCAGGGTCAGGGTGTCGAGGTTCCAGCCCTTGAGGTCCACGCTGCTGTGGGTAGCGTCGGCGGTGAAGCTGTTCTTGCCGTCGCTCAGGGTGGCGCCGACCGGGATCTTGCCGATGCTGATCGACAGGGTCTCGGAGCCGTCGGTATCGACCAGCGAGGCCTTGATCTTCGACAGGTTGATCGCGCTGTCTTCGTTGCCTTCGTTGAGGCCGAACACCTTGTAGTGGCTCTGGCCGCTGCTGCCGGTCAGGTCGGTCAGGCGCTCGCCGCCCGCGGTCAGCTCACTGGTGTCGTGGTAGACCTGCGCGCTGCCGGTGCCCAGCACCTGCGCGGCGCTGCCATTGTCGGAGATGCTCAGGGTGTAGTTGCCCGGGCCGCTCTGGTTGTGCTGGTAGAGCGAGATGGGGTAGTAGCCGCTCTCGGTCGGGGTGAAGGTGCCGCTGAATTTGCCGCTGCTGCCGCCCCAGGTGGCCTCGGCGACGGTGCTGCCGCCGATCACCAGGCGCACGCTGTCATCGCCCACGCCGCTGAAGGTGTAGGTGTGGCCGGCCTCGAGGAAGATCAGGCCGCTGACCTTGGTGGCGGTGCCGGCGGTGACGTCGGTGTTGCGCACGCTGTCGGTGGAGCCGTGGGTGGTCGGGGTGCCGGCCGCGTCGATCTTCTGCTGCAGGGTGGCTGGCGCCGCGCCATTGCCGCCGGTACCCAGGTCCAGGCCGGTCCAGGTGTCCACGGTCAGGCCGGTGGCTTTCGGGTGGCTGCTGCTGCCGTCCAGGCTCAGGTTCGGCTTGTCCGCCACGGCCTCGATGCTCACCGCCACGGTGGAGGTGGAGGTGCCGCCTTTGCCATCGCTGATGGTGTAGGTGATGGTGTCGGAGCCGCTGAAGTTCTCCTTCGGCGTGTAGCTCAGGCTGCCGTCCTGGTTGATCACCACGGTGCCGTTGCCGGCGCTGGCGCCGGTGACGATCAGGGCGTCGTGTTCGGCATCGGTGTCGTTGCCCAGCACGTCGATGCGGATCGCGGTGTCTTCGTTGGTGTGCGCGGTGTCCGGCACGGCAACCGGGTTGTCGTTGGTGCCGGTGACGGTGATGGTGATGGTCTGCGGATCGCTCAGCGCGCCATTGTTGTCCTTCGCCTGGTAGGTGAAGGTGACGYTCTCGCTCTGGCCGRCGGCCAGGTGRTCGAASGCGGTRCCGGGGGTGAAGGTGTAGCTGCCATCGGTGTTGAAGGTCAGCGAGCCTTTGCCCTGGGCCACGTCGGTGGCCAGTTGATAACCCGCGATGGTGCCGTCGACGTCGGTGGCAACCGGGACCTGGCCGTGCAGAACGGTGTTCTCTTCGGTGGTCTGGGTGTCGGCGTAGGCGACCGGTTTGTCGTTGGTGCCGGTGACGGTGATGGTGATGGTCTGCGGGTCGCTCAGCGCGCCGTTGTTGTCCTTCGCCTGGTAGGTGAAGGTGACGTTCTCGCTCT